>CAYWKJ010000080.1:0-2507 GCA_964459205.1 uncultured Candidatus Peribacteria bacterium | reverse complement strand
AGAATTCCCAATTGTGCAGGAATCACCTAAGCCGATCAAGTAGTTCTTCCACATCCACCTTTTCAATGGACTGTTCGACAAGTGGTCCATTTTTGAGCTGCGGGAGTTGATCTTCGTAAGTCGGTCGTTCCTCCTTATAATAAACGCCAATATTGATCCGATCCTCCCACATTTGTGATGCACTGAATGCCGCTTCCTTACTCGTCACATCGTGCGCCTCGCCATTCTCACTCTCGCCCAATTTGTGCACCCTTTCCTGATACCATTGATACGTATTTTTCTTATTAAAAGTCACGCAAGGCTGCAAAATATCAAGGATCGCAGTGCCCTTATGCTTCACTCCTTGAACGATCATATCCGTGAGGTGCGGAATATCACCACTAAACGAACGTCCCACCCAAGTCGCTCCAGCCGAAACCGAAAGCGCCATGGGATTCACTGGCGCCTCGAGAGCACCATGCGGAGTCGAAATTGAACAATAACCCTCGTCTGTAGTCGGGGAAGTTTGCCCAGTAGTCAGTCCATAAACTTGATTGTTTTGAATAAGATAAAGAACATTATAATTCCGCCTCATCAGATGAATAAAGTGGCCCATGCCAATCCCATAACCATCGCCATCACCTCCCACAATAATCACCGTAAGTTTATGATTCGCGAGTTTGACCCCACTCGCAACAGGAGCAGGCCGCCCATGCAATGTATGCAATCCAAACGTCTTGATCCAATGTGGCATCTTCGATCCACATCCAATCCCCGAAACCAACACATACTCCTCCTGCGGAATATCCAACTTAATCATGGCCTGCTTAATCGCCATCCAAATCCCAAAATCCCCACATCCCGGACACCAGTTCGGGAACTGTTTCGATTCAAGGCTGGTAAGTTCAATCGGCATATTAAGAGGTTAAAGATTTCACTTTTTCAACAATTTCGCCCGGATAAAATGGCCGTCCATCCCATTTGAGGAATTTTTCATCCACATCCATTAAGGTGTGTTCACGAATGAGTTGCCCAAGTTGAGCATCGTGATTCCCTTCAATAAGAAGTGTTTTTTTAGCTTTTTTAAGGAAGGAAGTCATGGCTTTTTTAGGGAAAGGATACAAATAAATCGGATGAATAAAGTTCACAGTAAGGCCCTTATTTTCAAGCGCTTTCATGGCCTCTAAAACCGGACCCTTAGTAGAGCCCCACGCAATAATCGAGACATCAGCATCTTCCGGGCCATAAACATTCGGATCAGGGAGCTCAGCAGCGAGCGTTTCCATTTTGCGAAGTCGCTTCGCATGAATCCAAGTGCGCGTTTTAGGATCTTCATCAATATCCCCAAATTCATCATGCTCATTGCTGTTAGCCACATATCGCGCGTTCTTCATTCCAGGGAGTGGTCGAGGAGAAACACCACTTTTTGTATCTTGATAGCGAGGGTAATCTTCTTTAATATTTTCTCGTTTTTTTAGCTCCTCATTCGTCACAACCGGCCCACGATCAATCGGAACTTCTGGAAGTTCATCAAAATCCGGAACCGACGCCAAACTCTCCGACAAAACCTTATCCGAAACTACCAAAACCGGCATGTGATAACGCTCTGCAAAATTAAATGCATGTTGAGTGTAATGATATGCCTCCTGAAAATCTCCTGGAGCCATCACCAATCGCGGGAATTCATCATGCCCGGAGTGAATCAAAAATTGTAAATCGCCTTGCCCAGTCCATGTCGGCAAACCAGTCGCTGGGCCCGGTCGTTGCGCCTCCAAAATCACAATCGGCACTTCCACCATCCCCGCCATAGACAGCCCCTCATTCATCAATGCAAAACCACCGCCCGAAGTCGCCGCCATGGCTCTCACTCCTGTAAATCCAGCCCCAATGATGTTCAAAATCGCAGCCAGTTCATCTTCTGGTTGCTTCACCACAATGCTAAGTGCCTCCTCATGTCGCGCAAACGTGGTTAATGTGTCGGACGCCGGAGTCATTGGGTATGAACAAAAATACTTGCATCCAGCTTTCATCGCCCCATACGAAAAAGCATCATTCCCAGACAACAAAATACGAGGTTTTTCTCCTGTTGGCTCCATCGTAAAATCAAAATTCGCAATTTCCTCGTGTTTCGCCACGTGATCGTATCCCGCCTTAGCAACAGTCACATTCACACCAACAACTTTTTCACCCTTATGTTGAAATTGCTCGGTAATTAACTTTTCCAAATACTCAAAAGGATACTTAAGGAGGCCCAAGGACGCTCCCAGCGCAACAGTATTCCTCATCACATCGATCCCTTTATTCTCTTTCACAATCTTCATAAAAGGAACCGCAAAAAGATGCGCCCCCTCCGGAATTTCCTCTTTTTTTGATCTCAAAATCTTTACCGTCGCTTTTCTTGTATTTTTTTATTTGAGACAAGTGAACTGCTATTCTTCCGCCAAATGAGTGGCCTACTATTACTTCAACAGAATTAGGAATTATACCTGAAAGATACTCTGCATATTTTTTAGGGGAAAGACTTTGAG
>CAYWKJ010000079.1:0-2740 GCA_964459205.1 uncultured Candidatus Peribacteria bacterium | reverse complement strand
CCTTGCATGTGCCTTCGGCACCCGCAAGCTCGTGCCACGGGTCAACGCCGCATTGAGTGGCATGCAAGGCATAAAAATGGACCTAATCAACTGGATTCCTTCGATTACAATAACCTCGCTCTTGGCCCTAGCTCTTTGGCTAAGTCGTAGGCTCATTGAGACGCGTCTAACGAGAAGTGTTGAACATGAATTCAGTAAAAAATTGGAAACGGTTCGTTCAGAGTTTCGTGAAAAAGAGGAATTACTGAAGGCAGACCTCCGATCCAAAGAAACTGAAATCGCTCATCTTCGTACTGGTGTGTTGACGGCCATTGCGAGCCGACAAATGGCTCTGGACAGGCGCCGGCTTCAAGCCGTGGATCAGCTATGGTCCGCCGTTACCGCTCTTGGACGTGCCAAGATCATATCGTCCTTCATGTCGGTAATAAAGTTCGAAGCCAGTGCAAAAGAGACTGCGAAAAACCCCAGATTTCGGGAAGTCTTCGAGGTTATGAGCCTAGGACTGGACCCTCAAAAGATCGATTTAACTAGTTCCGCGAAAGCTAGGCCATTTGTTTCGCCAATGGCGTGGGCCATTTTTTCGGCGTACCAAGCCATCGCAATGCAAGCGGTCCTAAAGCTGCAAATGCTTAAGACCGGTACGGGTGCAAAAGACTTTATCGATAAAGATGCAGTCGCAAAATTGGTCAAGGCTTCGCTTCCTCACCATGCGGAATACATTGATAAGTTTGGCGATGCTGGATACCATTACCTTTTGGACGACCTTGAGGGGCGACTCTTGGAAGAAATGCGGAAAATGCTTGCAGGTTTTGACACCGATAAAGCAAGCATGGAGCAAGCGGCGGAAATACTAAAATTGTCAAATGATCTTATAGAGTCAGCCAAGCAATCAACAATGCCACCCAACACAGCGTTTCAGGGGACGCCCGGAAACAGGCGCCCCTGAACGCGAACGTCTAGGTAGGAGAGGGTCCACTACCAAAAATAGGAGAACACTATGAATCCAATCACCGTAGAAGCACAGATGCTCATTCGTCGGCCGGTGAAGGAGGTTTTCGAAGCCTTTATTAATCCAGAGATCACCACTAAGTTCTGGTTTACTAAAGCTAGTGGTCGATTAGAGGCAGGGAAGGTCGTTCGGTGGAGTTGGGAAATGTTTGGGGTTGGCACTGATGTCAAAGTAAAAACCATCGAAAAGAACAAAGTTATATCTATTGAATGGGATGATCCACCGTGCCCAGTGGAGTGGAACTTTCAATCTCGCGGAGATGAAGAAACGCTAGTAAAAATTTCCAATTCGGGGTTTCGTGGTAATGCTGATGAGGTGCTAGCTCAAGCAATTGACGCGAAAGGTGGATTTACAATGGTCCTTGCAGGTCTCAAAGCATGGTTGGAGCACGGTGTTGCCTTAGGGCTTGTGCCTGATCAGTTCCCGGATGGATGTCATCCTAAATTGGTGTCACAGCAATGATAGCGCATATCAATTCATTGCACTGGACAAAAAACTCGCTATGCTCGTTTTTTTGTCAGTGAGTTCAGGCGTTATGCTTTTAGGGAGACTATAACTTGAAATTTTTAGCTCTTTTGCGTGGCATCAACGTTGGAGGTAAAAATATTATCTCGAAAGAAGAGTTATATCAGTTATTTATAGATCTAGGCTTTGAAAATGTCCGAACATATATTCAAAGCGGTAATATCCTTTTCCGAAGTGGAAAGAAGAGCTCAAAGGAGTTAGCAAAAAACATTGAAAAGGAGTTGTCAGCACGTTTTTCTTATACTGCGCGTGCAGTGGTTTTATCTTATGAGCAATACAAATCTGCCGTAGAGTCAGCACCAGAAAACTGGGGCAGAGATAACCAACATAAGCACAATGCGTTATTTTTGCTCGGTGACACTACGCCAAGAAAATTGTCCACTCAACTACCATCGCAAAAGCCAGGAATAGAGACCATCGCGCTTGGGAAAAATGTAATTTTTTGGTCTGTGTCAAAAGAGAGTCTTACTAAAACATCGTACATGAAGTTGGCCAAATTGCAGATTTATCAAGAAGTAACAATCAGAAATCACAATACCGTTTTTAAATTATTGCAATTGTTTGATGAAATATAGAAAAAGGCATAACGAATAAGGATAGATTGTGTGAGGCACGAACCACAATCTTATCCGGTTGTTGAAACAAAGCGCTCAAGCAAGGTCACGCTAACGCGTGCGGCTTAGCTTGGCGTTTGTTCAAAACCAACGTCAACCTCAGAGGTGAACGTGAACCAGAAAACTGAATTAAAGCCCTTAGTCATAAATCCTAGTGAGGGTCGTACTTACCCTATGGGCCGAATGTCTGCGGTCTTCAAAGCAGATCTTGAAGAAACAAATTCGACTTTATCTGTATCTGAGTGGTGGTTGGAACCAAATACAGAAGGCCCGCATATTCACAAACATCCAGAAGCTCAACTTTTCTATGTAATTGAAGGTAATCTGGCGGTCTATCTCCAAGGCAAAAACTGGATTGAGGCAGAGAAAGGTTCTTATATTTATATCCCTGGTGGTACAGAACATGGATTTGAAAATCGAAGCGACAAAACCGCGGGTTTTATATCTATTAACATCCCTGGTGGCTTTGAAGAAAGTATTCCACAAATTGTGAATTATTTCGAAGAGAATCCACTTGGCGATGCAAGAACGAGCACTTAACACTTATAAGGCCTCCCGATGTCAAGAGTAAAATTATCCATTAACGAAAAAA
>CAYWKJ010000078.1:0-2802 GCA_964459205.1 uncultured Candidatus Peribacteria bacterium | reverse complement strand
ATTTTGATCATTGCACGCCTTGACATAAGCTACACCTTCATCCCAATTGAGCCATTTGCCAAGTTCCTGCCTAGAATCTCTTACAACCCACATCAAATCGGTATCATGATCTTCAATGGTTCCATTGGTGTTCTTTTTCCAGTTTGGTTCCGACAAATTCACACCCCAATTTGATAACAATAAAAAAAACTCTGCCCACCTCATCTATTCAAAGAGACTTTGCTTATTCTGTCCTAGTCCAAAAAACTAGAGATTCAGGATAAGCACTGACCCAACAAATTGTGACAAGGTACTAGAGTTATTTACTCTCTTTGAATCTACATAAAAATTACATACTTGATATCCCAAAATACCATTCAACACTTTGATTTTCAACTCAAATCAGAACCTTAAGAAACCCAGAAACCCCTGATTTTTCATGAATAGTTGTGCTCAGCATTTATTCAATTGGCGCAGTATTTACAAGCCCGATTTCTTGTTTTACTCGCACGACAGCAAACTACCTCCAGCCGCCTCCCTGAGTGATTATATCTCTAGCTTCCGGGACGAAAGTAATTTTGGCTTTAGAGTTGTCAAATTCGCCACGAACCAGTCGCGCACTGGAGTTCAAAGTATCTCCCTGTTCTTTATGGCCACCGGTCCCACTATTAAAGGAGTAACAATAAGCGGTTATCTTGCCTCTCACATTGCTAGTCCACGTGTCATAGCCACAGCCAGCAGTAAAAACCGGATCAATATGGATGAACATATCGTATTTATCCTTAAGCTGTTTATCCTGATCAAAAAGAGAGTGTGCCTCACGTTTGTTAGGTAAACGCCAATCCGTGTATCCGGCAAAAGCTGCTTCGTTTTTTTGACCCATGTATTTTAGGGAACCCTTATGAGTGACAAAACGCAATAAATCGAGATAGGAATCCTTCTGCATCCACATCAACTGGGTCAAGGTATCAGTCACAGTACCATCTCCATTATCAACAAACCTGTTTTCGCTCATTTTTTCCTCGTCAATAATTATCTTCGTTTGGGTCCCTATATTTTATAATTTTTTAGACCCCGCCTTCAATCTCCAAAAAATTCCAAAAAAAAAGCCGGGGGGCAAAAGCCCCCCGGCAATAAAATTAAATCAGGTCTTAACGTTCGATTTCTCTACCTTGTCCATTAACCTGACTGAACAGTCCACGCTCGGTACCTTCCGGCTGACCCATACCCGGCTCAATGTACGTTCCAGGTCTTACATGGTCCAGATGGTAGTTCTGTTGGTAGGTCTTTTGAGAACCAGCATCTTTTTTCCACTCATGCCTGTTAGCATTTTCAACACGCGTTCGTTGACAATTCAGGCTGACGTCTGCAGGACCCTTGTTGGTAAACGTAGCTTTTTTATTCGCAGCATTTGCCAAGAAATCACCAGGCGGAATAGTCCGGTCAAAATTCTTGGTCCACGAGTAAGCCACTGTACCTAAGTGGATGTGCACCGTAGTAGATTTTGTTTCACTCAGATTCTCAATAACCCAGCCAGCTCTCAGACAGTCTGCTGAGCTTCCCGCTTTTACAGTTGAGACATTTGCGCTGGCTACTGATACAGAAAATACAAAAAATACTGCCAATAAAGTTACAATGTTCTTTCTCATTTGCTCCCCCTTTCGAAGCTTGATTTAAAATAAACCCGAAACAACCTAAAAACTTTATTCTAATTAAACTTTATATAACCTAAATGGTAATTCTTAATTCCTAAACTTTATGAAACTCCGCCAATTATCCACTGGGAAACGACAGAGTTTTACCAGCAAACCTACTGGCCTCACTTGAGTGAACCGAAATTATCAAAACCCCTAAGGGAAGTCAAGCCTTTAATAACACTATATTTTCTCTACCCCAAAACCCCTTTGTTTTCAACTGTCTAAAGCCATCCGAAAAGTCTCTTGCCTCTGCCATCTTGCCGCTGCCACTTTGTTTTGCTGAACAAATCAATGCGCTTCTGAAAACCCTTTTAAACCCTGAATTTCAATGAAGTCAAGCTGGTTAAGTCGGTAGAGTTTCTTAACATTTTCTCACCCTCTTCAGAAATATCATTAACGACAAGTTGCAAGCTGCGGAGTTTATTTAATTTTTTGGAGTTGGCCAAGTATTTAGCACCTTCATCACTGATATTGTTAGATGCCAGGTTCAAGTTTCGCAAATTAGGTAAAACGTTAGATTCGGCAATCGCCCTTACTCCTTCATCGCCAATACCATTTTGCGAAAGATCTAAAGCTCGCACCTCTTTTAATTCTTCCCTCTTGGCCAATTCTTTCACGCCGACTTCCCTTAGGAACTGAGCCTTAAGATTTAGCACCTGTCCATCCTTACTCAACTTGTCACGTATTAAATCATCTATATTCGGCATCATGTACTCCGGTGAAAGATTGGCCCAACATTATCCGGATCCTGGGATTGTTTTTGCTTCAAAACCATACTCATCGTAAATACTGAAACCTTCCAGTAGCATTTTCTTGCCATACTTAACCATCAAATTAGCCTGAGCATGATTGGGATCTATCTCAATAGTCTTCCTCAAGAACTTCAGTCCCTGCTTAATATCTTTAATCTCATCGCCATAGTTTTCGAGTTGCCGGGCCTTATCAAACAAATCTGAAGCCCATTTGTAATAAATGGTAGAAATTTGTTTTGGAGCATTCTTTCTTACGTAATCTACTATTTCTTCATCCGCATTGAGCGTGGGAAGAAACTTAATGGCTTTTTCAAACTCACTAATGGGAATCGAATAATCATTGCCACTAACAGAATTAATCGTATTCTGTTGCT
>CAYWKJ010000077.1:0-2829 GCA_964459205.1 uncultured Candidatus Peribacteria bacterium | reverse complement strand
ATGCCATTCTGGTAGAACGTTTAAAAATGTTCCTTTTTGTAGGTATTTTATGAAGTCTTTAAAAAAATCATGTGGGTTACTGATGGAATCAACGTGACTAAACCCATGATCAACAAAGTTCATAAACTCATACAGGCCAGCGGTGCAAAATTGACGCTAGTGAATGTCGTGGATCAAATCCCCTCCGAATTCCTCCTGCTTTCAGAAAATACGCCAAGTCAGGTTCTAAAGTCCGAAGTAATAAAAAGCCGCCTAGCCCTGGAAAATTTTGCTGAAAGATTAAGAAGGGTTGGCATTCCTGTTAAATCAAAAGTTTTAATAGGGACGGAGTCCATAGAAGTTATACGTTTGATCCTCAAGAATAAGCACGACCTTTTAGTAAAGCGTAGCAGCGATAAGGGAAGTATTCTAAATTGGTTGGGAGAGAGTAACAACTTACGATTGATGCGAAAATGCCCATGTCCTGTTTTATTTTTAAAACCGGTGGAGGAAAAGACTCCTCACATTTTTCTGGCTGCCATAAACCCCAGCCCGGAAGATTCTGAGAAAGATGCTGTCAACTACCGTATCCTAGAGTATACAAGGCTACTTAAAAATTACTCTTCAAAAAGCCAAATTCATGTGGTCCATGCTGGAGTATCTATAAGGAAACAGTGCTAAAGCATGGACGGCCTTATTTGCCCAAAGCTGAAATCAATGCCATTTTAACTCGCGAACGGAAACGGCGTAGGCGGTTAGTGGATACTATGCTCGATAAGTTTTTCTCGAATGAGGAGACGCCTAAAATCAGTATCATAAAAGGGGAGCCTAAAACTGTGATTCCAAAACTGGCCAAAAAATTAAAGGCAAACGTAGTGATTATGGGGACTGTGGGGCGCACAGGAGTCCCTAGAATGATCGTCGGAAATAATGCCGATTTAGTTATGAGTCAGTTGAATTGTTCTATATTAGCCATCAAACCCGAACAATTTGTCTCCCCGGTGATTTTATAATTTTATTTGTATCACAGCGATACTGCTCCATTAAAACCTAACCAGGTCAGGACAGTTGTTCACCATCAAACTAGATCCAACCGATCCACCGTATTCTAATAATAAATCTTTCGGAGTAGTGATGAGTCATGGATTTTGAATGGGTTGCCATTGCACTTAGTGATGTTGGATGGATTTCCCTAGCTTTTTTGCTTGGGTTTTTAGCGCAGCGGATTGATCTTCCCCCTTTAGTGGGATACTTGGTCACCGGATTCGTTTTAAATTATATGGGGTTTACTGGTGGAGAAATGCTCCAGAAACTCTCGGATTTAGGCATCACCTTGTTGCTGTTCGCCGTTGGCCTAAAACTGAATCTCCAGGTAATGGCGAGACCACAGGTTTGGCTGGTGACCGTTGCACACATCACCGTAGTCGTCCTACTTTTTGGCGCGGTTATTTTTGGTTTATCACTAATAGGTGCGCCGCTATTTTCAGGACTGGACTTCAAGGTTTTCCTGTTGCTTGCATTTGCCTTGAGTTTTTCCAGCACCGTTTTTGCTGTCAAGGCATTAGAAGGAAAAGCCCAGATAACCTCTCTACACGGGCGGATCGCCATTGGCATTTTGGTCATGCAGGACTTGGTAGCTGTTATTTTTTTAGCGGTATCTCTCGGCAAGCTTCCTTCGCCGTGGGCATTTCTGATCATCCTGTTATTTCCACTTCGCCCATTGCTACATTACATCCTGAATAAAACTGGCCATGGCGAGCTAATGATCTTATACGGTCTGGTCCTAGCCTTGGGGGGCGCTGAACTCTTCGAGTTGGTGGGCGTGAAGGACGATCTTGGAGCTCTCTTTATGGGGCTGCTGATTTCAACCTACCCAAAGACCAAGGAGTTGGCTAAATCGATGCTTGGCTTCAAAAACCTTTTTCTGGTCGGTTTTTTCCTCTCTGTAGGCCTTTCGGGACAGTTGTCCATAGAAGCATTAATCATTGGATTTTTTCTCACTCCCTTAATCCTTGTGAAGGCGGCGTTATTTTTTATTTTGATGACCCGCTTCAAACTGAGGTCACGGACCGCGTTACTTACGGCCATTAACCTTAATAACTACAGTGAATTTGGGCTAATAGTTGCAGCGATTAGCGTGGCGAACGGCTGGTTGATGGGAGAGTGGCTGGTCGTTATTGCCATTGCTCTTTCCTTTTCATTTGTGATTGCGGCCTTCATGGCAAAAAACGAAGATAGGATCTATAGAGAATTCAAAATTTTTTGGATGAAATTTCAGCGTGAAGAGAGGCTGCCAGATGATAGTTTATTGGATACGCTTGATTCAACTATCGCGATTTTTGGAATGGGCCGAGTGGGTAGTGGCGCATACGATAAAATGCGAGAACTTTATGGAGAGACTGTAGTTGGCATTGACTTTGATTCCGAAAAAATAAAAATGCACCAATCAACGGGACGTAAAGTCCTTCATGGCGACCCAGGTGATGCTGATTTTTGGGAAAAAATTAAAGCAAACCATAATATAAAACTAGTAATGTTGGCATTGCCAAATTTGGAAGCTACTCTAGAAGCACTAAGGCAACTACAGGAAATCGCCTTCCCTGGAAAAATAGCTGCAATAATAAGATACCCTGATGAGGAAAAAATGTTATATCAGTCGGGTGCCACGGCTGTGTTTAACATTTATACTGAAGCAGGCGCCGGATTTGCGGACCATGTAGTTGCGAAAATCGGAATGATTGCTGAAAGGCACTAACCCGTTTAGATAAAAAGGAAGTAAAATATTCAGGGTTGAAGGGGTTCAATCCCATTTTTAGTTGAAACTGAACAATCACTCACGCCACTTTAACG
>CAYWKJ010000076.1:0-2861 GCA_964459205.1 uncultured Candidatus Peribacteria bacterium | reverse complement strand
ACAAGGTCGAATCACCTATAGGTTGCTGTTAATAAAGGGACTTCTTATCACCCATTTTTGCTATCAGGGTTACCGTTCTGTAAGCGGTCCTTTCCGGCATCGTCTTGTTCACAATGTGGGACCATCACCGGGTCGACAACGATTTCTGTCGACTGAAAGGTCCTTTAACGGACGTCCGGTCTCAAGCTGTGAGACAAAACGAGGTATTGGTTGATCCCAGGAATCTTGAGGTTTTTATTAATCAATACCGACCAGTTGAAAGATGCACTCCATCATCGGCTAACGATCCCGCAAGGTGACCCTGGCGTATGGTATCTGCATGAAGAAAACGGCGAAGAATACGCACGGCATATTATTTCAGAAGAAAAGCGCATTGACCATCGAGGCGTCGCATCATGGCATGCGACCGGCGCTAACCATTGGCTGGATACTGAGATATACGCAATGGTGGCAGTGGACCTCCAAACGGCTGGAGGCGTTAGAGTGCTGTCGAAACCCGTTTATGCTGGGAAGCTCAAGCCAGTTGGTGTCAAAAAACCCAGGAGACCAGCTAGGCCAGGCTACAAAAGAGCGACCTATTCAAAGGGAACTGACTGAATCGATGATACTGTAAGTTTCCATGAAAGTTACTTGAGAAACACTGTCACAGAGGCGTAGATAAAAAGGGCGCAGAATTGACGTTCTCACCTTTGACCCATACCAAAGTACGCATTGAATTTTCTCTTGACATGTTAAAAGTCAACGCCATGCTGGTTGCACTGGTGAAGAAAGGTCTCATTTCCAAAAAGGATCAAGAAGCGGTTGACAAATTTGGTGGATTGACTAATAACATATATGAATTTTTCGCTGATTTTTTTTAACTATCTTAGAAGTCAATCAAGAATGGAATTAAGGAATCAATAGCGGTGGCTTATGGAGGTGATTAATGGTTGCATTGGGTTACATACAAATCAATTTCTCTATTGGCAAAGGGAACGACTGGTTAAAAATGAATCTAAACGATTTTGTTTATTCTTTGGACAAGAACCTGAGTGAGATGGAACAAGGTATTGCTTTTGGAGAATATGATAAAGGCGTTTTTACGGTCACCGTAAAGGGATGTTCTTTTGAAATTGTAAAAACATATCTTGATCCGTTTATAAAGGCGATGAAGAAAAACGGCACCTATTTCATCCTAAACGTTAAGGAAGGCATTCTTGATGCTGGTCAATTCGGTTCTGCTGGGGAAACTGTTGGGTTAAATGTTGACCGTGACAAGGCTCTTACAAAAGCTATCCTGTTGGAGTGCTCATTGAAGGAGATTGACCGGCAATGACGGCTTGCACCCAAAAATCCGGCTCACTGGGAAGCCCCAAGTTGGACGTTCTCGGTCAAACGCATAGCACAAGGAGGGCAAAATGAACTTCAAATCAACTTCAAAAAGGATATCTTTAAATTTATTCTTTTTCTTGATTCTGTCTGCTAATTTTTCCTATGCAAGCGATATTCAAGAGTGTGGAAGCGATTCACAACCAAGCGGTCTGAAGCTTAGAGTTTCTGGCCAAAATATTAATTTACGGCTTGGCCCAGGTACAAATTACGGAAAAATCATAAATCAAAAAGCATCAAAAATTTTGAAAAGTACCCAGTATGCAAAAATTGACAAATCGGTAACGGTAATCGAAGAATGTACCAAGTCAGGTTGGTCAAAAATTCAGGTTGTTGATCCGGATTGGTTAAGCGAAACTCACCGGGGATGGGTTGCGACAAAGTTTTTAAAAAAACCTAAAAATATTAAGAAATTTGGCAACTGGTATTCTGATTGGAGCAGTGAGTTTAACTCGGATATAGCCAAAACCCTTGCCGCAAATAAGACCCGTGGCTGTGGGGAGTTCCGATTTCGCAAAAACATGACAGATAAAACAGATTTTATTGTCAGTTGCACCGCAGATGGAAAAAAATGGGTTCAATACAGGGTTTCGACCTCAAAAAATAAGGTTGAAAAAATCAAATAAGGGGATTGTGCTGATACTGGAGAAGCAGAAGGATTATAAATACTAGATCCTGTTGAATACCGTTATCGACCATTTTGGTTTGGAGATTGATACTTGGATGGTGGGACCGTGAATCAAATGTAGGGAGAGAGTAGAAGATGACGTTTGGTGAGTCAATATCAACTTGCTTTTCAAAATTCTTTGTCTTTAGGGGAAGAGCATCGAGATCTGAATTTTGGTGGTTTTACCTTTTCTGTATGATAATAAATTGGGCTTCTTATTTGGCAGACCCATTTGGTTTACTCGGCTTCGGTTTAAGCATTGCATTTTTCTTTCCATCTCTTTCCGCTGCGGTAAGGAGGTTGCATGACACTAACCATAGCGGTTGGTGGTTATTCCTTTCTTTTACTATCATTGTGTTAATTAACTCTCTCGGCTACCAGGATGTAAAGGTGTTATTTTGACCAAAAGATGTCCGTCATAGGAAGTATTTTCCAAAAGGTTTAGGCTTTCTGCCGTAAAATTAACTACCTGAAGCAACCGGTAAAAAGGATATGTGTGATGGATATGTCTATTCGCGGGCATGAACTCGCTTGGGGGAGACTTGGGAGGCGTAGCGTTATGAGAAGAGCGGATTGAACAGGGATGAGACAGCTACTCTGTTACCGAAAAGAATTGAATTCAAGATTTATGTTTAGTTTGCTTTTCTTTTGAAGAACATCATTCCAATCTTGTTTTTGCGTGGGAGGTAAACTCACCTTGAACAAGAACTCTGAATAACGTTCCTGAAACTGGTGAACATAGCGATTTCCGGCGGCATCGTTATCAAAGGCTTATCGGGGATTACAAGTTTATTCCCAAAGTGGCGGTCCTCGATCCGGAATTGAC
>CAYWKJ010000075.1:0-2865 GCA_964459205.1 uncultured Candidatus Peribacteria bacterium | reverse complement strand
GCAGTAGATGGCGAAGAGATTCTTCATGGAATTGATTTAAATATTAAGCCCGGAGAGGTGCACGCGATTATGGGACCTAACGGGAGCGGGAAAAGTACGCTTTCTAATGTTTTGATGGGTCATTCTAAATATGAAGTGACCGATGGTTTGGTTAAATTTATGGGAGAAGATTTATTGGAGTTGGAGCCGGAGGAGCGGGCGCAATTGGGAATGTTTTTGGCTTTTCAATATCCTAAAGAGATTCCGGGAGTGTCTGTGGTTTCGTTTTTGCGGGCAGCTTATAATTCGGTGCGAAAAGGGGAGGATCCGATTTCGCTTTATCATTTTAAAAAGTTCTTGGAGGAGAAAATGGAGTTAGTTGGTTTGCCATTATCTTTTATGAGTCGGTCCTTAAATGAAGGGTTTTCCGGTGGTGAAAAAAAGAAGGCTGAGATTTTGCAGATGGCAATATTAGAGCCGCAGTTGGCGATCTTGGATGAGACAGATTCTGGGCTTGATATTGATGCTTTAAAAACGATTTGTGAGGCCGTAAAAAGAGTTAGAAAAGAGGGGCAAAGTATTTTATTGATTACTCATTATCCGCGCATTTTGGACTATATTACTCCTGATAAAGTACATGTTTTGATGGATGGGAAAATTGTGATGGAGGACGGCGAAAGGCTGGCTCGTAAGTTAGAAGAAAAGGGTTACGATTATGTGCGTGAAAAAGTAGGAATTAAGGATCCAGGACTTAAAATTATTAATTAATGGGGGCACTTGATTACATTCAGGATTTGGATCGAAGTGTTTTTGATAAAGCGAATCAGCAGGATTATGCTAAAAAGGCGCAAAAGGGTCTTTCGGAGAAGTTGGTGCGGCGGATTTCAACAGAAAAAAAGGAGCCGAAATGGATGTTGGAGCTTCGGCTTGAGGCTTTGAAAAAATTTAAAGAGATGGAATTGCCGACTTGGGGTGTTGATTTATCGGATTTAGATTTTGAGGATTTGATTTATTATGCCTCGCCCGAGGAAATGAAGGGCTATGCCACGAGTTGGGAGGATGTGCCTGAGGATGTTAAAAGGACGTTTGAAAGATTGGGAATTCCAGAGGCGGAGCGGAAAGTTTTGGCTGGAGCTGGGGCGCAGTATGATTCTTTGAATGCGTATCATAGTTTAAAAGAGGAGTGGGAAAGTAAGGGGGTGATTTTTGAGGATATGGATATTGCCGTGCAAAAACATCCAGATTTAGTGCGGGAGTATTTTATGAAGGCTGTGCCGATTGCGGATCATAAATTTGCAGCGTTGCATGCCGCGGTGTGGTCTGGAGGAACTTTTTTGTATATTCCGCGTGGGGTTCATGTAGATCAGCCGTTGCAAGCTTATTTTCGAATGAATGCGCAGAGTATGGGGCAGTTTGAGCATACTTTGATAATTGTGGAGGAGGAGGCACAGGGGCATTATGTGGAAGGCTGCTCTGCTCCTAAATATGGATCGACTTCGTTGCATGCGGGATGTGTGGAAATTTTGCTCAAAAAGAATGCGCGTTTTCGATATTCCAGTGTGGAGAATTGGTCGCAGGATACTTATAACTTAAATACCAAACGGGCGATTGTAGATGAAAATGGAGTGATGGAGTGGGTTGGCGGGAATTTGGGAAGTGGTAAAACTATGCTTTATCCGTGTTCAGTTTTGCGCGGGCGAAGGGCGAGTTCAGATTATTTGGGAATTGCATTTGCGAATAAGGGGCAGATTCAGGATGTTGGCGCAAAAGTGGTTCATATTGGTGAAGAGACAAGTTCGACGGTGCTTTCAAAAGGGATTTCAAAGGCAGGCGGAGAGTCGATTTACCGCGGTCTTTTACAGATTAATAAAGGGGCAAAAGGAGCTAAGGCGAATGTGCGATGTGATGCCCTTATTTTGGATGGAATGTCGCGTAGTGACACTTATCCGGATTTAAAGATCCACGAGGAGGATGTGGCCATTGGGCACGAAGCCAGCGTCGGAAAAATCTCCGAAGAACAGCTTTTTTATTTACGTAGCCGCGGCCTGTCCGAAGACGAAGCCCTGGCCATGATTGTGAATGGATTTATTGAGCCGATTATCAAGGCTCTCCCACTCGAATATGCAGTGGAAATGAATCGTTTGATTGAGATGGAAATGGAAGACTCAATTGGTTAATTAATTTTATGGAAATAGTTGTTGCAAAAAACCAGAAGGTGACAAAACTGCCGGCCAAGCAGGTGCGGTACGTGCTAGAAAAAGGTGCAAAATTAGAGCTGTTTTTGGAGCAAGAAGAGGGCGAGGTAATAGTTGAACTACGCGGCGATAAAAGTGAGGTGGAATCCGTGGTTTATTTGGCAGCGCGTGCGGGTGATCCTAAATTTAATCTGGAACATCAGCACGTTGGCAAAGATACAAAATCTAAAATAACGCAAAAAGTAGCTTTAACTGGGCGAGCGCATGCTGGATTAGTTGGCACGGTGCGAATGGAGCCGGGATGTGGGGGCGCCGAGGGCTACTTGGCTCAACATAGTCTGCTGCTTAGTCCCGAGGCAAGAGTAGATGCCCAGCCAAATTTAGAGATTGGACACCACGAAGTTAAAGCTTCGCACGCTTCGACTATGGAGCGCGTGGATGATGAAAAATTATTTTATTTAACCTCGCGTGGAGTTTCTAAAAATGAGGCGCGGCAACTTATGATCGAAGGATTTTTTGCTGGCGCAACAAAAGATTTATTAACCATTTTATTATGAAAAACCAATTTCCGTTTTTTAAAGAAAATTCCAATGTTGTTTATTTGGATAGTGCGGCCACAACGCAAAGAGTGGATAGTGCCATTGCCGCGGAAATGGACTTTTATCTAAAAATGAATGCTAATGTGCACCGC
>CAYWKJ010000074.1:0-2931 GCA_964459205.1 uncultured Candidatus Peribacteria bacterium | reverse complement strand
TTAAGACGCCCCGAATTATACCTGTCAGTGTGTTAGCGAGCAAGAATTATACCGAATAATCAAAATTCTATTTTGATTATGAGCAAATAAAGCGACCGAGCTACGGGTCTCGTGGGCCCCGAGCGAGGAAGAACAATATAGGGAAAAAGAGCTCACGAGAAAAAACCGCCGGTTTTGTCTCGTGTTTAATCTTCCCACATATCACTGTCCGTTTCCACGGCACTTTCTGATCCTGAACCTGTAATTAGGCTCCAAAAACTATACGAAATTGCATCCATAATAACTTATTAAGGGGTGATATGGGCCACTTCGGCGCCATGTTTTAAGACATCAGCACTCAGAGCATCAGGAGTAACATTATTACCAAAAACTAAAAGCCCCAGTGACAGGCTAATTAAGAAGATCGAAAGCACGATGATAATTAGCTTCATCCGGTGGCTTAACGTAAAGTTAAACGGGTTGGCCATGGGTATTTGTTTTTGTGTTAGAAAACCAGAATTTCTGGAAGTTCACTTAAATTATAAAACATTAAACCTTAAAAGTCAAGATAAATAAGGGTTCAGAAATCAAAAAATCCGTATAATGAAGCCAATTTCACTTACTCTCCTATGGAAAACTCTTCAATTCTCCCCATCCTCAAACAAATTCCTCTTTTTACCGAATTAACAGAAGAAGACCACGCTGAAATTATCAAAAACATCACCTTGCAGTATTTCCCGGCTGAACATGTTCTTTTTCATGAAGGGGAAGTAGGCGACAAACTCTATATTATTAAGAGCGGTATGGTTAAGATTTTCCACCCATCTGAACCTGAAACTGCGGTTGCTATGCTCGGAACAAATGAGTTTTTTGGTGAAATGGCTTTATTTGAAGACAACCCTCGAAGTGCGACGGCCATGACTACTGAAGATACGGAAATTTTCTTGCTTGAAAAGGCTGATTTTTACACTTTAGTACTAAAAAATCAGAGCATTGCCGGTAAACTTAGTGAAGAGTTTTTAAACCGTATTCAAAAAAACAACGCCCAAAACTAATCATCAGTTTCATTTGATTCTGATCCTTCGGATGTTCCGCCAACCCAGCGGGGGCCTTTGTCACGTATTTCGCGGGCACTAACTTCACCTTCCTCGGTTAATTTAAGGAAAGTAAACACCCAAACAGCGCTTGAAAAGACCTCTAAAACGGCACCCAAATAAGCGGCAAAATATAACGCAATAATGCCCAAAACCACCCCTACTGCAAATCCAACCTTAGCCATGGCCACGGCCGCCAGTAAGGCTGTGGAGATAATAATAAGTGAGGGGATCAAAAGAACTAGCACAATATTTAAGAAAATCCGGAGCGTAATCAAAAGCATCAAAATAAACATCAGCAGGGTATGTTGCCAGTGCCTAATAACCAACCGAGCCGAAGCCCCCATGGATTTCATCATGCCTTTGCCATCAATAATGATAAAGTACTCAGAATAGGTAAATAACAGGAGTAAAAGTAACCCAATAAAAAACACTAGAACAAAAGGAATAACCAGGATTTCAAAGGCTCCTGTTCCTAAATTTCGAACCACAAACGAGGCTTCTGTAATAATCCCAATCAAACTAAAACTCTTAATAAGTAGCCGATATTCAAACAAAGGAAGAAAGTGCAAAAACCCATAAGAAACACCATCAATAGGCTTAACTTTTTGACCATTTCGCATTCGCGCAATCAGTTGCACTAGCGAGGCTTTACAAAAAATCGGCAAAAAGAAGTAAAACAACAGAGTAATTGCCGCAATCACAATTAGAACAACCGTCCAAGAGGGGAAATTATCCCAAAATTCACTTAAATAAATAAAAACATCGTGCAAAAAAGAATCACCCTCATAATCTCTAAAGATCGATGATTTATAAAAAGACATAAACTGGTACACCAGGTAAAAAATCCCTACCACCAAACCAATAAGTTCAGGGATAAAAGCATACCACCACATAAGGGGCTTGTTTTCTTGCGCCAGGTGCCAGGCATCTTTAATCACGGCCTTATAATTCATGGACCGATTATAGCGTTTTAATGTATATTAGACCAGAAACTGATTGGCCTCTAAATGTTATGCACAAAACCACCACCATTAAGCACGGCAAAATCACTTGGATTGATATTACAAATCCAACCGAGAAAGACACTGAAAAGCTGCAAAAAAAGTATCCTTTTCACGAGCTTGATTTAGAGGATTGTCTTTCAGAAAATCAACGTTCCAAAATTGATGAATACGATGATTATTTATTTATTGTGTTGCATTTCCCTTTTTACGATAAACGCCGCAAACGTATTGTAACAGAGGAGATTGATTGCTTTATTGGCCAAGATTATTTAATTACTCTCCATGATGGTCGCCTAAAAACCATGGGTGGCCTTTTAGATCAGTGCCGCAAAAAAGCTTACGCTAAGGAGTACATGAGCCAGGGAACAGGTTATTTTTTATATGTGTTAATCCGTGAATTATTTAATGCTTGTTTCCCGTTAGTTGATGATATGGACCGATCAGTGATGGCCATTGAGCGTGATTTATTTGAAGGGGATGCTGAGCAGGATATGGTGCGTGATATTCTGTGGTTTAAAAAGGACGTTATTAATTTTAGGCGCATTATTTCTCCGCAACGTGCGGTTATTGCGCAACTTGAGCACAAAAATAAGAAGTTCCTGCCCGAGGATTTGGAGGTTTATTTTGATGATGTAGTAGATAAAATTGAGAAAATTTGGAGTAATTTAGAAAATCTTAAGGAACTGGCCGAAACTATCCAAGATACCAATGAGGTTTTAATCTCACATCAGACTAATAGAGTTATTAAAATTCTCACGGTTTTCTCGGTTGTTTTGCTGCCACTTACCCTAATTACCGGATTTTTTGGGATGAATGTGAATTTGCCTTATGGCAGCAGTGTGCATGCCACG
>CAYWKJ010000073.1:0-3056 GCA_964459205.1 uncultured Candidatus Peribacteria bacterium | reverse complement strand
GTTCAACAGCGCGCTGCATGTTTTCTTGGGAATCAACATTTGTAATAATAATAATCGGCAGTTTCTCAAATTTTGGTTCACTTTTAATTTTTTCAAGCAAGACCATGCCATCAATATCTGGTAATAAAAGATCAAAAAGAACTAGATCTGGGTTTTTGCTAGTAAGCATGGTATATCCCTCCTCGCCAGTTAGAGCCTTAATGACCTCAAATTCGTCATCTTTGAATTTGTTTTCAAACATGTTTTGAATGAATGGGGCATCTTCGATAATGAGAACTTTAGTTTTATCAGACATGTTTTTGGATTAATTCTAGTATTTCTTCTAGGGATATTTGACCTTTAATAAAAAAGTCTTTGGCCCCAAGTTTTTTAGCTTTTTTAATATCATCTACACTAGAAAGAGCAGATTGAATAACAATCGGAATATCTCTTAGCATAACGTGTTCTTTGGCCATTTCTAAAAACTCAAAACCATTTACTTTGGGCATCACAAGGTCTAGCAAGATAAGATCTGGGTCTATTGATTTTGCTTTTTCAAAAGCCTCCTGCCCATTGGAGACAGTGATTAACTCATAATTGTCTTTTAGTTTTTTTTCTAAGATACGGAGCATAAAAAGATCGTCTTCGACCAGTAATATTTTTTTAAATTGTTTATCCATAACTTTAAAGTTTAGAAACAATAGACACCACTCCATTTGCTAAATTAAATTCTACGCCGCGACCAACAGTTCCGCCAGTGCTTTCTGCTACAATTTCGATTTTGAACTTATCCAATAGTTCTTTAGTTTTTTGGGCGTTTCTTTCTCCAATCTCTTTTGAGAATCCCCCTAAGGTGGTAAACATATTTGCGCCACCCGCGATTTTAGCGACAATGTTTTGAGGATCACATCCTAACTTTTCCATTTCTTTTACAAGTTCAGGCACAACCTGATCAACATAGCGCATTTTTTTGTCTTTAGATGTTTTATCAGGTGGCATTTCTGGAAGCATGGCATGGGCCATGGCTCCGATTTTCCTAGTTCGGTCATACAGGCAGATAGTAACGCATGAGCCCACTCCGGAAGAAACCATTACAACTGGACTACTTCCGAGTTTGTATTCTCCCATCCCAACTGAGTATATTTGATCGTACATTTAATTTAGGAGTTTTTTTTATTTAAAGCTTCTAACATTTTTTTGGCTGAATCAGCTTCAAAAAACATCAACATTTGTCCTTTCACCACTTCTTCAGCCACAACAAATCTCATCTTAAAAATCAGGGCCTCATCTGTGGTTTCACTTAACTCAATGGCTAGGGCATTCATTATTGATTCCGCGGTGTCTGCTGTTATATCTGGGATTGATTCTAGCAATTTGAGCCCCAAATAATCAGCTAATGAAGCCAAATAATTACCCGCCAGTACATTGCCAGTTTCTTTAAGAGCTGATTGACCCATTTCATCTAAGCGTATAGTTGTTCCTATTGAATTTTTTAACAAAATATCTACCAAAGCCAGTGCGGATTTTTCCGGAAGAATCAACACAATTCCACCTCCTAAATCACCAGTGATTTTCAAATAAATCGCTACAGCCAGACCATCTCCTTCCATAATCCCTCCAATTTCTTCAATTTCAACCATTCTAGATTTTGAAATTTCCACGGATAGTTGTTGGTCCGTCATTTTGGATAAAGCGTCAGAGGTGTTTTTGCCACCAACTTTAGAAATTTCATTAATAATAGCAATTTCACTGTCTGATAATTGTAAGCTAGAAGTCATGATAGGGGGATTTATTGGAATTAAATTAAATTAGGAACATCTAGGATAAGAACAACTCGTCCATCACCTAAAACAGTCACACCAGCAAACTCTTTTTTTCTCTGTAATATGCTAGTTAGTGACTTTACGATAATTTCTTCTTCTTGAATAACTTCATCAACAACCAGCCCCATTTTTTCTTTACCGCGCTGTACAATAACCGTCAGGGTATGAGGTGTTGAGGGGGCCTCTTTTTCAGCTTTAATTAGGTTAAAATGTTCGCTTAATTCTAAAAATGGAATATCTTGATCATCCAGTAGGCCTACTTTTTGATCAGCTGCTTTTTTAATGCTTTCCGAGTCAAATTTCACACTGCGATCGACATAATTGGCTGGAATAGCAAACACTTCGTTATCTACCCGTACTAATAGGGCTTTGATTATAGCCATGGTTAGCGGTAATTCCAGAATAAACTTAGTACCCTCACCAGGTTGTGATTCAATGCAAATACTACCGTTTAGAGCTGTGATTTTACTTTTAACAGCGGCCATACCCACGCCACGTCCTGATATATCTGTAACCGCGTCCTTAGTGCTAAGTAGTGGGTCAAAAATAAGATTCATAATTTGTTCTTCCGATAGGGTCGAGGCTGCCGCCGTAGTAATCAATTTGTTCTTAATAGCGGTTTTTTTAACTTGCTCAAGGTCAATCCCTTTCCCGGTATCACTGATTTCAATAATCGCGCAATTCTTTTCACGACGGGCTTTCATGCTAATGGTGCCTTCTTTTTCAATGCCATGATCAATAGCATTGCGAATTAAATGAACGAGAGGTTCTCCTAATTCATCAATAATCGTGCGATCCAGCTCAATATCTGTGCCATCAATTTCTAATTCAATTTTTTTACCTCCTTGGTGCGCTAAATCACGAATCATCCGCGGAAACCGATTAAATAAATACCCAACTTCAATCATTCGAGCTTGGGTAATATGATGCTGCAGCTCATCTGATAACCTCTCAAGATGGTCCAGGTTTCCACGCAGTTTGGCATATTCTTCTTTGCGATCAATTTCATTTAAATGCAATCTAAGCACAATCAACTCTTCCATTAAATTCATTAAAGTGTCTAGCCTCCCAACATTAACCTTAATATCTTTGATTTCCTCGATTTCGGTTAGGGATTTAGGAGCTTCGTCTGCAAGAGACTCTTTGTTTATGGTTGAATCGCCTTTTTTCTGATTAAAAAGCTCTGTGAGTTTTTGTACTAATTCCGCGGTTTCTGGCTCTTCCTCGCTAGCACTCACTTTTTTTACGCCAGAC
>CAYWKJ010000072.1:0-3185 GCA_964459205.1 uncultured Candidatus Peribacteria bacterium | reverse complement strand
TCGCAGCCCACAAAATACCAATACCATCAGCAATTTTAAGGGAAGCTTTATTCAAAGTGCGACGATAATTATCATCTTTTTCAGCCTTTAGAATAATCTCTGGATTAGGGGTTACAACCATATGTTGTTCTCCAGATTTCAAAAAACGACCTACTACTTCCACTGCTTCATCCAAAGTAACTTTATGAAAATCAACCCCCATCACCGAAACTGTTCGGGCGGCTAAAAAGGGTCGGGCCACAATCATATGATTACCAAAACGGCCTTGTTTGGTCGTCTGCTCAGCTAACACTTCAAACCCCGCATCCTGCAACAATCCGAGCAACTCTTTTAAAGTAAAAGCATGAGCGTACCGCATCTTTGGTTTTTTGCGGCCCCAAGGAATCATTAAATCCTTACAAGAATAATTCCCACCAGAAAACAACCATCTAAAAAAAGCTTTCACAAAATAGGGGAGTGATCTAAATCTCCACAAATTCCAAACAGATAAATACAAAAGCCCATCTGGTGCTAGCGAATGAGACATTTGCGCAAGCGCTTTTAACTGTAATTTACGTGACGGGATATGATGCAAAACCGCAACTGAAAAAACTGCATCATAATTGCCATTTTTAACCTCTAAATCCAACACATCACATTCCTTAAACCGAATACTCTTCCCTTTATGTTGCTTTTTGGCGCGCTCTAGTAATTTTTTTGAATTATCAACACCTAAATAAGACTTATATTCACGATCTTCTAAAAACTTTAAAAGTCGGCCATTCCCACAACCAACATCCAAAATACGCGGGTTATCAGGTAAAAATTCTGTGAAAAAATCTAAGTCAGTCCAAAGACGCTGCCTGGAACGATCAAATTCCAACGCAATCTTGTCATACACCTTTCTGACCTCGGTCTTAATCTTATTTGCTGTTTCAGCGCGCATAGCTTAAGTTATTTTATGTAATCCTATTGTAAATGAAATGAGCCTGAATAAACAATTTATTTTAGAAGCACTAAAAGCTAACCTCAAAACCGAGGAGGATGTTGAAGTTTTTAAGAAAAAATTTGCTAAAAAACATCAAAAAGGAACTATTGCCAATTATAATGTTGTAAAAGCCTATCGCGCTATGATTGAAAAAGGTGAACTTAAAGAAGATCCTGAATTTCTAAAAATATTCCGCAAACGAAAAATCAGGAGCTTATCCGGAGTTAGCGTAATCACAGCCCTCACAAAACCCTATTACTGTCCAGGAAAATGCGTCTTTTGCCCAACAGAGGCAGATATGCCAAAAAGCTATCTTTCTAATGAACCAGGGGCAATGCGCGCGGTTTTAAATGATTTTGACCCTTGGCGCCAAGTAACCTCTCGCTTAAAAAGCCTACAAAATCAGGGACATCCCACTGATAAAATTGAACTTATTATCCTTGGAGGCACTTTTTCAGCTTACCCTAAACAATATCAAACCGCTTTTATGCGGACCTGCTATAACGCTTTAAATGGAACTAAATACCGCAAATTAGAGGATGCACAAAAACATAACGAAACAGCCAAACACAGATGCATTGCGGTAAGCCTAGAAACACGGCCAGATCACATTAACAAGGAAGAACTGCGCCATTTCCGCAAACTTGGATGCACTAAGTTGCAAATCGGCTTACAAAGCCTTTATGACGATATTTTAACTCTAAACAAACGTGGCGAAACTGTAGAGCAAGGGAGAAGGGCCGTTCAATTAGCTCGTGACGCTGGCTTTAAATTCTCAGTCCACATCATGCCTAACTTGCCAGGCAGCACCCCAAAGCGAGACTTTCAAATGATGGAACAATTATTTGAGGACCCCGCCTACAAACCCGATTTTCTCAAGCTTTATCCCTGTACAGTTGTGCCATTTTCAGAGCTAGAAAAATGGTGGCAAAAAGGGGAGTACCAACCTTATGATGACAAAACTTTACTCGACCTAATAATCCGCAGCAAAAAAATAGTGCCTGAGTACTGCCGGATTGATCGGTTAGTTCGAGATATCCCTGGCGAAAGCATTTTAGCCGGTAATTTAGACACCAATTTACGCCAGCTCATTCAGATTAAATCTAAAAAACCAATCTGCCGTTGTATTCGTTGTCGTGAAATTCGTAATAATATCGTCAACCCAAACCATATTATTTATCGCGAGCAGAAATTCGAGGCCTCTGGTGGTCAAGAATTTTTCCTAACGTATGACGACGAAAAACAAGATAAATTGCTCTCCCTGCTCCGCTTACGATTCCCTTCACAATTAAACAATAACTGCAAACATTTCATTAAAGAGCTCCAGGATTGCGCTATTATCCGCGAAATTCACACCTATGGTTTTCAGGTTAAAATTGGGCAAAAGCACGACACCGCCTCACAACATCTCGGACTTGGCCGTAAGCTCATCAAAAAAGCCGAACAAATCACCAAAAAAGCCGGTATTAAAAAACTGGCAGTTATCGCTTCTATCGGCACGCGCGAGTATTATCGTAAATGGGGGTATCAGCTAGAGGGGACTTACATGATAAAAAATTTGTAAACTTAGCCCTTCCCGCGTAAACTAAGGACAAATCTTTTGACCCCCTAAATCATGTTTGAAGGTGCAATGCAAGCCGGCAAAGAGATGGGTAAAGAGGCTCTTGCCGAAGCTATAAATCCTAATGTTGATGTCTGGTGGATTCCAGACATCTTTGAAGATCCTCTCGAAAAGTATGGCGGAGTTTTAACTGCAACCGGCGTCCTGGAGGGCGAAAGTGAGCCAAAACAAGAAAAATCCCAAGCAGATCAAGAAAAAAGCGAATCCCCAGAAGAGGAGGAAAGCCTCTGGGAACGAGGGCTAGAATGGATTGGCTGGGGAAAAGAAGAGGAACAAGTTGCTAAAGAAACCTATGTTGAGGCAGCCGGCGAAAAAGCCAACCTTCTTTATGAAATCATTGAAGGAATTGGCCTACGTTATTGTCCAGATGCCGTAAAATGGTGGGATATGCTTAGACCCCTTTTAAATCCAATCCTAGGGGAACGCGAAGAAATGTTCTCCTGGGAAAACGAATTCCGGTGGATGACCGCCCTTGGCAGCGAGGCTACTCCTGAATGGGCCCAAAGCTTAGCCATGAAACCAATGATCGGACAAATTAAAAAGGTTGCTCCCGAAATTGCTCAAGCAATGGAGGATGACCCAGAAATGCCACTTGAA
>CAYWKJ010000071.1:0-3203 GCA_964459205.1 uncultured Candidatus Peribacteria bacterium | reverse complement strand
CGCTAGGAGCTCCCTTTCATGGGTCGGAAGGTCTAAACTTCTTCCGGGTACTCCTCCATCTCAGCTCCCAAGCGCCCCGCACTTTCTCCCCCACACGGCTCCCGGTTGAAACCAATCTCGTGCTGTCCATTCCCCATTTTTTTCGCATGTCCGTCTATTCCAAATACTTGAAAAACACCTTCAAAGAAGTAAAATACCGAAGACTTTCCTTATAATAAAAACATTCACCCTGAACTAGAAAATATTAGAGACTGAAGACTTAATCTAATTAAGAACTCATTCCCTGATATTGTTCAGGTCTGCTTATAAAGTAGGACAATCTCTCTATTACTCAATCTTGAGCGTGTCGAGACGAAAAATCCGCTTACCAGCAGGAATTGACAACCCTTCTTCGAATTTCATAAAAAGGAATATTTTTACGTTATAGTAGTTTCCGGAACTTGACTGGCTTGGCTTTTTGCATAGCAAAAACAGTCAAGCGAGGACACAAATAGCGGCCTCCGCAGGAGAGGCCGACTATTGATACTATAACGTGAACAATTATTTCCTTTCTACGAACATCCAGATGTCTCCCCACAACTCAAACACTTATAACAAGTGCCATTCCGGGTCATTACGGCTCCACAAGTTGTACAAAGTGGCGCATCCTCATTATTTACTCGCAGCGACAAATTAGTCTGCATTAACTCAAGCTGTTCTTTACCGCCTACGGCTTTGGCAACTTCTTTTTTCTTCAATTTAACCCCTTTTTTCGTTACACCTTCATGCTCACGGTCACTTTTAACCTCTTCTACCATCTTCTCAAAATCAGCCTGTAAATGCGGAAAATGTCGCTCCATCTGTGTTCCCTGCTCATAAGCACGATCCACTAACTCCCCATTATGATATTTCTTCGCTACTTCACGCGGTAAAAATTTAAGTCCTAACCATCTTCCCAAGTAATCCATAATAGATTTCACCATTGGAATTTCTGAATTCCCAGTCATACCAGCTGGTTCAAATCGAGAATGTGTAAACTTAGTAACCAAAACCTCCAATGGCACTCCATATTGCAAATTAAGAGAAACTGACAAGGCAAAAGCATCCATTATTCCCGAAAGCGTACTACCTTCCTTACTCATCTTAATAAACAATTCACCAGGCTGTCCATCTTCATATAATCCCACCGTCACATAACCTTCATGTCCTTGAATACTAAATTTATGAGTAATACTATGACGCTCATCCGGCAACTTACGACGGAATGGTTTTTGAATAACTCGCTCCACCACTTGATGCGCCTCTTCAACTGAAGTTTCTGATTCTTCATCTGTAAAATCAAACAAATTAGCTAAGTTAGAAACCATAGAAGAAGTATTCAACGGCTGGCTCAACTTAGAACCATCCCGATAAAGCGCATTTGCTTTTAACATATACTTCCAACTTTCCATATAAGCATTCTTCACATCATCAATAGTTGCTTCCTCCGGCAAATTAACTGTTTTAGAAATCGCACCACTAATAAATGGTTGGGCCGCGGCCATCATCCGAATATGCCCCTCTGCCCGAATAAATCGCTCACCAATATTTCCACAACGATTAGCACAATCAAACACTGCATAGTGCTCTTCCTTTAAATGAGGAGCTCCTTCCACGGTCATTGTCCCACAAACATACGTATTGGCCGCTTCGATTTCCTCTTCAGAAAAATCCAAGTACTGCAAAACATTAAAATTAGAATCATTTAATTGCTCCTCAGACATTCCTAAAATCTCCTGACAAAAATCCTCACCAAGAGCCCATTTATTAAACGCAAACTTAAGCTCAAAAACAGATTCCAATTGTCCTTCAACCGCTACAATTTGCTGATCTTTAAAGCCTTTTTCACGGAGTTGGGCATGAGTGATTGCTGACGAACCCTCTAATGTCCCGCGCCCCTTAGCATAATGAATAATATCTTGAATTTCTTCCGCACTATAACCCAATTTTTTAAGAGCCGGACGCACTGATTGATTAACAATCTTAAAATACCCTCCTCCAACTAATTTCTTAAACTTAATCAACGCAAAATCTGGTTCAATTCCAGTGGTATCACAATCCATAACCAATCCAATTGTCCCGGTTGGCGCAATAACTGTTACCTGTGCATTTCGATAACCATATTCTTCTCCCCATTCTAAGGCTCGATCCCAAGAATCACGCGCTGCCTCCAATAAATCCTTGGAACAAAGCTTCTCATTAATTCCCATGGGAGTAATAGTCAGCCCTTCATATTCTTTTTTATCCAAATCATAACTAGCCCGCCGATGATTTCGTATCACCCTTAACATATCATCTTCATTCCCCTTATATTTAGGGAATGGTTTACGAACTTTTGCCATCAAAGCCGAAGTTGCATAAGCCTCACCACACATCAAAGCTGTAATTGCCCCGGCAATTGACAGCCCCTCTTCACTATCATAAGGAATCCCGAGTCGCATAAGTAATGTCCCAATATTGGCATAACCTAATCCCAGCGTTCGGTAATCATAACTAAGCTGCGCAATCGACTCCGAAGGAAACTGCGCCATCAAAACTGAAACTTCCAACACAATCGTCCACAAAAAACAGGCATGTTTAAACTCTTCAAGCAAAAACTTCTGATGCTCTTCATCATAAAACTTCACTAAATTCAGTGAAGCCAAATTACAAGCCGTATCATCCAAAAACATATACTCACTACAAGGATTACTAGCATTAATACGTCCATCTTTCGGACAAGTATGCCACTCATTAATCGTGGTGTCGTACTGCAAACCAGGATCAGCACAAAGCCAGGCCGCATCCGCAATTTGATCCCATAATTCACGTGCCTTAATTGTTTTATAAACCTTTCCATTAGTTCTATTTATCAACTGCCAATCTAAATCTTTTTCTACAGCCTCCAAAAACTCGTTTGTCACCCGAATTGAATTATTTGAATTCTGCCCACCCACAGTCGAGTAAGCCTCTGACCTAAAATCAGTATCATAAGTTCGGAATGAAAAATCCTTAGTCGTCATTCCCTGTTCCGCTCGCATAATCACTCTTTTAATCGTATTCAGCGGCACATAAACTTTACTGGCCGCCAAAATAAGTCGTTTTAAATTTGGGTTTTTACGAGAATCAGAACCATAATCATTAACAGATTTAACAATTCCTTTTAAAGACTCATAACAAATATGAGATCCCACCACTAATGACGC
>CAYWKJ010000070.1:0-3226 GCA_964459205.1 uncultured Candidatus Peribacteria bacterium | reverse complement strand
ATTCTACTTGGCTTAGGAAAATTTAATAAAATATTAGAAATTGATTATGAAAATGTAGAGCTTAAATACAATGCCGAGACGGATAAGTTATATTTTTTGAACGGAACCGAGGTTTATGAGGTGGTGAGGGAAGCGCGGGGTTGAGCGTTCATTTTTTGTTCATTTTTTTGTTAAAACGAGTTCATCTTGGTGTGATAGAAGGTGGGCATGCCTTCTAAAGTTTATTCATGTGCGACTTCGGGAATCGACGCCTATCCGGTGGAGATTGAGGTTGATTTATTAAATGGCCTGCCCCGATTTACTGTGGTGGGCTTGCCCGATGCGGCGGTACAAGAGTCTAAAGAACGCGTGCGATCAGCGATCGTAAATAGTGGTTGTAAGTTTCCGCAAGTGCGCAAAGTTGTGAATTTGGCGCCGGCGGATGTGCGTAAATGCGGACCGGCTTTTGATCTGCCAATTGCAGTTGGATTATTAATGGAGTCTGGGCAAGTGCCGGGTGAACAAATGAAAATTGCGACTTTTTTGGGGGAACTAGCTCTGGATGGGAGTTTGCGCCCAATAACAGGTGTACTAGCAGCGGCAATGTTAGCTGAAGAATGTGGTTTTGAAGCAATTTTTGTGCCCGCAGAAAATGCTAAAGAGGCCTTACTCGGGACTTCGTTGCAGGTTTTTCCAGTGGAGCATTTGCGAGATTTAATTGCCCATTTAAGAGGGGAGATTTTTTTGATGCCTGCTGCGCCGCTAGGAGCTTCTTTGAATGGTCAGGCCTCGGTAGCCCGCGAATGCCTGCTGCGTGGCAACAAAACTGCGTTACGCGCCATGGCGATCGCAGCTAGTGGGGGACATCATGTGCTTTTATCCGGCAGTCCGGGGTGTGGCAAGACGTTGGTGGCGCGGCAGCTGCCGCGCCTACTCCCGCCACTTTCTAAAAAAGAACAAATCGAGTTAACGCGGATTTATTCCGGAGCCGGGATTCTTAAGCCTGGTCAGCCTCTAATTACAGAACGGCCTTTTCGGATGGTGCATCACACGGCTTCGGTTAGCTCGTTGATTGGGGGAGGGAACCCGATTCGGCCTGGAGAGGTTACGTTGGCGCACCGCGGAGTGCTGTTTTTAGATGAACTAACAGAATTTGCACGAGCTTCGCTGGAATGTTTGCGACAGCCGCTGGAGGACCGCGCGGTCACGATTGCTCGGGCCAAAGGCACAGAACGTTTTCCCGCGCGGTTCACACTTATTGCTGCTATGAATCCTTGCCCCTGCGGATTTCATCAAGACCCCAAAAAGAAATGCTCTTGCACCTCGTCAGAACGAATTAAGTATCAAAAAAAACTCTCAGGACCTTTTTTAGATCGCATGGATATTATTCTTTCGATGCAACCTAAAACTTTTGATGAACTTCATCATGATAACTGGGTGCCAGCTAGTGTTTTTTTTGGATTTAATTGCACAGGCACGAGCCATTCAGCAAAAGCGATTTAAATCTTCGGTGCGCTTAAATAGCGATCTTTCGATTCGTGAACTTAAAAAATTCTGTTCCATAGATTTTGACTCGGAACAGACTCTGCAACAAGCCATGCAAGATCATGCCATGTCTGCGCGCGCTTATTCACGTATTTTAAAAGTGGCCCGCACCGTAGCTGACATGGAAATGTCCGAGAATATAAAAGAGCGCCACCTGTTGGAAGCGCTCCAATTTCGTTTTGGGTAAAGGCCTATTTACTGAACCGGCACTTCAAAACTGCCCAACTTAATAACTTCTTCATCTTCTTGCCCATCAGTTTTAACAGTCATAGTTACAGTTGCTTTCCAAGTTCCAGCTTTAGGAAATCTAGCTGTGTCGTGCAAACGGAAACCATTACTTGTTGTAACATCTTCAATATTATGAGGCGCAACATGACGAGGAGTTGAACCCTCTAGATTTTTGTATACCTCTCCATCACATTCCCATCTAACACGAACAGTTCCTGATTGCCCTTTTGGAACAAAAACCGCAAACATAAATGTCATTTCTTGCTCAACGCCAAGGGGAGTGTCCATAGAAATTTCATCTGTAGGATTATTGCCATCCATGGCACTGGTTCGGACAAAAGGGCCAATTGGCTCACCTAACGCTTGAATATTGTGAGTCTCTAAAAATTCGGGAGATAATAACTCTGGATTAGTAATGTGTGGTGGGACTTGAGGTTTGTCTGAGTAAGCCCAAGCATTAAAAGCAGAGGCTTTCATGAGTTCGACACGCTGCGCAGCACTTTGAGGTTCTGCTTCCGCGGCATCTTGAGCTCTGGCTAAACCGGGAACTGCTAGCATTGCGGCACCAAGCCCTAGAGCTTTTCCAGCATCTCTCAAAAAGGCTCGCCGATCCATTGGCTGACCGACTGTAGTAGCTTCTCCTTGTTCTTCACCAGTTGGGTTGCTTCCTAGTGGTCTCATAATTTATTGGGTTAAATTAATAAAATTTATTTAAAATATTAAATTTAATTTGGGGCGAACGTCCTTTTGTCTGGGACATTCATTGAATTGTTTTGATATTGGATATAACTGTATCAGCTTAGGGGTTTTTGTCAATTTAGAAATTCTATTTTCTGGATTTTCCTCTCAAATGCGTTATAATCCCTCGCAGAAATGACTTCACCTACACATCTCAAGCCAAAGAAAGTGTTAATCCTCGGTTCAGGAGCACTCAAAATCGGGGAGGCTGGGGAGTTTGATTATTCTGGGTCGCAGGCTATCAAGGCTATGCAGGAGGAAAAAGTGAAGACAGTTTTGATAAATCCGAATATTGCCACTAATCAGACATCGGAAGGCTTGGCAGATAAAATTTACTTTTTGCCAGTAAATCCGAAATTTGTTGAAAAAGTTATTAAAAAAGAAAAGCCCGATGCGCTTTTGCTCTCATTTGGGGGGCAAACCGCTCTGAATTGTGGTGTGGAACTTAAAAATAGTGGGGTACTTAAAAAACATGGTGTAAAAGTATTGGGAACACCAGTAAAAACAATTGAAAATACTGAAGATCGCGAATTATTTAAAAAAGAACTTGAAAAAATTGATGTAAAGTCGCCGCTAAGTTATTCCTGTGTCTCAATGGAGGAGGGGCTTAAAGCTGCGGAAAAAATTGGCTATCCAGTAATTATGCGGGCTGCTTTTGCTCTCGGAGGGAAAGGATCTGGTGAGGCCAAAAATGAAAAAGAAATGAAGGAAATGCTAAAAACTGCTTTTGCTTTTA
>CAYWKJ010000069.1:0-3283 GCA_964459205.1 uncultured Candidatus Peribacteria bacterium | reverse complement strand
TAATAAGATACAATAATATGTTATCAGGAAGCACCCTGATAATTGCTTCCAATAATGGCAGCAAAACCAAAAAGGAGGATGACGCCGATGGACTCTTCATCGTCCCCATCACCCAGAGCAAAACAAGTGACCGAAGGCCAAATTAGCAAAACATCAGGACTGTTAAGAGCTGCTATAGAGAAAAATCGTTCGGATTTTTCCAGTTCAGCAGTTCAGGAAACCCTGGAAATCAGTGGCAAGCGTCTGCAAGACGAACTTATGGTTGTTTTTCGCAGACATGTCAGTTTCCATATCAATATTATCAGGCGTGAAGTTATTGTGGACCGTAATTGCCATCCGCAACAGATATTAGGTGCTTCTGGTTTTGCCACAGGCGAAGATAGGACACTGACTTGTAAGGCAGTAAACAGAGACGGTGAAACTGATTTTGAACCATTATCAAAACCCATCACAAAATATGTTAAATTTGTCGATGATGAAGTGCTAGTAGCTATACCTCGGTGCGGCACTGGCATTGAGGCCGTCACTGTTGAATTTTTCATACCCAATCGTCACCTCACAGAGGCAGAACTGGCTCAAGAGTATAGGGAAAGAGGTCTGGTGCCTGATCCTTTTGCTCAAATGGCTGTTAATCGGGATGATCCAGAATTTGCCAAAATACATCCAAATGCCACTCACTGGAGAAACCCCCGTACCCACCCTAGCCATTGGGGCAAACATAAGAGTGATTGGCACTGTCTGGTGTTCTGTTATGATTATGGCAAACCTTGCGTCCATGTCAGTTCAGGCGTACAATCTTGGTGTCTCGGCCGATGGTTCGGCGGTGTCCGCAAAAAATAGTTGACTCCCTGTTCTTTTCCCCGCATTTCTTAAAATGTGGGGCTTTTTTGTTTCATTAGGATTGACAAACAAATCAACATTTGCTAAACTACAATATCGCACTTTTAAGCTGAAGTGAACTGTAGATAGGGCATGTTGTCTTATAGGCAGGGACTTCATAGTGTAGGAGGACGAACGATGTTTGATAGTGAACTGAGAGCGTTGATTAGTAATGGAGATGAACAGACATTTCTTTGGAAAAATTTTTTACAATTATTGGAAGATTGTGGTGGTAGTTCTCATCATTTAAATAGACTTCTCAAGAATGCAAAGGATACAAAAGGAGATGCCAATTTATTGGAACAGTTTGCCAAATCTGTTGTTGGCCCCATATGGAAACGAGTTGAGAGTCCAATTTCTCTTCCATTCGTTAGCACTCAACAGTCCTTTTCAGATTTCTGTGATCACTACAAGGGCTTAGGAATTAGAATTCATCCTAATTTTCTCGAGGGAAATGCAGAAGATTGGACAGATGATCCACCTCAAGGTCATTGTCATTATCGATTAGTTCATCCACAATTACGAATGACATTTCAAGAAATATTGGACATGCCAGTTAATCATGCTGGTATTCGTGAATTGTTTGCTTATGTCGCAGAGATGGACGCAGAAGAGTTTAGCAATTGCGACATTATTGCGGCCAACTCTAGGTTGCAGGGCGTAGCAGATTGTGATAGTCGTATTTTTGTCAAAGCATCAGCCAATCACGATTCCGGTCAGGCTTTTATTTCTTGGCAGGGATTTAAAAGAGAGGAAGATAGATGTAGATCAGATCTTTTCTGCCTCGTCCGTGAATACACACAATAAGTCACAATCATATTTCCCCTCGGTGGATCCTTTTCCACCGAGTTTTTTTATCAAAAAAATCCGCCTCCCAGCGGATTAAAAAAACCGTCGTCACTCGTCGTTAAGTCGTCGTTTGTATCTTGAATTTTGGTTATTGTATCTTGTTTGTTTCTTGTTTTCTTGTATCTTGTTTCTTTACATACAGCTATTGCCATAAATCCATAGCTGTTTCCCAAACTCTCTCATCTCCTCCTTCTATTTTCAACCAATACCACCACTCAACACCCCAAAGATACGCCTCATCAAATCCAGCCCGCCGGGTAAAATCGATATTTTTCTTAAACTGCTTTAAACTCATAGATTTAAATTGTTCATCCAAAGTCATTTCCGGCAAGGTTTTACCTTCTACGTGCCAGGCCTCGGCTTGAAGTTCAGCCACAATCACTTTATTAATAGGTGTCAACGCTTTCACGATTTTAGCTTTAAAATAATAAAAAGACGGCGGTAAAAACCATCTGAAATAGCCAAAGCTTGGATTATACACCACCCGATACAGAGTCGTGCCCAAAACTTCACCCCCGGCCCGACCTGCTGGAATCCAACTGTTCAACTCTCCACTATCAGTAATCATTATCGGCCGATAATCAAGTTTTTTCACTAGTTCAATCTCTTGCCCCAAAAAATCCTTATCCAAAGGCGGACACTCACCAAATAATTTTAGAAATGGTTCATTTTCCACCTGCCAATAAATTATATTCTGATTATCTTTATATCTATTTACCACAGTTTCAATAAATCTTAATTGTTGTTTTTGAATATCTTCTTTTCCCCAGCCCTTAATCCAGCCCGGATCATGACACTCTGGCCAGCGGGGGAGTTTGCGTCCGACTGCCAAAATAATTTTTACTTCTCGTTTGGTCGCTTCTTCAATTTGCCAATCCAGATCCTCAAAATTATATTGTTCCATTTCTGGTTGGTTATGATTCCAATAAGCTGAAAGCCGGATACGATCTACTTTTAAATCATCTAAAATTGCCAGATAAGTTTCCTCCCATTCCAATCCTAATTCATCATTAGCATAATGTTGGCTAAAGGTCACACCCCACTTTGTCTCTCCGTGAGAAAAATCCAGCAAACACAAAATCACTATCGCAATAATAATAACTGCTATTAAAGCTAAAACTATTTCCATGGTTCTTTTTTTATTCATATTTTTTACGTTCCCTAAAAGCTATAAGCTAATAGCTAAAAGCTAAAATATATTTTGTTTTTTACATTCTGAGTCGCACTCAAGTAAACTTAGTAAAACAAAATAAAAAGTCCTCCAATTATTAAAACCATTGCCGTCACTTTTTGCATCAAAGTATCACCCGTCACTTTTTCTTTTAATAAGTGTGGAAATCTCTTAGACAAGGCCAATACAATTAAAAGTAAAAATACATATTCTGTGCCTCGCAAAGCATTAACCATAGCTACACTACTGGAAATCGCAATTGCATAGTTAACTAAAATAAAACTCAATGCTCCGGCACTTTGGCCAAAGAGAAAAAGTTTACCCGCATGTTCTTTTGGCTTTCTCACTTCAGCCACAATATCTTTCCGATTTTGCGCCCACAAC
>CAYWKJ010000068.1:0-3397 GCA_964459205.1 uncultured Candidatus Peribacteria bacterium | reverse complement strand
TGGACAATAGTTTCGGTGTCGGTTTCGGATTTGAATTCAAAGCCTTCTTTTTTTAAGTTCTTCGCGGAGTTCAAGGTAGTTTTCAACAATTCCATTATGGACTAAGGCAATATTGCCGCTGTGGCTTAAGTGGGGGTGAGCGTTTTGATCAGTTACACCACCATGGGTTGCCCATCTGGAATGGCCAATAGCTAAGTGGTTAATAGAATTTAGGATTTCTGGCCGCAGATCATCTGCTTCAGAAATTTTTCCAACATGTTTTTCGAGCAAAAGATCTCCATCTTCGTTTTTGCAAGCCACTCCCCAGGAGTCATAGCCTCGGTATTCAAGATTTTTAAGGCCGTCAATGGCCATTTCGCTAGCATTGTTTTGTGGTCCTAAATAACCAAAAATGCCACACATAAATTAAAGACGTTAGAACGGAGGTGATTCTAGCTAATTTTAGCGTAAAAGGCAATCTTTTATGGCTTTGGGAACCTTGGTTAAATTGCGTGATCCGCGCTCGGTAATAACAACGAGGTCTTCAATGCGTATTCCAAACTTGCCAGGAAAGTAGAGGCCAGGCTCAATTGTGACCACCATACCAGGTTTGAGACGGGTTTTAAATTTAGGAGCTAAGCTTGGTAATTCGTGGACTTCGAGGCCCAAACCATGGCCTAAAGAGTGTAAAAAAGCTTTTTCATGACCAGCTTTTTTAACAGTTTGGCGGGCTAGATTATCGATTTTTTGGGTATTTGCGCCGGGTTTTAGCGCTTTTATGGCGTTTTGTTGGGCGTCTAGGACTAAATTGTAAATTTCTTCTTGGTCCTTGGTAGGGGATGTAGTAAACAGCATGCGGGTCATGTCTGAAGCGTAGTTATTTAAAGTGACGCCCATATCAATCATAATGAGGTTGCCTTTTTTGAGTTTTAGCTTGCTGGGAGCGTGGTGAGGGTTGGATGTATTTTTGCCAAAAGCAACGATTGGGGAGAAAGATTTTTTGGCATTATTTTTCAAAATTTCTATTTGGATTTTTTGAGAAATTTCAAATTCTGTTACCCCTGTTTCTAGCCATTTTTTTGATGCATAAAAAATTTGTTCATTAAGGCGCTGGGCAGCACTTATTTTGTTCAACTCAGCGCGGGTTTTAATGGCGCGCTTTAATTCGATTTTTTTGGCGTTGTCTTTCCACTTAGTTTTGGGGAAACGGTTTTTCCAAGCGCGGAGGCTATTTAGTTTTATACTGTGCCCTTCGTACTCAATTAATTCAATATTGTGCTTTTTTTTAAGTTTTAGCCAAAATCCTTTTTGATCGATATTAATGACTTCGACCCCTTTGATTTTTTGGGCTTTTTCTAAGTAGCGTCCATCTGTTATTAGATAGGTTTTACTCTTGGTTTGTAAAACTCCGGCGTTAGTGCTTTTTAGGCCGGTTAAGTAGAAAACGTTGGTAAGATCAGTGATTAGGGAGGCTTTGGCCATTACACGTTTTTGAGGAAATATTTAATTAATTCTTCTGGATCACGGAGAGGTTCTTTAAGGCTTCTAAAGACGCGGTTAATATCACCTCGTTTATACCCGAGACCAAGTAAGGCGTGGACGGCTTCTTCGGGCATTTCCTTGGGTAAATTAGCTTTTTCAATGGCTAAGTCTTTGGCTAGGGGAGCGATTTTTTCCTTAAGTTCTAAAATGATTCTTTCGGCAGTTTTTTTGCCAATTCCCGGGATTTGAGTGAGGGCATAAACATTTGAGGATAAAATGGCAGCTTGAATGTCTTCGAGCGGGGAGGCAAATAGCTCTAAGGCTAGTTTTGGGCCTACACCATTTACAGAAATTAAAGTTTCAAAAAGTCGGAGTTCCTCTTCTTTTTCAAAGCCGTATAAACTGATATCATCCTCGCGCACTACAGTGTGAATATGCAGTTTTAAAGGAAGATGGATTTCGGTTTTTTCAACAAATGTGGCTGGTGCAAAAACGCGATAGCCAATACCTTGAACATCAATAATTAATGATTTTGTGGATTTTGAAAGGCATTTTCCGGAGAGATGAGCGATCATAAGAATTGGGAGATAAATGATTTGTGGAAGGACGCAAAAGTTCCTTTTTGAATGTGCTCGCGCATGGTTTGCATCAAGTCTAACAAAAAGTGAAGATTATGAATAGTTAGCAGTCGGAGAGCGGTTAATTCATCCTCCATATAAAGATGGCGAATATAGGAGCTGGTAGTTGTTTTACAGGTTGAGCAGGGGCAATTTTTTTGCAAGGGAGTGAGGTCTTGTTCAAATTTTTTGTTCTTAATATTATGGCGGCCAGTAGGTGTCCAGAAAGCGCCGTGGCGCGCGAGTCGAGTGGGTAGGACGCAGTCGAAAAGGTCTATGCCGCGCGCCACTCCTTCCACCAAATCTTCGGGGCTGCCAACACCCATTAAGTAGCGAATTTTGTCATTTGGGAGATGGGGGACCACGACATCAATAGTGCGGTACATGTCTTCTTTGCTTTCACCAACGCTTAGTCCGCCAATGGCAATGCCTGGCAAGTCTAATTCAGCCATAAATTTAGCAGATTCTTCCCGTAAATCATCATAAACTACACCTTGAATAATCGGGAAAAGCGCTTGTTCAGCCCGGCCGGCTTTTTGGCGCATTGTTTGCAGTTTTTCATGTTCTTTTTTACACCGTAGAACCCAATTATGGGTGCGTTCCATCGCCTCTTTAGCGTAGTTATGACTGCTGTCTCCTGGAGCACATTCATCAAAGGCCATGATAATATCTGCGCCTAATTTTTCTTGGATTTGAATGGCTTTTTCAGGAGTAAAGTAATGTTTGTCTCCGTTTTTTGGGGAGTGAAATTCTACGCCATCGTCAGTGATTTTGCAGCGTTCACCTAAAGAAAAAACTTGGAATCCACCGGAGTCCGTAAGTAGTGGCTTGTCCCAACCAATCCATTTGTGCAAACCACCAAATTTTTTAACTTGGTCAGCCCCTGGGCGCAAGGAAAGATGATAAGTATTGGCTAAGATTATTTCGGACCCTAATTCTTCAACTTCACGCATTTCTAGAGTCTTAACTGAACCTTTGGTTCCGCAAGCCATAAAGTTTGGCGTTTGAAAGCTCCCATGAGGAGTTTTATAAGTTCCAAAGCGTGCTTTGCCATCTTGTTTTTTTAGTGTGAGTTCAAACATTGTTTTCATCCTACCAGCTTTTTTGTTAGCCAGTCCTGTTTTATTAATTTGTTTAGGCTTGCCTGGCTCCTTAAAAAATGTTATAATATTATAATGTCGCGCTTAAAAACTAGCCAAAACTATGTTCGATAAGCCCCACCCAACCTTAAAATTTAAAAATAAATTTCCTGCTCGGCAGGAACTATGATTCCTATCTGGGTAACACCAGAGCCTTTTTTATTTCTTTTATTCAAAAAT
>CAYWKJ010000067.1:0-3456 GCA_964459205.1 uncultured Candidatus Peribacteria bacterium | reverse complement strand
CAGATTTGATTTTGCTGGATGTGATGTTGCCTGGCAAAGATGGTTTTCAAATTATTACTGAAATCAAGCAACAAGAAGGCTTGAAAGAAATTCCGGTAATTATTACTACTGGTCTTGGCCAGGAATCAGATGTAAAAAAGGGCTTAGATTTAGGAGCCGTGGATTATCTAACAAAAGACGGGACCACGGTGGAACGTATTATTGAAAAAGTTGAACAATACTTGAAAGATGCGCCAACCACAACTCCGGCGGTAGCGCCAGAGGCTCCAAAGCCTGCTCCTGCCCCGGAGGCCCAACCAAAAACTTGTACTGGATGCAACGCTGCTCTACCAGAGGGAGCCAAATTTTGTCCAGGATGTGGGCAGGCTGCTTAAAATTATTTCTCGACATCTTATTCTCACTATGTTTTACTTTCTTTAGCATATAATTTGTTTTAATTATGGGCGCAGGCAGAGAAAAACGTGGTTATCAAGAAATCGACGACACCCGTCAATCAGCGGCTGATGATCGTTTTGAAGAATTTATAGACAAAGTAAAAGCCGCGGGTGCGGAAATGGGACGCGATGAATACGAACCGATTTATGATTCCATGGGCCAAGATGATTATGAACTTGGAGAAAAACGCATCGTGGAATTCACTCTGGCTGGATCAGACTTTCTAGTCACCCGTGAGGTTCATGAGGCCAAAATTATGGGTCAAGGACACCAAAAAACTGTAGTGGACTTACCTAGCCCACGTATCGACGTTCACCTCAAACGAAAGCCAGAAGGTACAGACCAATGGGTAAATGTGGATTTGGAAGATTTTATGTAGGAATGTGATACTATTTCAGCATGAAAAAGCCTGCGGACGATGATCTCGTTAAAAATTTTATTGCACACTACAAAGCTCTGGTGGATCGCTCCCCTCATTTAGCGGTTCACAATTTTCGCTGCGAAAACTCTGATTATAGTGACCAGCTTAATGATTCTCGGAACGCCTATGTGTGTTTTAATGGTTATGATCTACAGGATTGCTATTACAACTATGATTCTCGTTGGAATAAAGATTGTGCTGACCTTAGCTATTCAAATAAATGCCAGTTTTGTTATGACTGCATTGATTGTGAGGACTGCTATAACTCCAACTTTATCCAGGATTGTGAGCGATGCTCGGATTGTTCATATTGTTATGATTGCTTTTCGTGCCAAGATTGCTTTGGTTGTGTGGGACTTCGTCGGGCTAAATACAACATTTTTAATGTCTCTTGCTCCAAAACAGATTATCCAAAAAAACTAAAAGAGGCAAAAACCCTATCTGAAAAAGACATTCGCTCTAAGATGGAAGAATTGCGTCTCAAACATCCTCATGTGGCCATGCGTTCTCGGAATTCTGAACACGTCCTAGGGAACTATATTTTTAATAGCAAAGAAGCTTATTATGCTTTTAAATCTCATAAACTCGAGGATTCTCACTATGTTTATAACTCTAGGGCTCTAAAAGACTGCGTTGATGTGGGAATGACTTTTAAATCTGAGCTTATTTATGAGGCGATTGAAGATACCGACAACTATAACTGTAATTTCTTGTATTGGTGCGCGAACTGTCGTGATTGTGAGTACATTATGTACTGTTTTGACTGCACTGATTGTTTTGGTTGTTTTAATTTAAAACGGAAAAAATATCATATTCTTGATCAGCCCTATGAAAAAAAAGAGTATTTTGAATTAGTAGCAAAAATTAAAGCTGTGCTTAGAGAAAATAACCAGTACAATAATTTCCTACCGGACATTATAAGAAAAAACTAACATTAATGGATCAAGACACTGCATTTCGCATCTTAAAATCTGGACACAACGTTTATCTGGGGGGTTCGGCCGGCACAGGTAAAACTCATCTACTTAATCGATTTATTGATCACTTAAAAGAACAATTGGTGATGGTGGGAGTTACGGCCTCGACTGGAATTGCAGCTACTCATCTAAGTGGCATTACTATTCATTCCTGGTCTGGGATGGGGATTAGAGAGCAACTTACTCATGATGATTTAAAAAAACTCCGTCGGAAGCACTATTTGCGCCAACGCATAAACGACACCGAGGTTCTGGTGATTGATGAGATTTCGATGTTGAGCGCTGAGCAACTGGATACCGTGGATTTAATTTGTCGCGATTTTAGAAAATGCGACCTCCCATTTGGCGGGCTGCAGGTTGTTTTGTCAGGAGACTTTTTTCAGCTACCACCGGTTGTTAAAAACGGAGACAAACCCAGGTTTGCGTATGATTCTGATGTTTGGAAAGATATGAATATTAAGATTTGCTATTTAACTGAACCTTTTCGTCAGCATGATAAAAAATTCCTTAAAATCTTGAATGAAATTAGAGCAAATAAAGTTTCGGATAAAAGTTTGGAGTTGCTGGAAGGGCGCACTCAGCGATCTGTTAAAAAACGAGCCACTAAACTCTATACTCACAATACTGATGTAGATGCTATTAACTTTGCGGAATTGGATAAAATTGATGATGATCCGCGCTATTATCTAATGACCTCTAGTGGTTTGGATGTTTTGGTGGATGCTCTAAAAAAGCACTGCTTAACCCCGGAGAATTTGGTTCTTAAAAAAGGAGCCCTGGTGATGTTTGTGAAGAATAATTTTGAAAAAGGATATGTGAATGGAACATTGGGAGAAATTACTGGATTTGATGCTGAGGACTTTCCAATTGTAAAGACTTATGATGGCAAAAAAATCAAAGCCAAACCTGTTACCTGGGCGATTGAGGAGGACGATGAAATTAAGGCTAAGATTAGTCAGATCCCTTTGCGTTTGGCCTGGGCAATTACGGTTCATAAAAGCCAGGGCATGAGTTTGGATGCGGCCGAGATTGACCTTAGTAAATCGTTTGTTCCCGGTATGGGTTATGTGGCGCTTTCGAGGGTAAAATCCTTAAAAGGAATCCAACTTTTAGGGGCTAATGAAATATCGCTCTCCGTGGATCCCGCCATTATTAAGCTAGATGAAAAACTGCGTCAGGCTTCACAAAAAACCGAAGAAGAGTTAATTTAGCATAGATGAAACTTTCTTCTTTAAGTCGCTACCACTACCCTATTGTTAATCTGTGTTTAATGATTTTCATTTTATTGGCGCGGCCTTTTTTGTTGAATACATCAGGACAGATTTATTTTTTAGATGAACCAGCGCTGCTATTTGCACTGCTTTCTTTTCTGGTAATTGTGTTGGATTTTTTGGCGTTTTTCTTAAAAATACCAGCTATTGCTCATCGCTCTAATCCAACTTATCTAGAAAAAGCCAGCGGTGTTTTTGCTTTGCTATGGATATTTCGTATTTTGATTTCAATGATTCTGGCCATGTTTGTGGTAAATGCCCTTGGTTTAGAAATGGGTGATAGTGAAAATAACGGGGATTTGGTGGCCCAGATTTTTATTATGCTAATGGTTGTTAAAGAACTGTTTTTGAT
>CAYWKJ010000066.1:0-3828 GCA_964459205.1 uncultured Candidatus Peribacteria bacterium | reverse complement strand
AATCATTTTGGAAAAGAAAAAGGCGGTCCGATTTTGATTAAAGCTAATGAGGCCAGTTAAGCGGTCTACGGCTTTAAGTGCTTTACCCATTAATGATTCAGCTGGGATGTAGCCGTGTTCCTGGATGGCTTGAATAATTTCAGTTGGGACGTTCATTTCTTTGAGCAGTGGCTCGCCTTTGGCGGGATGCTCTTCGGGCCATTTTTCATAATCAAAATCATGAAGAATCCCGGCCACGGCCCAAGTTTCTTCATCCTTACCAAAATGATTTGCATAAGCACGCATAGCTGCCTCAACTGCATAGCAGTGCTTGTGCATATTAGGGTTTTTCAAGTTGTCCACCATTATCTGGTGTGCTTGTTCATAATTCATAAAAAAAAGTTAACCAAGTATTTTGTCTAATTGATCGCTTTCAATGCCCTGTTTAATATCACGAGCTAAGCGACGCCCAGTAGACATTGGCTCATCATAACGAAGAGCAGTATATGGAGAGCCGTTAATGAATGGATTAGTTCCAGCTACAATTCGAGCTGAAATTTCAAAAACATAGAAATTTAAATTTGTATCCATAATTCCCTCTAAGCAAAATGGCCCAAATAATCCACTTCCAACTAAATCTTTTGAAGTTTTAACGGTATTTTCTCCCATTTCATAAAGTTCAGGAAGGAGTGATTCGCGAACTACAATTGGGATGTTCCCGGTAATGGTGTAACTAGTTTGAATATCAGCGGCAAGTTGATCGCGGGCGGCAATTCGGCCAATGGAGTCAGCGTTTGACTCGTATCGTTTATCAAAACTCATGATTTCTAGCTCCTTAGTGAGCGGAGAGTAGAAATAATGAACATACATAGGGACACCGACAATATACTCTTGAATAACATAATCATCGTCACGACCGTATTTTTTTAGTCCTTCATGGAATTCCTCTGGATTGTTAGCGATAAAATAACCAGATCCGCCTTTGGCACCATGGAATTTAATAATCACTGCTCGATCGATTTCTTCTGGGTTTTTAAAAATTCTAGGCAGCTTGAGTCCAGCTTTTAATAGCCATTCTCTTTCCATGGCACGATCAGATTCCCATTCTAGAATTCCTTTAGTGCCATAATGCATACATTTTAGGTTTTTCATGGCTTCGTGCCCCAGGTAACTCACAAATGAGCCATGTGGAATAGCAATACAATTTTTATCAATTAACTGTTGTTCAATTTCAAAGAATTTTTTGTAGTCCTCAATCTCAATAAATTCATCTACAATGTTAAATCGTTCATAAACAGGCCGGGTCCGAGGGGTTACAACACAAACAGTTTGGAAACCTTCATCTTTGGCGCCCTTTAAAATTTGAAGCGCAGAGTGGCTTCCCATGGTAGCTATCCGATAGTCTTGTATATTTGTAGAAGTCATTTAAAAGAAGAAAACTAAAAATAAGTTTATTTAGCTATTAAATAGCATAAATTAATGGTTTTTGTCGAGAGGAAATTTTTCTTTAATCAAAGAGTTGGGCCCTATTTATCATAGAAACCCAACTCTTTGGAAGATTTATTTTTAATTTATGTATTCAGCTGCAGGAGGCATTTGAGGCTTATCATTTGGAGGGGGAACCTCCTTGCCTTTGAAGGCTGCATATATCTGGTATAGGACATCCCATCTTTCAACGAATAGATCAGCGTCATCAAGTAATTGTTGGATGGTTGCCTCTGGTACACCAGCGGCGCGGGCATTCACGGCAAGTCTTTCAACCTGCTCTTTGAATAGTTGGGCGCCAAGTACGTTGGCTGGGAAGATAAGGTCAGCAGCGTCACCAACAACTGGGATTGCGCCGACGGCCGCGTCAACAGTTTGGTAGGCTATGATCTTTGCCATATCCCAAGTGGTAAGATCAGTGTTGTGGGCCTCCCAAAGCTGGTAGATACCGTTTCCGACTGCCATTCCAACATCACCTATGACAGGGAAGGCAGTAGCAATGGCCGGCTTAAGCATGTAAATGTCCATGTAGCGAGCAACTAAGCGAACGCGAGCTTCAACTGTAGTGGCCCTTTCTAACGCGTCTACAAAGTGCTCTCTAAGTACAGCTCTTTCTTGCTCGGTCATCGCGTGGATTTCCTCGGGGGTAAGAGCAGCCAAGGCAGCAATACGAGTAGCATCCTGTTCATTCACAATTTCGGCAGGGACCGGTTCTGGGGCCGCCTCAATGGCGCCAGGATAAGGTCCTTCCGGAGTGAAGCCAGGAGCTTCCTCCTGCTCCTCAGGTTGAGCATCAGCGCCAGGGATCTCATTGTGGAACGCCTGAATGTAGGCGGTCAATGGATTATCCGGAGCTTCTGCATCATATACAACCGGTGGGAGCTCGCCCCCCAAGTCAGGGAACGGCGCTGGGTCTTCCGCTGGGTCACGGACACCCAACCGGGGTGTTTCGTAGGCTGCGGGAGCAGCCGTTGTCACTTCGGTCTGAGCCATGATGAAGGGGGTTAAATAATAGTTGGATTAATCCACACCCAACATGGCATACTACTTGTTAAAAGTCAAGTTTGTGGTGTAATTATTTTTTAACAACAGGCTGCTTTAATCTGTTATTTTTGATTTATTTTTTATGACAAAAATCTTGACATGGTTTTTGGGCAAATTTTCGGGCTCATTAAAAAGGCCCTAAAATGGCGTGTCTGGAAGCCTAAATTTAGCCTAAATTCATCTCCCTTAACTTGCGCACTCGGTCGTCAGGTGGAGGATGTGTAGAGAACCATTTAGACCATGTTCCCGCCTTTAAGGGATTTGATATGTAGAGGTGCGCGGTGCCTTTGGTGGCAAAGTGTGCTGGAGTATGGTCACTGGAAATTTTTTCTAAAGCGCTGGCTAGTCCCTCGGGGTAGCGCGTCAAAAGGGCGCCGGACGCGTCGGCGAGATACTCACGCTTACGGGAAATGGCTAACTTAATGAGCGTGGCCAGTAGTGGAGAGAAAATGATTAAGCAAATGCCGACTAGGATGAGTGCCAGCTGCAAACGCCCATCCCGGCGCCCCCCACCACCTCCTCTTCGGCCATAAAAAGTCCATCTAAAAAACACATCCGCCATAATCATCACTGTCCCGGCCAAAGCCGTAACAATCATCATCAAACGAGTGTCAAAATTCCCAATATGTGAGAGCTCGTGCGCAATTACACCTTCAAGTTCTTTTTTCTCTAATTTCTTCATCAAACCTGTTGTAACAGCCACGGCAGAGTGATTTGGATCCCGGCCAGTAGCAAAGGCATTCATGGCCGCAGACTCAATTATATAAATCTTAGGAGTTGGCAGGCCCGCTGCAATACTTAAGTTTTCTACTAAGTTATAAAGCTCCCGATTATCTCTTTTTTCAATTGCTTTGGCCCCACTGGCCGCCAAAGTAATCCTGTTCCCCTGAAAAATTGTAATTAACACCCAAATAACAGCTACGGTGGCGCCAATGATCAGCCCCGGAACCCCGCCTCCAGATTCAGCGATTTCTCCCATAAAAAAGCCTAAAGCCATAACCAGGCCCATAAATATCAACAGCAGCACCCAGGACCGCCTTTTGTTTCTGGCGATTTCAGTGTAAGCGAGCGACATGATTATTTTTTAGAGGCCTCTGAAAAATCGACTTTTATATTTTTGCGCTCCTCTTCATTTTCGACTTCAAAGAAAGTTGACTCCTTAAATCCGAGCATTCCAGCCACTAAGTTGGTTGGGAAAAGCTGGATTCTAGTATTGTATTCTCGAACATTGCCGTTGTAAAAACGACGAGCAGCTTGAATTTTGTCTTCCGCATGTACAACTTGGACTGGCTCAATTGGCTCTACATTTAAACCTCGAGC
>CAYWKJ010000065.1:0-3935 GCA_964459205.1 uncultured Candidatus Peribacteria bacterium | reverse complement strand
CGATTGACCGTATTAAGAAAAAAGCCTTTGCTGACGAAAGTCTTAAAAAACTCACTCAAATGTTGTCAGAGGGAAAGTACGAAAAAGTTATCGAGGGAGCAGAAGAGCTTATTATCTTCACTCATGAAGGATCTAATGGCGCCAAAAAAATCCTAAAGATTGCCGAAAAAGCAAATCTCCGGGAGATAGAGGACGACACATTTAAGTATATGAAGGATCAACAGCCATTACTGCAAGCGGCCTTTAAAGCCGGAGGTGAAGGAATGATTAAGCTGTAAATTTTGGGTATTTATAAGTAAACTAAGTGTATGTCAAAAAAAGCACTTGTTATTTATAATCCAGTCTCCGGAGCAAAATCACTTAAAAACGTACCCGACATTGTTCAGCGTATTCTAAAAAAACATGATTTTGAGTTCACTTGGTTTGAAACCAAAAAAACTAAGACTCAGCCCTTAGACCAATTTGCAAAAAAACGCTTCAACCGAATCATTGCCATCGGAGGAGATGGGACAGTAGCTGAAGTTATTGCTTTTATGGTTAAGAATAAGATCAAAACTCCATTAGTTATCATTCCACAGGGAAGTGCTAACATCCTGGCTACAACTCTCAGAATTCCCTTAATAAACATTACGCGGGCCCTTAAAAAAGGCCTCACTAAAGAGGGAAAATCCTTAGATGTTATGAGAATCAACCAAAATCAATATGGAGTTATTGCCGCAGGCATGGGCTATGATGTGTTGATGATGAAAGGAACCACTCGTAGCTTGAAAAGAAAAATAGGTTTATTTGCTTATTTATGGACATTTTTAAAAACATTCTTCATCTATCGCTCCAAGCCTTATAAACTTACTATCGACGGTAAGCGTCATTATGTGAGCGCCAAAACCATCATGGTTTTTAATCTATTACCCTTTGTGGAAATTCCAGCCAAAAAACTAGCCATAACCAAGAAAATTCTACCCAACGACGATGAACTAAATATCGTGGCTCTCAACCCCTGCTCAATCCCTAGATGGTTTTCTAGCAAACATCCAAAAATTCAAACCTTCAGTGGCCGAGAGGTCTATATTAAATCAAAAAAGGAAAGTGAATACCAGATAGATGGAGATATTTTTAAGGGTAAAAATATGCATGTTAAAATTCTCCCAAAAGCTATAACCATTGTTTATGCTTAGAAATTTTTTACGGCTTATCCGACTAGGGCAGTGGTATAAGAATTTACTAATTTTTCTTCCTTTAGCCTTTGCCCCCCAGATAGCTCATTCCTGGCCACTGTTAATCTGGGGATTTTTTGGATTTTCCTGTGTTTCATCCATAACCTATATTGTAAATGATTGGATTGATCGTGACGAAGACCAAAAGCATCCCTTAAAAAGGCATAGACCCCTCGCATCCGGAGCAATTAATGGGAAAACAGCCCTTTTCATAAGCCTACTTTTACTGATCGTGGTAGGTCTTGCAGTATTTAATTTAGGGCTCTTTTATAGCCTTATTGTGGGAACTTATTTCATTTTAACCAATGCCTACTCATTCAAACTTAAACATATCCCCATTTTAGACATTCTTTTGATTACATTTAATTTTATTTTGCGAACACTAGCTGGCTTAACTCAATTACCAGATGCCAAGGCCATGCCTTATTTTATGGCCGTTTTTGCCCTAATAATTATGATGATCACCTATAAAAGAAGAGGGGACATCAAAGTAATGAAATCTAAAGCCGTCGCTCATAAGCCAGTCTTAAAGTATTACACTCCTACTCGAATAATAATTCTGATTAGCGGGGCTTGGATTGTTTTATTTGGAGCAGGCTATTTGATTGGAGAAGTCAAAAACTTACCTCCCATTCTGGCAGTGCTTATCAGCACCAACTTACTATTTTACAAAAAACCAGCCCTCGCGGTTAGACCAAAACTCTTACTCAAAGAATGGGCCTGGGACCTCACCTTAATCCTCAGCATCGTCTATCTTATGATTAGCTGATCACGACGCATTCCAACACCAATATACTTAATGTGGCAACCAAGAAGCTCTTCAAGACGCAGAACATATTTTTGAGCGTTTTCTGGAAGTTCGTCCCAAGAAGTAACGTCATTTAAAGATTGCTTCCAACCAGGCAAAGTTTCATATTCTGTTTCAATTCGCCCAAGATCTTCAAGGCGAGCGGGCAGTCCACTAAAAGGCTTGCCATCCAGCTTGTAACCAACCGCTACTTTGATTTCAGACAAATGATCTAATACATCTAATTTAGTAAGATTTACAGAAGTAAATCCATTGATCATAATTGAATATTTGGTAATCGGAACATCAAACCAGCCGCAACGGCGAGGGCGACCAGTGGTTGAGCCATATTCACCGCCTGCTTCACGAATCTGGTCACCCAAATCATCATGAAGCTCAGTTGGGAATGGCCCTTTGCCAACTCTAGTCATATACGCTTTAACAATCCCAATATTTTCATCCAAGTAGGATGGGTTCATGCCTGTTCCAGTAAAAGCCCCACCAATCGTTGGATTAGAAGAAGTCACATAAGGATAAGTCCCATGATCAATATCTAATAAAGCAGCGTTTGCTCCTTCTAAAAGAACAGTTTTCCCCGCCGCAATCTGGTCATTTAAATATTGCGCCGTATCATCAATCATAGATATCAAATAATCATAATTATCCTTAAAAAACTTAAGTTCCTCGTCTGCGTCATACTCAAAGCCATATACTTTTTGATGCCAAGCCAGATTAGCGCGATATTTTTCCTCAAATGAGTCCCAATCTCGTAAGTCACAAATTCTAAGGCCTCGACGAATAATTTTGTCGGCATAACAAGGCCCAATACCACGCTTGGTCGTTCCTACTCTTTTGTCGCCTTTTGAGTCTTCCTGCCAACCATCAATTACTTTGTGATAATCACAGAGTAGAGCAGCACGGTTTGAAATCTTAACACGACCCTCAACCTCAAAACCTTGGTCTTTAACATTCTTAAGTTCTTTTAAAACAGTCTGCAAATGCAACACACAACCATTACCAATTACACAGGTCACATTCTTACGGAGCACACCACTGGGGAGTAGATGGAAAATAAACTTTTTGGTTTCGCCATCAATATTTACATACACTGTATGTCCAGCGTTGGCTCCACCTGTGGCTCGGGCCACAATATCGAATTTTTCACTCAAAATATCTACCAATTTACCCTTACCTTCATCGCCCCATTGCGCCCCAAGTATAAGAGAGAGTTTTCCTTTAGTTTGCATATTGTAAATTAAAGAACAAAAGCATGTTCACTATAACGGATAAATCTTGTACAATGAAGTCCGAGTATTCTATAACCCTAAAAAAAGATGCTCTCCGATGATCAAATCCGCGCCCAATTAGCTCATTGCTTGGCGGGGACAGAATTTACCAAACTTGGTGAATTCTACAAAGGTAAAGTGCGTGACAATTACACCAAAGATGGCAAACGCATCATTGTTGTATCAGATCGCCTTTCCGCTTTCGACCGCATCATCTGCCTCATCCCATTCAAAGGCCAAGTTTTAAACCAAATGGCCCAATTCTGGTTCGAAGAAACCAAGGACATTTGTGGAAATCACGTTATCAAGTTTCCAGATCCAAATGTTGTTGTTGCCAAAGAATGCAAACCATTAGCCGTGGAAATGGTTGTACGTGGTTACATCACTGGCTCCACGAGCACTTCCGCCTGGTACAATTATAATGAAAAAGGAGTTCGCAACTTTTGTGGAAACCAACTTCCGGAAGGGCTTAAAAAAGACCAAAAATTTGACCAAGCTATCCTAACTCCATCTACCAAAGCCGCACACGGTGATCATGACGAATCTGTTGCCCCAGAGGTTTTATTTGAAAGAGGAGCAATTACCCCCGAAGAATGGGAATATCTTGCCGATGTCTCACTTAAATTATTTGCCCGTGGACAAGAAATC
>CAYWKJ010000064.1:0-3957 GCA_964459205.1 uncultured Candidatus Peribacteria bacterium | reverse complement strand
TATCAGCCGCTAACAACCATAATCAAAGATTAAACCATACTCCAAACGCCGACCCAGACAAGGCGCATCTCAACATTCACCGTGGTAAAAATCCCGTCCAAAAGATTAAGAAAATACTTAATCAACATGGCATCAAACCACGTAAAGATAGCGTTATTTGCTTGGAGTATTTGGCCAGTGCCAGCCCTGATTTTTTCAAGGACAAATCCACCAAAGAAATTAAGAAATGGGCAGGTGACACAGTCAACTGGATTAAGGACAGGCACGGCCAAGGAATGGTTAGTTATTCACTTCACCTTGATGAAGAAACTCCACACATTCATTTTTTATGTGTTCCCATCTACAAAAAAAGCGATGGGAAAGGGTGGGGTTTGTCGGCCAAAAAATTCACTAATGGCAAAGCTGAACTTGCACGAATGCAAGACAGCTATCACGCTCACATTTTGGAGGCTGGTCATCAGCTCCACAGAGGTCTTAAAGGTTCCAAATCCGAACACACCACTTTAAGAAAATTCTATGGCGATTTAGAAGCTCAACAGGAGCTCAATGATCAGGCTGCCCAAAATGCAAAAACCAATGTGGCCGACTTCGTGGAAAGTGCCACACCGAAGTTTTGGGAGACTAGCAAGATGAAAGCCATATTTAAGGCTATGAAATCCACTATCTTTAACCTTAACGAGAGCCTCCAAGAGGCATTGAATCTCAACCGTGTGTTAATAGCCAAGAACAAAAAACTCGAAGACAACCTTCGAGCTTTCAAGAGCCAAACGGTTGAGGTCATCAATGACCTAAAACATTGCTACCCCGCTGATTATTCTGATGCAGAATTTAAACAAAGCCTGATGAACTTTGCACAGGCCGACGGAGAACAAGTTAAACAAACCCGTGAGGCTTCCAGAATTGCCGCACAAGAAGAATTAGAGCGACAGGCACAATTACGTGCAGAGGTTTCGAAAGCTGTTGAGAACGCCTCACAGGAGCTTACAGAAGCCCCAAAAGTCGAACTCAAGGAAGAGGTAGAACAAGACAATATTAAACCGTGGCAAATTGACCTTATGGACGAGGAGCCAACCTTAAAACCATCCTGATAGATTGCGGTATTTGGTTAAACAAAAAGGGGCTGATTTGCCCCTTTTTAAATCACTAGCGCTTCGCGGTTCCGCTCTACTGGCAGCAGCTAAATTAACTAACTACGAGTGTCGCTAATCTCCGTTCTTTTGGCCTCGCTAAGGGCTTCAATTTCACAGATTATTTTTTGGGCGTTTTCCCTACGGACACCCAAATAAAGAACTATTTCGATTTCGTCCCAAGTGACACCAAAAGACCTTGCCAAGTCGATAGTCTGGGCAAGAACGATAACCGTTGAATTAGGTAAATACCCATCTTCAAAACGGTTAACAAACTCTATTGATTTGGTAGTTACATCATCAATTTCGCTGATGGGGTAGGGGGATTTAAATTCCATTTTATGACCTCCTTTTTTTCAATGATTTCGCAAAGCCATCAATCCTTGTTTCGGACTTGATTGATAGCGGCCCTGCTATCTCTTTTTTAGTCGTCCCAGACAGGAGGTCAACAGCTTCATCAAATGAAATTTCAACATGGTTTTTTGGTAAAGGCAGCTTTTCCGCTTTGCTTTCCAATTCAGCAACATAATCAAGTATAGCTTCCGTTCCGCCACTTTCAGCAATGTCCAAAATATTAGCACGGGCATCGCGGCCTGCCTTTACGATTACGGCCCATTCATCAGCTCCAAGAACCGCTAAATTAATAGCTGTATCTTCGATACGATTAGCAATTTCTTCATCGGTCACATCATTCACGCCGACCATATCTTTAAGGCCTTTCGACCAAAATATTCTGGCTTTGCCTCGTGTTGCAAAAGCATACTCAAGATACTTTTTACCAGCTTGAATATCACCGTTAAAACTATCTTCCAAAAGGGTATGAGGATGACGACCAATAAGGTCGTTCTCATACCGTCCAGTTTTACTAACGCCTTTTGCCAATTCACGATCAGCGCCCCAATATTTTGAGCTATCTTGTTTAGCTAAATAATCGGATGATGTGGCGTTGTCTATAATATCAACTGCGTGCTTACGAAATGCCTTTTCGCTCTTAACTTCGATGCCAGCACGCAGGCAAGAATTTAGCCAACGACTTACAATCTTTTCTTCAAAGTCGGCGAGGTCACAATCTTTCGAAACAAGCCAAGCCTCATGTGTATGTGGGTGCCAACCATTTGCCCCAATTGTTACTTCAAGTGAACGGATTAAACCGACAAATCCCATTCGTTCCTTGATACGTGTCCACGGGGCACCCTGCCGCAATCTCTTATAGGCATCGGCTTGCATTGGTAACAATTTCGCAAGGCTCTGAAATTGATAATGGGGGAAAGTAAAAGTCACCATAATGACCTTTAAATTTTTAGTCGAATAAGCCCACTCAAAAGCCTTTGCTATCTCAACACGGCGGCGTTCTTCCACCTTGGCGGTGCACACTGGACAGGCTGGCGAACCGCAAACCACCAAGCCAGTGTAAAACGCTCCACCGTGTTCAATGGACTTCTTCACATTCACATAATGGGAGTGTCTGGTATATAAACATTTAGCCGTTTTATGGACGTTGGCTTTATGTGTTAATTCCCCTGCTTTCACCTTGGCAGCGCCAACGTTTAATAGCAATCTTCGAGCTTCATATTGCAGGCGATAGCGTTCTAAACGAAGATTTTTTTCTTCGCGTTCAATAGGGGGGGTAGAACTTTCGGCGTTGTTACCAAGGGGGGTAGTGCGGGCGTCTCTATCTTTCGTCATTTTCCCCTCTCTGCTGTCCAAAAAGCAAAGAGGTCAAAATATAGAAACGCTTGAAAATCTGTTTTTCTGTTGTCATAATTAGGCCTCATACACGAATGGGACCCAAGCGCCTGCCAGCGCTCCCACCTAAAAAGCCAGTTTGTCATAGCTGGCTTTTTTGGTTTCTACAGTCCCAAAAACAGATTTAATATACACGTCTAATTTCTATATTTCAATGGTCAATGACGCCATTCTATTTTCTTGAAACCCTTGCCACAATTGACATTCGAGTCATTTAGCGTAATGGTTCACTTATCAAATCCACCCCTGTATAGTTAGACGGTATACCTACAACTAACTATAAAAATAAAGGGGTAAATCACCATGCTATTAGCACTACTTCAAGACATCCTAAAACAGGATAATCGCACACCCGAACAAAAAGCTTTTGAGAAAAAAATCCTTGAAAACAGGGAAGCCCTAGCTCGTCCAGTGAAATTATTAAAACGTCAATTACAGTTAATTGAATGGTCTAAAAAGTTTCGCCAACTGGACGAGGAAAGGGCCGAGCGTATGGCAAAGCTTTTTGCTAAAGAGAGAGAACAAGCCGCTGAAATTGTAGAGGCTGCTTTTCAAGCTTATCTACTAATTTTGGAAAAGGAACAAATCTATTATGGCATGGCTTTTGATGATATGACGCCAGCCGAAAAACAGCCTGATTTGTTGTTGGCAAATCCTGAATGGTTAGCCAATTATCAACAGTCCGTAGAGAAACGAAAGCAACGAGAAAAAGAGGACAAATTAAAGCACGAGCAAGCCATAGATCCTGATTGGCATCCAGACAAAAACAGCCGATTATCATCTATGGATAGCCTCGACATCCTAGACCTTATGGGCTAGGTATACTCACTATACCTTGCAAGCAAGGGTGAGCCCTACGGGGTTAACTCCGCCCCCCTTTAAGAGAAAAGAGTCGGGGGGCTGCGCGACTTCCCTGGCTAAACTTTAGCTAGGGAAATCTTGCCAACAAATTGCCAACAATAATAACAATAGGTGACCTTATGAACTTCGCAATACTACGAGTTGAAAAGCTAAAATCATTTAGCAATGTATCAGCCGCTAACAACCATAATCAAAGATTAAACCATACTCCAAACGCCGACCC
>CAYWKJ010000063.1:0-4018 GCA_964459205.1 uncultured Candidatus Peribacteria bacterium | reverse complement strand
GATAAGTTTGAAGACGTGACCAAAGAAGACGTCCAAAAGCAACTCCGAGAATTAAATACAATCTTTATTCATAACCGCTATTTTTGGGTTTATTTTAAAGATTTCGATGATATTGAAAAACGTTTTGAAGTTCCAATTTATGGACTTCGCCAAGGAGTAAAACTAGAAGAACGAGATCAACCCCTTAATCAGTATCATTTGCTCGAAAAAGCTGACATTCGGTTGCCAAAAATACTTCGCGAAGGCGGAGAAGTATTAGAGGAAGAAGAACTAAGAAAACGTTTAGATAATCATTTTGGAAAAGAAAAAGGCGGTCCGATTTTGATTAAAGCTAATGAGGCCACTCGCTCTTACGAACGAGCCTTTTTTGTGGTTACCACTACTGAGGATTACTTCACCAAGGCAGCCGAAATGGTGTCTGCCGGCACAACAACTCAGGAAAATGTCGACCAAGCCACTATCGAAGAATTTGTGATTGGCGCACATGTTAATTTAAATTTCTTTTATTCCGAATTAAATGATGAATTAGAGTTAATGGGCACTGATTCTAGACGCCAAACTAGCCTCGACGGGTTCCTTAGGCTTGATGCCAAGACGCAAGCAGATCTTTTAGAAGGCGGCTACAAACCTTCCATGATCGAAACCGGACATTTTGCAGTCACCATGAAGGAATCTCTTTTAGAGAAAGCTTATGACATTGGTGAAAAGTTTGTGAAAACCATGAAGGAAACCGTACCTCCTGGCATGATTGGCCCATTTGCCTTACAAGGAGCCGTGGCTGCTTATGATGGCAAGGAAGAATTTGTAATTTTTGATGTTTCTATGCGCATTCCTGGCTCCCCAGGGACTAAATATACTCCTTATTCTGGGTATATGTACGGCGAAAGCATTAGTTATGGCGAACGTATTGCCATGGAACTTAGACAAGCCGTAGATGAAAATCGTGTATCAGAAGTTATCACCTAAAATCTAACCCCTCCCAAAATGGAAGACACAATGAAAAGCGGAGTTTCACCTGAAACTGATATGGTGATGCCGGCTGACATTGATCCAGATTTACAGCAATTAATGGTGCTTTTAGATGACCCACGTATTATGGCGGCCTTTATAGCGATAAGTATTTGGGCCTTGGTTTGGAAAGGTTTTGCTTTATGGCGAGCCGCTCGAAACAGCCAAATGTATTGGTTTATTGCACTTTTGGTTGTGAATTCTCTCGGAATTCTTGAAATCCTTTATATTTTTGTCTTTTCAAAAATGTCCAAAAAAGGCAAAAAAATCTAAAAAATCTGATCCTATAACCCTTTAAAAAATGCAAGATTTTGAAACTATCCCTCAGGATATGGGCGATGACACAGCAACTGACGCCGTCGAAGAGGCAGTTGTAGTAGAAGAAGGCCCAATTCATCCAGTCGACCCAGAAATCATGATTAAGGCTCGAGAAGATTTAAGTGAGGGCGTACGAGCTCACTTAGATGAATTGGAGCAAGAAGTCATGAAAGATAACAAGGATATGACTCCTGAAGATTGGGAACGTGAGTTAGATGAAATGCGTGCTGGAGAAATTGAATATTTAGAACGTCAAACTAAAAATCCTGATGAAGAAGTATCCGGAAGAGCAGAATTTGTATTAGCTATCAAAAAAGATATCGATGCCTTAGTTGATGAGGTGAATAAAGATGTAATGGCAGGTAATTTAGATGTTGCAGAAGAAAAAGTTAAAGCGTTTTTAAAGGATAAAAGAGAATATTTAGAATCATTGCCATTAGAAGGCGCAGACGTGGATGCAGCCCTAGCTCAAATGGATTTCTTGATTCAGCTAGATCTGACAATGGTGCAAGCCGACGAAAAAACACGTAGCGCATTAATCATGCTTCTTTCAGCTGGAATAGATATTATTCCACTAGTTGGTGGGGCAAAAATGATGACCGAAGCAGGATTTGGTAAAACTTTAGATGGGCGTGAACTAGAAGGGATGAAGAGAGTTCTTCACTTTGGAGAAGGTGCATTCTGGGAAGTAGTAGATGTGGCTTCATTGGCGCTTCTTGCAGCTGGTGGGTCTGGTGTCGTAACGGAAGGTGCCGCTGTAGCTGCCAAAGGGGCTAAAGGAGCCAGAGCAGTTGGCACGGTCGCCAAAACAGCTCGCGCGGCCGAAGGCGCCGCCAAAACTACTCGTTTTTCAGAAGGACTTATGAGGGGCGGCGCCCTCTTTGGAAAACACAGTATCCCCGGCGCTAAAAGCATGGTCCGAGCTGGTAAATTCCTCGAGGAAAACCAAAAAGTAGCTCGCGTAATAGACGAAACTTATGAAATCCAAAAAGCCGCTCGTAAGGCCCGAGAAGTCAAACAAGTTAAAGATAGTGCCAGCGAGCTCAAGGAAAGTTACGAACAGCGCATGGCTCTTATCGATCAAATCAATGAAGAACGCGAAAAACTTACTGACATACTAGAAAACCTAGCCGGCCAGCTAGACGCGGCTTAAACCTTTCTTTTCCTTAAGAAAACCACTAAAATAAGGCCACTTTAATGGACCTTTTAATGAAAGTGCTTATTCTTGCGGCTGGACGTAGCCAACGGGTTAAACCAATTGAGGACAAAAATTTCCTGCGATTTTGTGGAAAACACCTGATTCAACACCAGATCGAGGCCCTTACCAAAGCTGGATTTAACGATATTATCTTGATCGGGGGCGCTCATAATTTAAAACGCCTTCAAGCGTTCACTAAATCTGTTAAAGATGCCAAGGTCAACGTTGTGGAACAAAAAGATTTAGAGGCTGGCATGGCTGGGGCTGTGCTTAGCGCAAAATCAAAAATCAAGAATGAACCAATTCTTATTGTTAGTTCTAATGATGTAGTCGAAGAAGAGGCTTATAAGCTTGTTTTTGATGCGGCTCAAAACGATTATTTTGAAAGTTGTATCTTAGGTAAAAAAGTTACGGAATATTTTCCAGGCGGATATTTAAAAGTTGATTCCCAGTGGCAAATAAAATCTATTATAGAAAAACCAGGCAAAGGGAAAGAGCCTAGTGATCTTGTAAACCTTGTATTGCACCTCCACAAAAATCCAGAAGTACTTTTCCGTTATCTAGAGGAAGCTAAATCCCAAAAAGATGATTTGTATGAGGTCGCCCTCGATAAAATGATGAAAAGCGGCGTTAAAATGCAAGCCATTCCCTACAATGGTTATTGGCAAGCAATTAAATATCCGTGGCATGTTATCGAAGTTGCTCGTTATTTCTTTGATAAGAGTCCAACTCATATTGCTCCATCAGCTTATATTGCCGAAAAAGCTATTATTTCGGGAGATGTATTTATTGATGAAGGTGCCAAAGTTTTTGATGGCGCTACAATCGTCGGTCCAGCCTATATTGGGCGAAACAGCATAGTGGCCACGAACGCTTTAGTGCGCGATTCATACCTGGGAGAAGACTGTGTGGTCGGTTTTGCTACCGAAGTAGCTCGCAGTGTGCTTGGTGACGATGTTTGGACGCATTCTAACTATATTGGCGACAGTGTTATCGGAAATAATGTTTCATTTGGAGCTGGTTGCGTTACTGGCAATCTTCGCTTTGACGAAGCCAATGTACACGTGAATGTAAAAGAAGAGAAAATGGATTCAGGCACCCCGAAACTAGGGCTTATTACTGGCGATAATATTCGTGTCGGGGTGAATACTAGCTTTATGCCTGGTGTAAAAATCGGCAGTAATTCATTAATTGGCCCTGGATTAGTCATTAACCAAGATATTGAGGAGCAAAGCTTTGCCACTGGAAAAGTAGAGCTCAATATTAAGCCTAACAAAATGACAGATCTTCCTTCTCGCGAAGAATTAAAAGGAAAATTATGAACTCTCCCAAAGTTTCCATCATTGTTGTGAATTATAACCACAAGTATTTCCCCAAAATGTGTGTGGAGGCTATTGAACGATCTAAAGTAAATTTTGAGTACGAAATTATTGTGGTGGATAACGGATCAATTGACGAGAGTATTCACAAACTGCGAGAACTCAAAAAAAGAAG
>CAYWKJ010000062.1:0-4206 GCA_964459205.1 uncultured Candidatus Peribacteria bacterium | reverse complement strand
TATAAGTGTGGCCCTTCTAGCAAGCTAGAAGGGCCCATCCACCCCCGGCACAAAATCTCCACATTTCGTCTACGAGTTACAAAAAGGGCAAGCCTTCTTCTCTCTTATACAGTTACAAATATCCCAGGATCTTTTGAAACCTCTTGGATTAGAGAGAACGGTGCTTGCCGTTTGCTGAGTGCTTTTTTAGTAGGAGACCCACTATCCTGTCTAGTTTTTACGCGTCAATATTACACAAACGTGTCAAACTTGTCAAGTGAATTTGGGCCCACCTGTTATTTGGCCTTTTTTAGGGCCTCAAAGATGATTTCAGCCTCTTTTTCTTGAATTCCTTCAATAGATAAAAAGTCTTTTACAGATAGACCCTTTAACTGCTTGATTTCAACTAGGTTTACAGTGGCCAATTTCTCAACAATATCATCTGTAATACCATCTAATTCACTCACATGAGCTACTTCTTCCTTTTTAATAGGAGTGCCAGCTTTTGCCTCTGGGGCATCAGCTGCATCTGCAGCCGATAAATCCACTGCATCTAATATATCGATTTCCCAACCTGTTAGGAACGAAGCTAAACGTACATTTTGTCCCTTTTTACCAATAGCCAATGGCCTCTGATCAGGGGCAACATAAACTGAAGCGCGTTTTTCTTTCTCATCAAGCTTAATATGAGTAACTTTAGCCGGAGAAAGTGCGGTTGCAATATATTTAGCTGGTTCTTCCGAAAACTCAATAACATCAATTCTCTCCCCGCTAAGCTCATCCATAACCGCTTGAATACGAACACCTTTTTGCCCGACACATGCTCCAATAGGGTCAACTTTTTCGTCGCTAGATGAGACGGCTACTTTACAGCGCACACCTGGGTCACGAGATACTCCTTTAACTTCTACAATTCCATCTTTAATTTCTGGGATTTCAAGCTCAAGAAGCTTTTTAATTAGGTTAGGGTGAGTACGAGAAATTAACAGCTGTGGCCCTTTAGTCGTTTTAATAACCTTATCAAGATATAGCTTAATACGTTGGCCTCCATAATAGCGTTCCCCTGGTATCTGTTGATCTGGTGGTAGAAAAGTTGTAATTGAACCTAAATCCACATATACATTACGATCATCCACACGATGAATAAGAGCGTTAATAAGCTCATTCTCGCGATCTTTAAAGTTCTCATACATCATGTCTCGTTCTGCCTCTTGAAGCCTTTGAATGATCACTTGTTTGGCTGATTGCGCCGCAATTCGCCCATAACTAGCGGGAGTTACATCTATTTTAAGATTATCCCCAACTTTAACGTTCTTTTTAATCTTTTTTAGCTTCTTTTAAAGTAATTTGTGTGTCCTCATCCTCAACCTTTTCAACAACTTCTTGCACTAAAAGAACTGTGGCAAAGTTTGCACCATCAGAAAGTTCAATCTCAATATTCTGCTCTCGATTACCATAATCTTTGCGATACGCTGCTCGTAACGCCGCCTTTACAGTTTCAATGACAGTATCTTTTGGAAGGTTCTTTTCCTCACAAAGCTCATTTAGAGCAGTTAAGAATTGAGATTGCATATAATTTTGAGTTAAAAGTTTAAAAAAACCGCAGGATCTAAATAATCCTGCGTTAAATTCGCCCCTACTTTAGTATGGGGGCGGGTTTTTGTCAAGCGCTTCCCTGATAACGCTCACGGAAAACCCTCGTGATGCCAAAAAGCGATAAAGCTGTTCACGGTTTTTTGCTCGGGGCGCTCGTTTTTTAAGTAAACGCCTAGCTAGTGGTAATTCATCAAACTCTTGCCCTGCTTCACTTTCCCAAAAAAGATCCAAAGTCTTTTTAGAGATCCCTTTTCTTAGCAGTTCTTGCCTAAGACCATAGCGACCCCGTGGTTTGAGCTTGGATCGTTCTTCTACAAATCGCTCACAGTACCGCAAATCATCTAAGTAAGCCAGATCTTTGAGTCGTTCTAAAATTAATTGAATAACTTTTTGTTGATCACTTTCACTAACATCTTTGCCAAGCTTAGGGGCCCGCGCAATTAGCTTGTCTGTAAGTGCCTTTTCAGGATAAGAGCGCCTCGACAGAAGCCAAAGCGCATAATCCATTAATTTTGAGTAAAAAGCCGAGATTTCCATTTTAAACGTATTCCTTAACCTTGGTCTCTACTCCTTTAGCCAAATCTTTCATTATTTTAGGATTAGATTCCAAGAATTTTTTGGCATTTTCACGTCCTTGGCCAAGTTTTAATTCACCGTAGTTATAAAAGGCTCCGGCTCGGCGAATAAATTCATATTCAGTGGCTAGATCAAGCAAATCACCAGAGTAAGAAATCCCTTTTGCATACATAATATCAAATTCTGCCACCTTAAACGGCGGTGCAATTTTATTTTTAACAACCTTTACCCGTACTCGGTTTCCAGTAAGTTGTTTGCCTTTTTCCGAAGCACCTTCAATTTGGCCAATACGTCTGATATCCATGCGCACTGTAGAGTAAAATTTAAGAGCATTACCGCCAGTAGTAGTTTCTGGGTTACCGTACATCACACCAATCTTCATTCGAATTTGATTGATAAAAATAACTGAGACTTTGGATTTGCTAATTGCTCCAGTTAATTTGCGTAAAGCTTGGCTCATCAACCGCGCCTGAAGACCCATATGGGAATCTCCCATTTCACCCTCGATCTCAGCGCGAGGGGTAAGTGCTGCCACCGAATCAACTACAATAATATCTACCGCATTAGAACGAACTAGTGTCTCGGTAATTTCTAAAGCTTGTTCGCCATTATCAGGCTGTGATACTAGTAAGTTCTCAACATCGACCCCAATTTTCCCAGCGTATTGGGGGTCTAGGGCATGCTCTGCATCTACAAAAGCTGCTTGGCCACCCTTTTTCTGAGCCTCCGCAATAATATGGAGGGCCAAAGTGGTTTTGCCAGAAGATTCTGGGCCATAAATTTCGATAATACGGCCTTTTGGAATACCCCCGCCAAGCGCCAAATCAAGGGAGATGGAACCAGTAGGGATAGTTTCGATTTCAATAGCTTTGGCTTCTCCCATGCGCATAATTGCGCCTTTGCCAAAATTTTTCTCAATCTGAGAAAGTGCTAATTCAATTGCTTTTTTCTTATTGTCGTCAGCCATGATTGGAAGGGTTAAGTAATGGTGAGCGCTTCCTCACTATAGGTGAGTAAAAACTCACTGTCAATATTTAATTCTAACTTTCTTATACACTAACCCGATTAAAAAATTCTAACAAAAAAATTAAATAAAAATGAACGGGAAATGAACAAAAACCTAAACTTCCTTACGCTTCCTTTGCTGGCAGCTCTTCTTTTTCCTCTTTCCCCTCCTTTGTTGTTTCCTCCTCAGCCGGAGCCTCCTCCTTAATGTGGAAAAAACTGTGAATACTTTCTGTGGTTCCAAAGGCCACGTTTTTAGTCCCACATTCTTTGCAGGTATAAACAAAGCGGCGGCCAACTCTATTTACCTCTACAATTTTATGACAGTCTTTGCAAAAAAACACAATTCCTTCGGGAAGGCCAGTTGTTTGAGGTGCCTTTTTGGCCTTTGGCCTCGGCTTAGGTTTGGAGGCCGCAGGTTTAGGTTTAGTAACGGGTTTGGGCTTGGTAGCAGTCATATAGTTTTGAAATTATAAATCCATTCGCAGCGGCTGAGGGTCAGCTTCTTTCTCTGTTCCCCGTTCAATTACTTCTTTTCGTTCAATCGGTCTTTCGATGTTTTCTGGAGCTGGTCGTACAGAACGATGGCTCTCATGATCTTCTGGCATTTTTACTAATGATGGCGATCGGTCAGCGTGCGCAAACCTTCTAGCATCACGTTTATAAAGTTTATAACCACTCCAAATCATTAAAATCACTCCTAAAAACGCCACGATCATTCCAAATTTAGTGTCTTTTAAGGTAATATTCACTCCAAACTTAGGATGAAAGAAAACCGAATTTGCTACTAATAAAAGTAGTAAATCTTGTACTCCTAAAAATGCGAATAAAGCCCCTTCTTTAACAGGAAGAGAAGGGAGTCTTTTCCCCATTGTTGGAAGTACGATCCAGGACGCCACAAACACTGCCGACGCCAAGACCATTAAGCCCACCAAAAAAAGTGGACCTGTAATCCCCAGATAAAGATCACCAGCGCCAAAAGCGTCTAAATCTTCATACCAGGGTAAAATTGTTGATATTGCAACTAAAACACTGGCAACCAAAATCCAT
>CAYWKJ010000061.1:0-4480 GCA_964459205.1 uncultured Candidatus Peribacteria bacterium | reverse complement strand
CTACTGTTAATTATATCACTGGAAAGCAATCTGTTTCTTACGAAGACACCCAAATCGAATCTCCCTACAACACTTATCAAAACGCCGGCTTTCCACCCACCGCCATTTCTAACCCTGGTTTAAGCGCTATCGAAGCCGCTATAAACCCCGAAGCTAGCAATTATTGGTTCTTTTTAAACACCACCGACACTGGCGAAACCATTTACGCCACCACCAACGAAGAACACAATACAAACAAAGCGATTTATTTGAATTAACCTCCCATAAATTATGGATAATTTCTACATCGGCGTAATTGGCGCGATCATTCTTGTTTTAGGTGCAGCCTGGCCTGTAAAACCAAAAATTCACCCTGCTAAAACTGTAAAAAGCTGGTTATTTGCAGTTGGCGGTGTTGTGATGTTTATTTATGCCTTGCTTGGATATTTAGCTGGTGGCCCGATCTTTTTTGTGATTCTGCAAGTATTAGTCCAAGTTTCCAGCCTACTTATGCTCCTCAACACTCCAGACAAAATCGATATTCCAGTGATTGGAATTTCTGGAGCAGCCTTAATAATTTGGGCCCTTACTGTTTTTGAAGATTACACCACTTTGATTTTTATTATTGGCTTACTTGGAATTGCCCTAGGATATACACTAGGGCCAGCTACCAAACGTGGCAATATAGCTCTAACTTTAGGAAGCTTACTTATTGCCGCTTTCAGCTACCTGGTCGCGGATTGGATCTTCTTTTATTTGAATACGTTTTTTGCGATTTTCTCGGGGTATTATGTGGTGAAACTTAGCGTAAAGCAGCCAAAAACTCGCCCATAGCTTGCACACCATCTTTTACGAGCACTTTTATAGCTTGCGTACAACAGATCGCAATGTCTACTTTGCCTTTCAAAAAATCCACGTCTTCCTTTTGTTGAATTCCAAATCCCATGGCTAGTGGTAGATCGGTTGCTGCTCTAGCGCGGGCAATATAAGCCTCTTCGTCTGGGCCAAATTTAGTGTGCGTGCCAGTAACTCCCAAACGGGCTTGGCAATAAATAAAACCACTGGCTTTAGCCGCAATTTTACGCATCCGCTCATCCGAAGTTGTTGGTGTAAACATCAAGATAGGATCCACGTTATGTTCTTTGCAAGCGGCGATATATTCATCCGCCTCTTCCACTGGTAAATCGGGCAAGATAAACCCTTTTACACCAATTTTTGCCGCTCTTTCCACGAATTTTTTCACTCCATACTTAAAAACAATGTTGTAGTAAGTCATAAAAACAAACATCACCTCCGGATGGGCTGCACAAACCTCTTTTGCAAACTCAAAACACTGCTCAGTTGTGGTACCGTTCTCGACTGATTCTTGCTGCGCGGCTGTAAAAAACGGGCCATCTGCTCCAGGATCAGAAAAAGGAATCTGAAGTTCAATAATATCCACTCCCACTCGTGCCATTTCAGCCACCGATTCACGACACAAATCAAAAGATGGATAGCCAAGTACGGCGTGTGAAACAAGTTTAATTTTCATAATCTTGGGCTTTAGATTTTATAAATTCTTTCCAGGACTCATCATCATAGGCATCCGCAATCGTAAAAATATCCTTATCACCACGACCAGACTGATTAATGATGATTACATCGTCCTTAGACAACTTAGGAGCCTCTTTGAACGCTTGCGCAAAAGCATGTGCTGATTCGAGTGCTGGGATAATCCCTTCCTGTTGCACTGTAAGCTGATGAGCGTCAATAACCTCCTGATCAGTGGCTGCCTCAAATCGAACACGCCCACTATCTCGTAAATGCGACATAATTGGCGAAACACCTACGTAATCTAAACCAGCGGCAATAGAGTGAGTTTCTTGAAGTTGCCCATCATCATCCTGAATAAAATACGTTTTGTAACCTTGGGCCACCCCTAATGAAGCGTCACTTGCGGCCAGTCGAGCAGCGTGTTTTTTTGTGTCAACACCTTCCCCACCAGCCTCTACTCCAACTAATTCAACATCATCATTAAGGAAACCTTGGAAAATCCCCATGGCATTGGAGCCGCCGCCCACACAAGCATATACCTTGGTTGGCAAAGCGTCTTCGGCGGCCATAATCTGCTCCCGTGCTTCGTCACCAATAACACGCTGAAATCGCGCCACCATCTCCGGAAAAGGATGCGGGCCACACACTGTGCCAAGCACATAATGAGTGTCCTCAACGTGGGTTATCCAATCTTTCATGGCCTCGTTAATAGCGTCTTTCAAAATCCCAGTCCCGCTAGTTACGGGAACCACTTTGGCGCCTAATTTTTCCATCCAAAAAACATTTGGACGCTGTCGTTTAACATCTATTGCGCCCATGTAAATTACGCATTCCAAACCAAGACGAGCCGCCATGGTAGCTGTGGCTACACCGTGCTGGCCAGCGCCGGTTTCGGCAATAACGCGCTTTTTTCCAAGACGTTTAGCAAGTAAGCCCTGACCAATCACATTATTTAATTTGTGTGCGCCAGTATGATTTAAATCTTCACGCTTAATGTAGATCTTAGGACCACCAAAATGCTCGGTTAGATTCTTAGCTAACATCAATGGTGTTGGGCGACACGAAAACGTGCGCAATTCGTGATTAAATTCCTCCCAAAAATCATCATCTAACGCTTCATACCCAACCATCAACTCTTCAAACACCGCGTGCAACACCTCTGGGATAAACATCCCGCCAAACTCTCCAAAATATCCTTTTTCAGATTTCATATTTTCATTTGGTTAAGTTCATTCATTAAATCTTGAAAATCCTCGGCATTCAAAGACTGTTTGCCATCCGAAAGAGCCTCCATTGGATTCGGATGCATTTCTACCATCACCCCATCCGCTCCCACCGCCTTAGACGCCTTAGAAAGCGGTTTAACTAATGAATACACACCTGTCCCATGACTTGGATCCACAATAATCGGTAAATGGGAAAGTTCTTTTACAAGCGGCACAATATTTAAATCCAAAGTATTGCGAGTAGCTCGTTCAAAAGTTCGAATGCCACGCTCACAAAGAATCACATTTGGATTCCCTTCATTCAAAATATATTCCGCAGCTAATAGAAATTCTTCCATCATGGCCGATGGACCACGTTTAAGAAGAATCGGTTTTTTGGTACGTCCCACCAGCTTCAAAAGTTCAAAATTCTGCATATTGCGCGCCCCGAGCTGAATCACATCAGCATATTCAACTAACAGATCTAAATGATCAGCAAAAAGCAACTCAGTTACAATCGGCAAACCAGTTTCTTCCTTAGCTTTACGCAATAACTTAAGCCCCTCTTCGCCTAACCCTTGAAAAGAGTACGGACCAGTGCGCGGTTTAAACGCGCCACCACGCAACATATTAGCGCCCGCCGCTTTTACGGCGCGGGCAGCCTCCATAATCTGCTCTTCAGATTCAACTGAACAAGGCCCGGCCATTACCACAAAATCACCACCTCCAACTTTCACGCCATCAACATCCACAATTGTATCCTCAGGATTCCATTCGCGGCTTACCAATTTATACGGCTTAGACACATGAATAAGCTCTTTTACTCCTGGAAGATGGATCAATGAATCAGCATCCACATAACCCGTATTCCCAAGAATACCAATGGCGGTGCGGTGGCCGCCGGGAAGAACTTCGGCCTTCAAATCCATACCCTGGACGGCGGCCACAATATCCTCCACATTTTCCTCGGTCGCAGACCGATCTAAAACAATTAACATTTTTTGAGGTGGTTAATAAATTTTTTAATTAAATCCGCATCCTTGCGGCCATCTTTTTCCACTCCCCGCGCCACATCAACACAATACGGATTCAAATCCGCCACAATTTCACCCACATTTAGAGCAGTCAATCCCCCGGCCAAAAAATAAGGTTCATCTGGCTCCTCACCCATCGCAATCACTCCCTTTTCTCCTTTCTTCACATCAAACAACGGAATCACTCCTTCATACGGTTCATCCCCCACCAAAAACGATTTAATTACCGGTTTTTCAACCTGCTGGCAATACTCTTCCGATTCATCCCCATGCAGCTGCACAAAATCAAAATTCGCCCCAATTTCATTCACCCGTTCAATCGATTCATCGCAAAACAAAGCCACAGTTTTCGCCTTTAAAACCTCAATCTCTCTCGCCTTCCCCGGTTCAATACACCGCGGACTCCCCTCCACAAAATTAAATCCTAAAAACTCCACTCCCATTTCTTCACACGCCGTTGCTGTCTCCTGATCCTGAATCCCACAAACCTTTACTAAAGGTCGATCTTTTTTAAACTCATAAACTTTTGTTGCCATATCATTAGCCCGCAAAAGCGCTGTCCCAATCAACATGGCATCTGCTTTCCCACGTAATTTCACAGAATCATATCGGTCTCTAATTCCACTCTCTGAAACTAAAATAACATCCTCAGGAACTAACGACCGCAAACGCAAAGTAGCCCCCACATCAACCTTAAAAGTTTTCAAATCACGATTATTTACTCCAATA
>CAYWKJ010000060.1:0-4631 GCA_964459205.1 uncultured Candidatus Peribacteria bacterium | reverse complement strand
TAGGAATTATTGGAGAATGTAATATTCAATATGCCTTGGATCCGCATTCGGATGATTATCGTGTAATTGAAGTGAATGCCAGGTTGTCGCGGTCGTCAGCCTTGGCGTCTAAAGCAACTGGTTATCCGCTGGCGCACGTGGCCGCTAAGTTGGCGCTTGGATATTCGTTAGTGGAGCTTAAAAACTCAGTAACAGGTACAACAACTGCTTGTTTTGAGCCGGCGTTGGATTACTTGGCGCTCAAGATTCCACGTTGGGATTTGGATAAATTTAGAAAAGTTTCGTGGGAAATTACTACAGAAATGAAGTCGGTGGGGGAGATTATGGCGCTGGGCCGAAGCTTTGAAGAAGTGATGCAAAAAGGATTGCGCATGCTGCAAATTGGACTGCATGGATTGGTGGCCAATGAATCGGTGGATTTTCGGGGCAATGGCTTGGAGGAAGCGATTTCGGTTCCAACCCCGCGCCGAATGCTGGCGATTGCCGAAGCTCTTCACAAGGGCTGGTCTACACAAAAAATTCATGATCTATCCGGAATTGATTTATGGTTTTTGGATAAATTGAAAAATATTGTGAGTATTTCGGAGGAATTAGAAAAGAACAAAAAATTAGAGGCTCCATTGGTGCGCCGCGCGAAACAAGCCGGCTATTCAGATCACCAAATTGGGGATTTTACAGATAAGACAGAGGCCGAGGTTCGCGCGGCGCGCAAACGACTTGGCATCACGCCTGTGGTTAAACAAATCGACACTTTGGCCGCGGAATGGCCAGCCACAACCAACTATTTGTATCTTACGTACCACGGCGATCAAGACGATGATGTGACATTTTCATCTAAGCGCAAAAAAGCCATGGTGTTAGGTTCTGGCGCATATTGCATTGGCTCATCAGTGGAGTTTGACTGGTGTGCAGTTAATGCAATTAAAACTTTCGAAGAAGAAGGATACGAAACAATTATGATTAATTACAATCCGGAGACTGTTTCTACTGATTATGATATTTGCGACAAGCTATATTTTGATGAGCTCTCTTTGGAGCGCGTGTTAGATATTTATGAAAAAGAAAATCCGGATGGGGTAATGATCTCCATGGGTGGCCAAATTCCAAGTACTCTGGCCATGAAACTGCATAAAAATAAGGTGAAAGTTTTTGGAACTTCCCCAACCGACATTGATCGCGCCGAAAGCCGCGATAAGTTCTCGGCTCTTATGGATAGCCTCGACATCGACCAGCCAAAATGGAAAGAATTTGCTGATGTGAGTGATGCTTATAAGTTTGCTGATGAGGTTGGATATCCGGTTTTGGTGCGCCCATCGTATGTGCTCTCTGGAGCCGCGATGCGGGTGGCGCCGAACCGCGCAACACTAGAAAACTACTTAGCGAAAGCCGCTAGGATTTCGGTTGAGGCGCCGGTTGTGGTTAGTAAATTTGAAATCGGAGCCAAAGAAATTGAAATCGATGCTGTGGCGCACAAAGGCGAACTCGTGATTTACGCCATTGCTGAGCACGTCGAAAACGCTGGTGTTCATTCTGGGGATGCGACGATTGTTTTGCCGCCGCAAAAACTCTATCTCGAAACCATTCGTAGAATTCGCCACATAACCCGTGATGTTGCTAAAAGCTTGAATATAACTGGGCCGTTTAATATCCAATTTTTGGCCAAAAATAACGAAGTGAAAATTATTGAATGTAATCTGCGCTCTAGTCGTAGTTTTCCATTTTCATCAAAAGTTACGGGTCATAATTTCATTAAAATCGCGACCCACGCCATGCTTGGAAAAGTCGAAGACCCGACTGAGCGGCGCGAGACTTACCGCACTTTGACGCTTGATCACGTCGGCGTAAAAGCGCCGCAATTTTCATTTTCACGCCTTAAGGGCGCCGACCCAATGCTGGGCGTAGAAATGGCCTCAACAGGAGAAGTCGCTTGTTTTGGATCAGACATTCACGAAGCATTTTTAAAAGCTATGATTTCCGTTGGCTTCCGACTTCCGAAAAAAAGTGTTTTGGTAAGTATCGGCCGCGTAGAAGACAAAGCCGACATGTTGGATGCTATCCAATGGCTGCATGTTAATGGCTATGACATTTACGCCACCGAAGGAACCAGCAATTTCCTTTCTTCGCACGGAGTTCGCAATCACATGGTCCATAAAATTGGGGAATCCGGAAAAACCGTCCTTGATGTAATTGACGAAGGAAAAGTGGATTTTGTGATTAACATTCCGCAAAACTACAGCCATGAAGAAGAAACTGTTGGCTATCAAATTCGCCGTCGTACTATTGATTTAAATGTTCCGCTTATAACTAATGTTCAGGTGTCTAAGCTAATCGTAGAATGCATGAAAAAGGACACCATTAACAATCTTAGAATCGAATCCTGGGATAGTTATTTTTAAAAATTAACAACAGGTCTTATCTTGGCGTGGTTTGGTTTTTCCTCTACAATCAAACTCGCTTTAAAAATTTAAAACTTTTACAAAATGCCTGTTAAAAAACAAAACACCCCCAAACTCAAAAAGGGTTTAGCCCAAATGCTAAAGGGGGGAGTGATTATGGATGTGGTTACACCAGAACAGGCCAAGCTGGCCGAGGAAGCTGGAGCAGTGGCGGTGATGGCTCTGGAGCGGGTGCCCTCTGATATCCGAAAAGATGGTGGGGTGGCGCGAATGTCTGACCCAAAGATGATTAAGGGAATCATAAACGCTGTTTCGATTCCAGTAATGGCCAAGGTTCGTATTGGACATTTTGTAGAAGCCCAAATTTTGGAATCACTAGGGGTTGATTATATTGATGAAAGTGAAGTTCTAACTCCGGCTGATCCGGATTTACACGTGGATAAAAGCAATTTTAAGGTGCCATTTGTATGCGGCGCCACCAACCTAGGCGAGGCTCTGCGCCGAATCAACGAGGGCGCCGCCATGATTCGTACCAAAGGCGAAGCCGGGACAGGAAACGTTATCGAAGCTGTGCGTCACTGGCGCGTTATTGATGACGGTATCAAAGCTCTTGCCAAAATGAATGAGGCCCAACTTAAAAAAGCGGCCAAAGAAATGCGCGTACCGGTTGAGCTCGTAAAATCAGTAGGAAAAGCTGGCCGTTTACCGGTTGTTAATTTTGCAGCGGGAGGCTTAGCTACACCAGCTGACGCGGCCCTAATGATGCAACTTGGTTGTGATGGCGTGTTTGTTGGATCTGGGATTTTTAAATCTAGTGACCCCGCTAAACGGGCCCGAGCCATTGTTGAAGCAACCCTTCATTTTGATGATCCAGCTGTGCTCAGTAGAGTGTCAGAAAATCTTGGCGAAGCTATGGATAGTTTGGAAATTTCTGAACTTGGGGTTAAATATGCGGAAAGAGGATGGTAGAATAAGGCTACTTTAAAAAAGCTTTATTTTATGGGGAAAATTGACACCTTTTTAGAAGGGCTTGATCTCACAAGCAAAGAAACAATTGTCTATTTGGCGCTCTTGGAGCTAGGCCCTCAGCCGGCAAGCATTGTTGCCAAGAAGGTTCATTTACCACGTTCAACTACTGCTTTCCATTTAGAGGCTTTGTCAAGAAAAGGATTTACTGAAAAAAGCATTAAAGGTAAATCTAATATTTTTTCCGCTATTCAACCTACTGAAATTCGAGAGCTTTTGGAACGCAAAAAGGCTGGATTAGATCACAGAATTGATGAGCTTAATAATTTGCTCCCTGAATTCCAGAATATTGTCAGCCAGTTCTTGCCACAATCAAAGATTTCTTACTTTGAAGGGATAGATGGTATGTGCAAAATGGTTCATTTGGTGCTTAAAAATGATGTGCCAATTTATTTTATTTCAGCACATAATTTTCATCCAGAAATTCAAAACTATATTCGTAATGTTTATGTGCCGCGTCGCAAAAAAATGAAGACAAAATGTTATATGATTGTTACTCAATCAGAGGCGGCCAAAGAATATTTAGATGATGCATCTGACCTTTATGAATGGGTCGGATATTTGGAAAGAGATGATAAATACAATATAGATTCAACCATTGTGATTTATGAGGACAAAGTGCAATTTATGTACTGTAAAGGTGAAAACCCGCTGGGCATTCTAATTGAAAACTCCTATTTTTCAAAAACTATGCTGGCGATTTTTATGATGATTAAAAACGCTGAAAAGATTTCCGTTCTTACAAATTAGCTTCACTTTAAGGAAACTCTGCATTTAACGCGTCCCAATCAACATCCTCTGGCAACGCTCCAAACTCTGCCCGACACCAATCAGCATAAGGCTGGGTCCAAAATACAACTGCTTCGTCATGGGCGGCGCCTGGTGTTAAAATACCGGCCAATTCTTCATAAGTTTTCTCCCCTCTAGAAAGCTGCGCTGCTGCATCTTCTATTAATGCCATGACATGGGTATGATCATGGTCAAATTCCTGTATAGCAGGAAATCTTCCCTCTAATTCTGCATATAATTGAAGACTTATTTCACATAAAAATTGATGTACTTGTCTTTCTGGGCTGCCTTGACTAAGGGTTATACTTGGACCCGCTTGCCCACTTAATAAAGCATATACATATCTAATTATATACCCTTCATTGCTATCTGCCTTCCAATTCTTTTCTTGGCGCCAGAGTTCAGCGTAAATGTTATATA
>CAYWKJ010000059.1:0-4854 GCA_964459205.1 uncultured Candidatus Peribacteria bacterium | reverse complement strand
CATTAGCCGAACACCGCCTTCAACCGAGCCAGAAGCCTCAATATATTCTAAAAATTTATTAAAATTCTTTTCAGAAGCTTCAATGGTCATGGTAATTGGCAAAATTGCGTAACCTTCTGCTTCTTCAACGTTTCCATAAGACATCTGACTTATAAAAAACGGATTAGAGTCATAATGATTTTCAAAAGCAAAATCATCTAGCATACGTGTCAGAGTAGTAAGGTCTTCATTAGCTGGCAAAATTGAATAAAGTTTTTCAGTGTTTTCATCCAAGTTTTCCACATAATCCTTTTTGGCATCCTGATAATCATCAAGAACTTCAGTGTGCTCTTGTTCTAGATCAAAAAGAATATTATCAGCCACTGCTAACTGGTCATTAACAGCCGAAAGCGCAGTATATTGGCTATAACCATACCAACCCACTAGGCTTAGAATTACTAGAGCCACAATGAGCGAAATTTTACTTGGTTTAGATGAAGTAGTCATTTTAGAAATCATTTAAGAATTACGAAACGCGAGGGACTGGTTTTTTCTCCGTGTCACCTCCAAATAGACCTTTTAAAACATCAAGAAAGCTGGTTGCTCCTTCGGTAAAATCTTCTTCTTCAGCTACAACTTCCTCAGTTGCCTCTTCTGTCGCAACTTCTTCAGTAACTTCTTCCTCAGCAATGACCTCCTCTTCTGCTACGACTTCTTCGGCTATTTCCTCCTCAACAACCTCTTCCTCCTCTTCAACTTCAATTACAACCGCCTGTTGGGCGTCGCGACTGTCTTCACCATCTTGAAGAACCATTTCTAAAGTAAAGGAAGCGGTAAAATCATCGTCTGAACTACCACTTTTGCTAAATGAACGAGTTGTTACATCAGCGAAATAAGTGGATAGCTCCAATTCATCTACCAGATCAGAAATTAGTGAAAAATTCATAGTATCATCAGTGCGGGTTTCGCCGCGCAAACTACCTTTCTGGTTAGTAGTGTTGAAAGAATAGTTAGAGTATTCAATGTTGCTAGTGATTCCACTGGCAAACAAAGGATCGATTTTTTTAGTGATATCTTCCACTTCATCTAACAAAGTTTGCCAATCTAAACGGCTACTTTTAATAGCCATAATAGTTGAAGTTTGATCTTTGCTCGTTTCAGTAACCTGTTCAAAAAGCGATTCTACAGTCGCAGCGTCAAGGCCTTCCGAAAGATCCACGCCACTTACGTCACGTTGGAGATCTCTAGCATTCAAAAGGGCAAGCGCTCCGTCTAAATTGCTAGATTCCATGGTTGCTTCATCATCTTCAGCTCCCCGAAGATCTTGTTTTTCCTCACTAATTTTAGTCTTGAGTAAAGTTGTATAAGTTGTTTCTAGTTCAATAGCTGAAACTCCGCTAATTGTTAGCAATTCGGTTGGATAAAGCTGTTTTCGAAGTTTTTCTTGAGCTATTTCTAGAGATGCAATCATGTCTTCTTCAAGCAAAGCTAAATCAATTTCTAATTCATCAAGTTCATTTCTGGCGGTGTAATCTGATTCATATTGAGATAATTTAAGTAAATAAGAATCAGCATCAGTCGCAAAGTCATCAAGCGCAAATTTCGCCATTAACAGGTTATATAGATTAACTGAGCTTTGTTCATCTTGGAATGAGGCTTCGTAATCCGCCAATTTTTGGGCTGGATTTTTCCCGAGGAATTCAAAAGTTGGGTTAAGTTGGGTGTAAAAGAACCCGTACACAAGTAAGGCAAGAACTATAGATATTTTGAATAAGAAGCCACCAAAATTAAAATGACTGGCGCGGACATCAAGTCCAGCGCTAGTTTTTGGTTTTGGGCCAAGGATTTGGCCTTTGTCTGAATCGTTTTGAGAAACAACCGCATTAACCACGCCTGATTCAGCTTGCGCTGGGGCGGTCGGTGCGTTTGGTTCCCCAAACAGATCGGGGGCAGGGGGTGTAGTAGCGCCATTTTCGGCAGGCGGTGGCGTAGCCACTGCTGCTGGCGCACCCCCATCTTGCACTACCTCGGGAGCAGCGCCTTGCTCCTGCTGGAGCCCGGGAAAGAGAGGTGCCTCGTTCATGCCTATTGGTTTTTATTTTATAAAATCATAATATTTTACCAAAAATCGGGAGAAAAAGCAACCATTAGCTTACTAAAAAACCGAACAACCACTTAAGGTCACTCGGCTTTTAGATTTTTGAAGTGAAAACTTACACAAGCTCAACAGTAGCACCAGCTTCTTCAAGTTTTTTCTTGAATTCGTTAGCTTCTTCGGTTTTAACACCTTCTTTGATAACTTTTGGAGCACCATCAACAAGTTCTTTAGATTCTTTAAGACCAAGTTGAGTGATTTCACGAACAACTTTGATAACTGCAATCTTTTGAGATCCAGCATCTTTAAGTTCGATGTCATAGGCATCTTTTTCTTCGGCACCACCAGCGTCACCACCAGCAGGAGCACCACCAGCTGCAGCAACAGCTACAGGAGCAGCAGCACTAACACCGAATTTATCTTCCATAGCCTTTACAAGGTTGGCAAGATCAAGGACAGAAAGCTTTTCGACCATGTCGAGAACTTTTTCTGCATCTTTGGAAAGGGTTACTTCGTCAGACATTTTTTATAGGGTTAAAATTGATTGATAAAAAATAATAAATTAGGACGCGGCCTCCTCTTCAGCAGGAGCGTCATCAGATTTTTCTTCCTCAGCTGGGGCATCTTCGGCCGGAGCCTCAGTTTCTTCAGCTTTTGGTTCTTCGGCAGCCTCTTCCTTAGGAGCCTCCTCCTCTTTGGCTGGTGTCTCTTCGGTTTTTTCTTCGGCAGCAGGCTCGTCAGCTTTAGCTTCTTCAGCCGGTTTTTCCTCCTCAGTCGGAGCTTCCTCCTTTGCCTCCTCAGTCGGAGCTTCTTCTGCCTTTGGCTCTTCGGCTGGTGGTGGAGTTTCGCCTTCTCCTTCCCGTTGTTCACGGTAAGCATTAAGCACGCGGACAAATCCGCCCGTAACTCCATTTCCAATACCAACAAAGCCGGTGAGTGGGCTCATCATGGAACCCATCATCTTTGCCAAAAGTACATCGCGTGAAGGAATTGAAGCGAGTTGGATAACCATGGCCGCGTCAATTGATTTTCCTTCCATGAAACCGCCCATAATAGTGAGCGCCTCAAACTTTTTGGCAAATTCCTGAACTTTTTGGGCTGCGACAATCTCGTCATCAAAACCAAAAGCAACTCCGATTGGACCAGTCATCACCTCTTCGGGGATGTCATAGTTCATTTCTTTTGCTGCTCGTCTGATGAGAGTTTTTTTCGCCACCTTATAGTCCACGTTCGATTCACGAAGACCTCTGCGAAGCTCTTGCGCATCTTCCACCGAAAGTCCACTGTACTGTGCAAACACAATACCCTTAGATTCCTGGAACTTTTGCTTTAGCTCCTCAAGGATCGCCGTTTTCTGATCTCTCGTAATGGCCATAGTTAGGGGATAAGAAATAAAAAAAATCTCGTGCTTGAGACGAGAACAATTGGGTGGGCCATCCTACATTAGAGGGAAACCCGGAAACCAATTTTTTAGCGCCTCGGCAGGTCTTATTTGAATGCCTACTGTCTCAAGCAGAAAGATTTTGCCTATACCACCCCAAAAAGTCAAGCAAATATTCAACAATTTATCATTTTTTCGTGCCTCGACATCCTCTATATAAAGCGCTAAAATGCCGACACTATGCCAACAATTGAACGTGTTCGAACATTTTTATTAGAAGCTGAGAAGACCGGCAAAAAACCGCTTTTAGTGGTATTGGGTCCGACTGCTTCTGGGAAAACTGCGTTTAGCTTAAAAGTAGCGCTCGAAGTTGAAGGAGAAATTATTTCTACAGATTCCCGTCAGATTTACCGTTACATGGACCTTGGAACAGATAAGATTTCCGAAAAAATCCGCGCCAAAGTTCCACACCATATGATAGATATCCGTGACCCAGATCAATCATATTCTTTGGCAGACTTTCAGAGCGAAGCTAAGCGCGTAATTGCTGATATTCATCGTCGCGGAAAAGTCCCCATGCTGGTTGGCGGGACAGGACTCTATATTAGTTCAATTGTTAACAATTACCAGCTTCCATCGGCTCCTCCAGATCAAAACATCAGAAAAGAGTTAGAAGAGGAATTAGAAAGAGACGGGGCTGAGGCGCTTCACAAAATGCTCGAGGAATTAGACCCTTTGGCCGCTAGCAAAATTCATCCAAACAACCATCGCTATCTTATCCGAGCTCTAGAAATTAATCTCACTACTAAAAAAACCACCGAAGAACAAAAGAAAACCAAAAAATGCCCTTACGAAGTTTTTCAAATTGGCATTAATTGGCCTAATGAAGTTCTTTATGATCGTATTAATCGGCGTGTGGGAGAGCAAATTGAAGACGGGTTGGTCGAAGAAACACAGCGTCTATATAGCAGTTACGATAAAAAACTCCCTTCCATGACCGGGTTAGGTTACAAGCAAATCATTCAATATTTAGATGGTGATTTAACTTTAGAAGAAGCGGCTGAGCTTATTCGTAAAGAAACTCGCGAATACGCCCGGCGCCAGCGTACTTGGTTTAAGCGCGATCAATCAATTTACTGGGTTAGCGGCGAACAATTAGCTAAAGAAATCACCAAAGGGCTCACCGAAAACGATGCGGTTGGTGGTGCCCAAATTAACGAAGCCTAAATGAAAGAATTTGATGAATTAATTAATATTGCCAAAAAACTACGTGCCCCGGACGGTTGTCCATGGGATCGGTCACGGAAGCTTTCGGATCTTAGGGAAGATCTTTTAGAAGAGGCCGAGGAGGTCGGGCAAGCGCTTGATAATAAAGATGACGAAAATCTTCGCGAGGAGC
>CAYWKJ010000058.1:0-4911 GCA_964459205.1 uncultured Candidatus Peribacteria bacterium | reverse complement strand
ATCATCCGGAGTTTCAGCGCGCGTTGCCTTGTAATCTTCATACGCTTCGTGACGGAAAGTTGGACCTTTTAAGTCAAAAGCCACGGCTAAATAATCTGGCCTCAGTTTTTTAAGCATATTAAGTAAGACGCTGGTAAAACCAAAGACAGCGTTCACCAATTCCCCTTTTTGGGTAGTAAGTGGAGGTAAGGCGTAATAACCGCGATAAATCAGGGCATGGCCGTCAACTACCACAAACTTTTTAGGCTTTTGAATCATTATGCGTCCCTTTTAATTATTCCAACCGCTCAATACCAGTGCCAGAGTTATCAGCCGAAGAGGTGATATTCCGCACAGTTTCAAAAATATCGGAAGGATTAAGGTAATGGATAATATCCAAACCTAGGGCTCGGCCAACTAGTCCGACGATGACAATTGCCATCACAGTCACAATAAGGCCAATGATCGCATAACGAATCGTGCTAACTGCTTGCTTGATTTTATCCTCTTGACCACCGGAAAGAATAAACGAAATACCACCTAAAAAGATAAACACCACTGAAAGAAATCCAGCAATGATAATGGCATAAGCTATTCCTCGATTAATAATCTCAAGGACATCAAACTGCTCAGCTGCGTCGATAATGGAAGATGTATCATCGTCGATCATGCATTCATTAAACCAAAAAGCCCCTGCTATTAGCAAGGGCTCTTTAAGATATCTCTAAGGAGAGAGTTTAAATCTCTTCTGGCATGTCAGCGTGCTCATCTGCTACATCTTCTTCAAGAGCGGGCGCTTCCTCGGCAGCTGCTGGGGCCTCTTCAGCAGGAGTTTCTTCAATTGGCATTTCTGCTGCAAGTGGTGGCGCCGGCGCATCAGAGCGAGTCTCGCTACCATCTGGCTCAATAATTTTAAGGTTAACTCTAGCATCGTTTTTAGAACCGATTACACGGAGCAAAACGCGCAGAGCTTTTGCGGTTTGACCATTTTTACCAATGATCTTACCCATGTCGTTTGGACCAACTCTTAAGGTGATTAATACACCGAGTTCGTCAATTCGACGTTCGACGATAACCAAGTCTGGTTCGTCAACGATTTGTTTGACCACGTATTCAATAAAATCGCGGTCGATACCTTGCGTGTCATTCATAACAAATAAGGTTAAGATTTAAGAAGCTTCTTCGGATTTTTCGTCAGAAGCAGGAGTATCAGCAGCCTCCTCTGTTGGGGGCTCTTCTTCTTTAGATTCTTCGGCAGGAGCCTCTTCTTTAGCTTCCTCAGCGGGGGCTTCTTCCTTAGGTTCTTCAGGTTTTTCTTCGGCTGGCGCGTCAGCAACTTCCTCAGCTGGAGCATCTGCGGCCTCCTCAGCCGGCGCGTCTGCAGTTTCCTCAGCCGGCGCCTCAGTTACCTTAGCGCTGCCACTATCACCAGCATCTTCTTCAGTTGCTTTCTTCTTTTTGCGTTGTAAATCACGGCGTCCAATATATTTATCCATTCCTTCCATGCCATGCTTCTTTAAAAGGCTGGCCACGGTATCAGTTGGTTGTGCCCCAACAGAAATCCAGTACTTAATTTTTTCTTCATCAATTTTTAATTCGCGTGGATCTCGAGAAACATTATAAAAACCTACAATGTCTACAAATTTACTTTTAACAGGTGAAGTGTGCTCGGCCACCACTACACGATAACTAGGTTGGCGTTTTTTGCCGGTTTTGGTGAGTCTAATTTTTAACAATCTATACTGAGTTTTAAGAATAAAACGGTTCGCGACGGCTAGTGTAACTTGGGCAAGCCAAAAGTCAAGCGTAAATCATTGATTGGAGCGTCTTTAGATGCCTTCTTTAAGCGCAAAAGTAGGTCTACGCGCTTAAATTGAACCTGTTGTGCCCAACCAGAGTCTTTTACAGCCACTTTCAGAACACCATCCTTATAGGAAACTGGGCGCAGCACTTCATCTACGGAGTCATCCCAGATTTCCCGCGCAATTTCCATAAAATGATGACACACGAGTGCGCCTTTAACTTGTCGCTCCATATTGTAACGACGAGTGATTTTAGGGAGAAGTTCGCTAAGTTGTGTGAAGTCAGATTTTGGCATGAGTAAGCCGATTATACATATCAAGAGTCTCTTCGGCCATCTGTTTCCAAGAAAAATCTAAAACGCGCTTTTGGCCACGCTCACGGAGTTTTTGTTGAAGATCCTCATCAAACCAAACTTCGGCCATTACTTTTTCCATGTCTTCAACCTTATACGGATCAAAAAATCGCGCATTTTTTTCACCACAAATTTCCGGGATACAAGATGTGTTTGAAGCTACAACTGGGGTCCCAGAAGCCATTGCCTCGAGCGGAGTAAGGCCAAACCCTTCGTAAAAAGAAGGCAAAACATAAACTTTAGCTTTTTGATATAACTCAAGAAGTTTTTTTTCTGGAACTAAGCCTGGCAAAACAACCTGCTCCCCCAAATCTAAATCCTCAATAGTTTGCTGAACTTCCGGATAATGGGGGTCTTGGCGGCCCGTAATCACTAATTTTCCATCAAAATCAGGGCGTTTGCACAGTCTTGCAAACGCTTTAAGTAGATTTACTAAGTTTTTATGGTTGCGCCAGACGCCAGTGTAAAGAAAAAAGTCTGCTTTTTCTGTGCCAGGCTCAAATTCTTTAGCCACTCCTTCATAAATTACTTGCACTTTTTTATCTGGAGTTTTAAGGAGCTTTTTTAGGTCATTTTTAGTGTTTTTTGAAACCGCAATTACTCCTTTAGATCGTTTTACAACAGATTCCAAAACAAGATGGTAAGCTGCTCGATGCAGCCAAGAAGTCATTTTTTTACCAGGGAAAAAAGAAAGCGTTAAATCATGAATAGTAACAATACTTGGGCGACGATATAAAAGCGGGGCATTAAAGTGCGTAAAATGAACTAAATCCAGCTTTTCTTTGTGCAATAATCGCGCAAATTTAACCTGTTCAGCCCAGGAATAATGGCGCGCATTTACAAGCACCTTAGAAATCCGTTTATTTGGGGGTGAAAATTTAGAAAATTCCGGCTCATTCATAAAAAGCACATACTCATTTTTAGTGTCCATTTCAAACAAGTGATTGGTCAACTCATAGACATACCGACCAATGCCGGTAAACGAGGAAGAATACATACGTGCGTCAATGCCGATTTTCATGCTGGCATGATATACCACCCTTCTGGTTAATGGAGCTAAGAGGTCTTGACATATTAGTTCAAATATGATTAAATTAACTCCTTTTGCCTCTTATTGCGCAAAGTCCTGCCCTTTGACAATATTTTTCAAGTGAGCAAGCCTGTGGAATGGTAGATATTGGCTCTAGTTTATTTAGGCGCTTAAATCTCTTGTCCACAGTTTTTGTTCGCTTGGAGAGAAAGGTATTTTTTTAAATTTCTACGTCCGGATATGATTGCAGCGCACTTAATCTGCGCTCCAGTCGTGTTCGGACGTAGTTGTCCGACAATCAACTTACTTCTTCCCCTGAGCCTTAAGGAAAGGCACAGGATTTGACCAAGCTTGTGTTTCGGACGTTTAGTGCACTACGCCCGAGGCGCAGGCCTCCCCAGTGTGGGGAAACGAACGAACGCCCATCCCGGGCACGCCCACTCTCGGGCAACAAATTTCGCGCCTGCTTGCGGGCGCACCATACCCTGGCCCAGTTACGGGCTGACTGGGGCGCCTTTTGCCGGGCGTCCACAGTTCGGAGGATCGAAAAATGGCTTCCAAGAACCGCATGGCATGGATCGCGCTGATCATCATCGGCGGCATCGGCATCACCAGCATCGTCCAGAACCACCGCCTGGCCGGGCGCCTCGACACGCTGGAGGCCAACAGCGCCGTCACCCACGGCCTCGTCCTCAGCAACCAGTCCACGCTCGCCACCATCTCCAGCCGCTTCGGTACCGGCTCGGACCTGACCACCACCGCCGACATCTACGTCGCGGTGATCAACAGCCGCGACAAGGACGGCGACGGCCTGGCCGGCTTCGAGGACTGCGACGACGCCGATCGCCCCAAGCACCGCGGCCTGGACACCAACAACGACGGCTGCACCGACATGGACACGGACAGCGACGGCCTGATGGACCACGAAGACAAGTGCGACACCGAAAAGCCGGCCGAGGGCGCGGACGTGGACGGTGACGGCTGCACCGACGCGGACACGGACGGCGACGGCCTGATGGACCCGGTGGACATGTGCGACGACGACAAGCCGGCCGAGGGCGAGGACACCAACGGCGACGGCTGCACCGACACCGACGAAGACAAGGACGGCATCCCGGACCACGAGGACGAGTGCCCGACGGGCCACCACGGCGACACCGACCCGATGACCCACCGCGCGAAGGTGAAGGCCACGTCCGGCGCCCAGCTCGGCTGCTTCGTCAAGGTGATCCCGCCCCGCCCGACCCCCCGCGGTGACGACAGCCAGGAGTAGAGGCGTGGCGCGGTGAGCGCGTCCGCCTTGGGCCCCGGGGTGTCGTTGCCCCGGGGCCCTGGCCCATTGCGATAGTGCATAAAACTATTAACCTTTCTCTCCAGCGACAGACCCTTATAACCAAGGCCACAATTCATGTGGGCTTTTTTAGTAAAAAATTTCCTTGCCGCCACGCAAATTCCGCGTTATCATCCTCCCGCATCAATAAGGGGGCGTAGCTCAGTTGGTTAGAGCGTCTGCCTGTCACGCAGAAGGTCGCCGGTTCGAGTCCGGTCGTCCCCGCCACTCTCAAACAAGGAATCTCTGAAAAATATACTGCTTACTGCAATTTGCACATTTTGGCTGCAAATTATTCAGACTTCCTCATCGTATCGTTATCTGATACGATTTCGTCAGTCTTCATAATTTTCGCTCAAAAGTGTGTAAATTCCGTCACAACATCATATTTTTCAGAGGTCCCTTATGAAAAGAATC
>CAYWKJ010000057.1:0-4911 GCA_964459205.1 uncultured Candidatus Peribacteria bacterium | reverse complement strand
ATTGTGGCCGCTGGTTTGGCTGACAAATGTGAAAGTCACAATTATTGGAACCGGATATGTTGGGTTGGTAAGTGGAACTTGTTTTGCTGAACTTGGGAATGAAGTTCTTTGTGTTGATATTGATGATAAGAAAATTGAAGGACTTAGAAAGGGAATAATCCCAATTTATGAGCCAGGGCTTGAGGAATTAGTGTTACGCAATCAAAAAGAGGGACGACTGCATTTTACAACCGATATTAAAGAGGCCATTGATTTTGCAGAGATTATCTTTAGTGCGGTTGGGACTCCGCCGGACAAGGATCATAAAGCCGATTTAAGCGCTGTTAGGGCCGTGGCACGCAGCTTTGGTCAGAATGTATCTAAATACACGGTATTCGTGAATAAATCAACAGTTCCGGTGGGTACTAGTGAGGAGATTTCAGAGGCTATTAAAGAGGAGCTTGAAAAGCGGGGCAAATCAGCTGATGAGGCGAGTAAAATGTATGACGTAGCTGATAATCCAGAGTTCTTGCGTGAAGGCGCCGCGATTAAGGATTTTCTAAACCCCGATCGTATCGTTGTCGGCGCCCCATCTGCCCGCGCTCGTGAAGTTTTGGGGCAGCTCTATCGTCCGCTTGTTCGAAACGGGCATCCACTTATTTTTACGGATGTCCCAAGCGCGGAAATTATCAAATACGCCTCTAATGCTTTCTTGGCCACCAAGATTTCGTTTATTAATGAGGTGGCTGCATTTTGTGAAAAAGCCGGTGGAAATGTTCGTGAAGTGGCCCGAGGCGTTGGTTTAGATGACCGTATCGGTCCACGCTTTCTCCACGCGGGGATTGGCTATGGCGGAAGTTGCTTTCCTAAGGATGTGAAGGCTTTTATTCAAACCGGCCAGGAGAGTGGATATGATTTTAAAATCCTAGACGCCGTAGAGGAGGTTAATGCCCTACAAAAGCGGCGCCTTTTTGATAAAATTATGGATCATTATAACGGCAATATTGAAGGTAAAACTTTTGCTGTTTGGGGGCTGGCTTTTAAACCTAAAACTGATGATATGCGTGAGGCGCCTTCCTTAACTATGATCCCACTTTTGCGTGAGGCTGGCGCAAAGATTCAGGCTTTTGATCCCGTGGCCATGGACAACGCTAAAGAGATTTTAGGAGAGGAAGGCATAACTTATAGTAAAACTGCCCTAGAAGCTCTTGAAAGCGCGGATAGCGTGCTGGTTTTTACGGAGTGGGACGAGTTTAGGGGAGTTGATTTAGGCGAGGTTAAAACTCGTTTAAAAGAGCCAATTATCTTTGATGGGCGTAATATTTATAACATCGAAGAGATGAAAAAAGCAGGCTTTACCTATATTGATATTGGCCGCAAAATTTAGCAGAGTTTAATACCGATAATGATCCGGCTTGTAAGGTCCTTCGACTGGCATACCTAAATAATCAGCCTGTTCTTTGGTGAGTTTATCTAACTTAACACCAATCTTTCCAAGGTGCAGACGAGCAACTTCTTCATCAAGTTTCTTAGGCAGCATGTACACCCCAACCTCATAATTATCACCCTTAGTATAGAGCTCGATTTGGGCCAAAACTTGGTTAGTAAAAGAATTACTCATTACAAATGATGGGTGGCCAGTGGCACAGCCAAGATTTACTAAACGACCTTGGGCTAGCAGGATAATTTCTTTGCCGTCTTCAAAAATATATTTATCAACTTGCGGTTTGATATTAACTAGCTTCATGCGGCCAGCTTCAACTTCGTTATTAAGCCAAGCAACGTCAATTTCACTATCAAAATGACCAATATTACACACAATCGCCTGGTCTTTCATATCTTGAAAATGACGACCAGCAATTACATCAAAACAACCTGTTGCCGTCACGAAAATATGGCCTTCTTTGGCGGCCTCATCCATAGGTAGAACCTCAAAGCCCTCCATTGCCGCTTGTAGCGCAATAATTGGGTCAATTTCGGTGACAATGACGCGGGCGCCAAATCCACGCATGGATTGTGCCGAACCTTTTCCAACATCGCCGTATCCGGCAATAACCACTGTTTTCCCGGCAATCATCACGTCGGTGGCTCGTTTTAAGCCATCAGCCAGTGATTCACGACATCCATACAAATTATCAAACTTACTTTTGGTTACAGAGTCATTCACATTAATGGCTGGGACTTTTAATTCGCCTTTTTCTAGCATTTGATAAAGACGGTGCACACCAGTTGTTGTTTCTTCTGTTATACCACCAACTTCTTTAAGAAGTTCGGGGTGTTTTTCGTGCATGATGATTGTTAAATCCCCACCATCATCAAGGATCATGTTTGGTCCGATGGTTTTGGCTTCGTCAAAGTAAATGGTTTGCTCGATGCACCATTCGTATTCTTCTTCAGTTTCACCTTTCCAAGCAAAAACCGGGATATCTTTGGCTGCGATAGCGGCCGCTGCGTGGTCCTGCGTGGAGTAAATATTACAACTAGACCAGCGTACCTCTGCGCCAAGCTCAATTAGTGTTTCGATCAAAACCGCAGTTTGAATGGTCATATGAATACAACCAGCAATACGAGCACCTTTTAGAGGCTTATCTGCCCCATAGCGCTCTCTAAGAGCCATTAATCCGGGCATTTCTTTTTCTGCAATCTCAATTTCTTTGCGGCCGAATTCCGCTAAATCTATATCAGCAACTTTATAATCAGTCATGTTTAAAAATTAGAAAAAATAAGGGACGTCCGAAAGCTATCATGGAACTAAAAAACCTACAAATGCGCGTCCGCACGCAAAGCATCTTTTTTGTTAGTTAATTCCCAGGTAAAGCCGTCTTCTTCGCGACCAAAATGGCCGTAGGCAGCCGTGTTTTTATAGATTGGACGACGTAAATCGAGCGATTCAATAATTCCACTTGGTGTTAAGTCAAAATGACGTCTAACAAGGTCTATTAAAATTGCTTCATCAACTTTGCCCGTGCCAAAAGTTTCTACAAAAATCGATACTGGCTCCACAACCCCAATCGCGTAAGCTAATTGGACTTCACATTTGTCAGCCAAACCAGCGGCCACAATATTTTTAGCAACATGGCGGGCTGCATAGGCGGCTGAACGGTCAACTTTGGAAGGATCTTTGCCTGAGAAGCAGCCGCCCCCATGACGACCCATTCCTCCATAAGTATCTACAATAATTTTCCGTCCAGTTAAACCGCAATCCCCAGGAGGCCCACCAATAATAAATTTGCCAGTTGGGTTCACGTGGTAAATCGTTTCGTTATCTAAATAATCGCCGCAAACCGGACGAATTACATGCTCAATCATATCTGCCTCAATTTGTTCTTGTTTAACTTCTGGGCCGTGTTGAGTAGAGATAACCACCGTGTGGACACGTTTTGGTTTGCCATCTTCGTATTCAACTGTAACTTGGCTTTTACCATCTGGACGCAAGTAAGTTAAGTCCCCATTTTTACGAACCTCAGCCAAGCGGCGGACTAATTTATGCGCCAAAGTACCTGGTAATGGCATTAATTCTGGAGTTTCGTTAATCGCAAAACCAAACATCATTCCTTGATCGCCAGCTCCTTCCCGATCAACACCTAAGGCAATATCTGGGCTTTGTTCATCAATCGCTGTTAAAACCGAACAAGCTTTGTGGTCAAACCCGTAAGATCCATCATCATATCCAATTTCTTCAATGGTCTTACGAGCCAATTTAGGAATATCTACATAACAAGAAGTAGTAATTTCTCCAGAAATCAAAACAATTCCAGTGCTTACTAGTGTTTCACAGGCCACTCGTCCGTTAGGATCCTTTGCAAAAATCGCATCCAACACCGAGTCAGAAATTTGATCCGCAATTTTGTCAGGGTGCCCTTCAGTAACAGATTCCGAAGTAAAGAGATAAGAAGACATGTTATATGGGTTAAAAAAATCCTTCTTTTTAAGCAAAGCGTTTAAAGAAGGAAGTTACAAAACTTATCTTCCTCGCACCTTGCGAGCCGGAGTTAGCACCTTTTCTATTACTAGTTGGTTGCTGTGGAGTCTTCAGGCCGGGCCCCTCGTCCACTCATGATAAGCTAAAAAGCATAGGAACTATAGGTGTCATTTACTGGTAGGTCAAGCAGTTTTAAGATATGCTCAAACTACTTGGCCCCCAATTTAATGGAATTTTTTTCAAAAATTAATACATCAAAAATAAAAAAGAAATTTATTCTCTTAGATATTGATGGCACCCTAACTTATGATGCGGGGATAGAGGTGAGCGACTCCACTAAAAAAAAAGTTAATGAGCTTAAAAAACACAACGAAATTGTGCTTTGCTCAAACCGCAATAACCATCAGCGTAATCGGAAAGTCGCAAACCTGTTAAATGTTGATTATTTAGAGACTGATTATCGTAAGCCTAGTAAAAAAATCCTTACAACTTTTACCACCCAAAAACCATTGCTCGTAATTGGAGATAAACTTTTAACTGACAAGCTTTTTGCTAAACGAATTGGAGCAGAGTTTATTTTAGTGAAAAGAATCCGTTCCAAAAAGGAGACCTTGCTTTCAAAACTGATCTACGGAATCGATGATTTCTACGCTAAACTATTTTCATGAGTCCCACACTTTCCATTATAATTATTGGCTACAATAGCAAGCGGTTTCTAGGCCCTTGTTTAAAAGGAGTTGCTTCGCAAACTTTTAAAGATATCCAAACAATTTTTATTGATAATGACTCAAAAGACGGCTCAGTTGATTTTGTAAAAAAGAATTTTAAAAGAGTTAAGGTAATCGCAAATATCGAAAATATGGGTTACGTAGGAGCTGGGAATCAGGGAATGGGATTAAGTAATAGTAAGTACGTAATGATCCTAAATCCTGATTTAATTTTGCCTCCAGATTATTTAGAAAAAATTATAGCTAAATAATGCTTCTTTAAAAGAATAACGATATTTTTAC
>CAYWKJ010000056.1:0-4939 GCA_964459205.1 uncultured Candidatus Peribacteria bacterium | reverse complement strand
GTTGGAGGAAGCGCCGCCAAGACCACCTTGAACAGGAATGTTTTTTTGAAGGGTGATTTTGGCGCCTTTTTTGGGATCAAGGAGATGTGCAGCTTTTAAAATAAGGTTACTTTCATCTAGGGGAACATTTGGATGATCGCAAATTAATTCAAGTTTATTGCTGGGTTCAAAAGTGAGCTCATCAAAAAGCGTGGTAACTTCGTGATAGATGGTTTGGAGGCGGTGATAACCAGTGTCATCGCGCCCCAGAACGTCGAGAGTAAGGTTGATTTTGGCAGAAGATTTGCGCTTAATCATGCTTTTTTAAGGTAACGGTTGCAAAGCATTGAATTCCTTCGCCGCGGCCAAAAGGAGTGAGTTTTTCGCCAGTAGTGGCCGTGATTCCAATTTGAGATTCGTTAAGTTGAAGAAGGGAAGCGAGTGATTTTTTGAGGTCTTTTTCAATGGGGTCAATTTTTGGCGTGGCTCCCTCAATTTGAAAACCAACATGAGTAATCTGGGAGTCGCCGAGCTGGTCTAGTGTGGCCTGGAGATATTTGCGACTATTTGTGATTCCTTGAGCATGAAGAGGGTCGGCAATGGCGCTAAAAGATCCTTTGCCAAGGGCCTGCAAAATGGCGTTACAAAGAGCGTGGATCATGACGTCGCCGTCGGAATTGGCGATGGTTTTTGGCTCCTCGGAAAGGTGGAGACCTCCTAATGTGAGACCCTTGTGAGTGCGATCAAATTTATGGCTATCTTGGCCAATGCCAGTGCGTGTTTCTCCGCCTTCTAGGAGGAATTTAGCGAATTTTACATCGCGGGGCGTGGTGATTTTGAAATTATTATCTGAGGCCGGAATGATTTTGGGTTGAATGCCGAGTTGTTCAGCGAGTATCATTTCGTCAGTGCCTTCTAGGCTTTGATCAACTGCTTTTTTGTAAAGATCGGCGCGAATGGCTTGAGGAGTTTCGGCAGCGTAAATTTGGTCGCGATTGAGGGTGCCTTTTGTGATGTGCCTAAGAGTTGAAGTCACGGGATGAGCAACGTAGGCGGCACCGGTTTGTTGCGCGGCCTTGATTACTTGAGCGATTTCTTCGAGGGTAACGAAAGGGTTGGCGGCGTTGTGGAAAATGAGAAGATCGTCAGGTTGAGGATTAAGGTGAGTAATAGCGTTTTGCGCGGATTGTTGACGAGTTTGACCGCCAGGGATGTGTTCGGGGCTGATGATGATGGTTTTGTCTATTTGAGGATGATTCTCAAAAACATCTGCACTGTGCTGCCAAAGAGGCTTTCCAGCTAAAACTAAGAACTGCTTGGGGACGTCGCCGGCGCGACCTCCTTTGCCTGCTGCTAAAATTATAGCGATATTCATAAAGATTCTTTTATGCGGTCGTAAATTTCCAGGAAAGAGCCTTTGTTGTCAAGGAAGTCTTGAACTGCGGCATCATTGGCCTGCACAAATTCGGCGCCTTTTTGAGAGCGGCCAGCTTGGTAGCCAAGCTCTATTCCTTGGAGGGGTTCGTTGGTTGGTTTTTGAAAAGTCCAGGATTCATCGAATTCGAGGTGGGGGAGTGTGGCTGGAACACGATCGGGATAGTGAAGGGCGTAATGAATTGGGATGCGCATATCGGTTTCTGAGGCCACTAGAATGGTGTTGCCGTCACTGAGCTGAATTATGCCGTGAACTTTGCTTTCTGGATGGATGCGAACTTTAATTTGGTCGTAGGGGATTCCGAAAAGATGATGAGCTTCGATGATTTCGAGGCCCTTGTTAACGAGCGTGGCGGAGTCGATGGATATTTTGGGACCCATGTTCCAAGTGGGGTGCGCGAGCGCCTCTTGGGGGGTGATTTGCGCGAGGTCTTGGCGCGAGCGGCCGTAAAATGGGCCGCCGGAACAGGTTAGGATGAGGCGGTGGATAGCGTCGTGTGGGACGTTAGCCAGGGCCTGGTGCAAAGCAGCGTGTTCGGAGTCGACCGGGATGATTTGGACGCCGCGATCGCGCGCAGCTTGCATAACTTGCTCGCCGGCAATGACGAGGGTTTCTTTGTTGGCCAGAGCAATGTTTTTACCAGACTCGATCGCGGCGAGCGTGGGTTTAAGTCCGGCGGCCCCAGAAATCGCAACTAAAACAATATCGGCTTTGATGTTAGTAACAAATTCAGCCAGATCATCTTTTGATGCCAAAGCCGTGTGCTGAACATTAAATTGAGCGGCCTGCTGGCTTAAAAGCTTCTCGTTGGTATTAGCGGCCAGACCCACTACTTCTAAATCGTCGGAGGCTTCGATAACCTCGAGCGCTTGCGTCCCGACAGATCCAGTGGACCCTAAAATAATGACTTTTTTCATGTGAAAATAATACCAATATTATGCTTTTTCTAAAATAAGTTTCTCAAATTCCGCTAAAAGCTCTTTTTCAGGTATGCCGCCCTTGTAGAGCTCTCCTTTATAATAAATATTTCCTTGTTTTTGGCCGCCCGCAATAGCAAAGTCGGCTTCTTTGGCCTCGCCAAGAGCATTTACCACGCAACCCATCACCGCAATCCGATAAGGCTTAGCTAAATCTAAACGCTTAATCATGCTTTCAACTTCTTTAGTAAGTTTTTGAATATCAACTTCGGTGCGACCACAGCCAGGGCAAGACACAATATCAGGTTCTTTTTCGTATAATTTAATAGCTTTTAGAATTTCTTTCGCAGCTCGGATTTCCTCAAGTGGATCGGCAGTTAATGACACGCGAATAGTGTCTCCAATACCTTTTTGAAGAAGAGACCCTAATCCAATGGCATTTTTTATAGATCCCGGGAGAAGGGGACCGGCTTCAGTGACCCCAAGGTGCAACGGATAAGTCGTTTGCTTTGCTAAAATCTCATTTGCAGCAATCATTTCTAGAACTTGAGAGCTTTTTACAGATAAAATCAGGTTTGTGAAGTTTTCATTTTCAAAAAATTCGACCCAACGAAGAGCCGACTCTGCTAGAGCCTCAGCGGTTGGGGCGCTGTATTTATCCCATAAATCTTGCTCTAAAGACCCGGCATTTACACCAATTCGAATAGCAGCGTTATGAGCGTTAGCTGATGTGATGATTTCTTTAAGAAGTTCTTTATCTGAAATATTTCCCGGATTAATACGAATTTTGTCAGCTCCTTTTTCAAGGGCTAAAAGGGCAAAATCTGGCCGAAAATGGATATCCGCTACTAGAGGAATGCTAATTTTTTGACTGAATTTTGGGGATATTTAGAGCAGCTTCTTTAGTGGGGATTGCTACCCGAATTATGTCACACCCCTCCTGTTGAAGGGCTATTATCTGAGCAACAGTCGCTGCTAGGTCTTCGGTCTTGGTATTGCACATGGATTGAATGGCCACGGGATGTCCATTGCCAATTTTAGTATTGCCAATTTGAATGACTGTGCTTTTTCTGCGCTTGTCTAAGGTAATATTCATCTTGACCTTGGTTAAGGTTTTTCCTACAATGCCGGAGCTTGCTTAAGCTTTTTGGCACAATCATAGGCCATTTGTCAATTTAACCTCTGCTTATATCGCAAAGAAAACGCGCGTTAACACCCAAATCACGGCTCCTACGGTTCGTCTAATCACGGACCAAGAAGAGCAACTTGGCATCAAATCTATTCAAGATGCTATGCGTTTAGCCCAGGAGGCTGAACTGGATCTGGTTGAAGTAGCGCCGCAGGCGAATCCTCCTGTTTGTAGGATTATGGACTTTGGAAAATATCTCTACAAACAGAAGAAACAGCTTCAAAAACAGCGTTCCAAAGCAAAAAAGCATGAGGTAAAAGGAATTCGTTTAAGTCTTCGGACCGATAAACACGACATTGAGACTAAAGTGAAAAAGGCCCGAAAATTCCTTGAGCAAGGTCACAGCCTAAAAGTAGCCCTGATCTTTAAAGGCCGTGAACTTTCCCACTTTGATCTTGCCGTTGCCAAAATGGAAGAGGTCAAAAAACAGCTCGAAGATGTGGCAAAAGTCGATCAAGAGCCAAAAAAACAAGGGTATAACCTGTTTATGATTCTTTCTCCCCTTAAATAATAACCATATTATGAAGCAAAAAACTCATAGCGGAGCTAAAAAACGGTTCAAAGCCACCGGAAGTAAAAAACAGATTAAGGTGGTAGGACGCAAAGCTTCGGCTCGTCACCTATTGTCCAACAAATCCAAGCGTCAAAAGAAAATGCAAGGTAAAACCTTTGATATGCAAAAAGGTGATACCCAGACTATAAAAAAACTTCTTAACCTTTAAATTTAATAAGCCATGACAAGAGTTAAACGTGGAGTAACCCAAAGACAACGTCACAAAAAAGTTCTAAAAAGAGCCAAAGGTTTCCGTGGTGGACGCAGCAAACTTTTCCGCGAAGCAAAACGCGCCACTATGAAAGCTGGATTACACGCCTACCGCCATCGTCGTGAGAAAAAACGTGAAATTCGTGCTCTTTGGATTCTTAGAATTAACGCTGCGGTTCGCAAGCACGGCATGAGTTATAGCCGATTTATCAATGCAATGTTCAAAAAAGACGTATTACTAGATCGCAAAGTTCTTGCTCATTTAGCTAACGAAAAACCGGAAGTATTTGCCGAAGTGGTAAAAGCGGTGAAGTAAAGCGCGTGATGAACAAAAGATGAACGTAAAAGAGGACTGTTAGGGTGTCCTTTTTGGGGCATGTACCAAACGTTTGACATGTTGATTTAGCGCTACCTGGAATCATGGTATTCCTGTCAAGCTAATGTACATGCGCGTATAAGGTATGCCTCCCTCCTTCACAAAATTGTGCAAAACTGCTTTTTTCAGTATAATCGAGGCCACTATTTAAGATTAAGTCTAAGTGAAGAATTTTCTCAAAAAATTTGTTTTGTTCTTTTTGGAAAAGATCTCCAAGTGGCGCTTGCGAAAATCTCTAAGTTGCGCATATATTTTTTTAAATGAAATCCCCATTACAAAA
>CAYWKJ010000055.1:4919-5070 GCA_964459205.1 uncultured Candidatus Peribacteria bacterium | reverse complement strand
GCCTCAGTTGATTCGGTAGCCTCAGTTGCTTCCGTAGCCTCGGTAGCCTCAGTTGCCTCAGTAGCTTCTGTTGCCTCGGTGGCTTCTGTTGCCTCAGTAGCTTCTGTGGCTTCAGTAGCCTCGGTAGCTTCTGTGGCTTCAGTTGCCTCAG
>CAYWKJ010000055.1:0-4819 GCA_964459205.1 uncultured Candidatus Peribacteria bacterium | reverse complement strand
TGGCTTCCGTAGCCTCAGTTGCTTCCGTAGCCTCGGTAGCCTCAGTTGCCTCAGTAGCCTCAGTAGCTTCTGTTGCCTCGGTGGCTTCTGTGGCTTCAGTTGCCTCAGTGGCTTCCGTAGCCTCAGTTGCTTCCGTAGCCTCGGTAGCCTCAGTTGCCTCAGTGGCTTCTGTTGCCTCGGTGGCTTCCGTAGCTTCTGTGGCCTCAGTGGCTTCTGTAGCCTCAGTTGCCTCAGTTGCCTCAGTAGCCTCAGTGGCTTCTGTTGCCTCGGTGGCCTCAGTGGCTTCTGTTGCCTCGGTGGCTTCAGTTGCCTCAGTGGCTTCTGTAGCCTCGGTAGCTTCAGTTGCCTCAGTGGCTTCCGTAGCTTCTGTGGCCTCAGTGGCTTCAGTAGCCTCGGTAGCCTCAGTTGCCTCAGTAGCCTCAGTAGCTTCTGTAGCCTCGGTAGCTTCAGTTGCTTCAGTTGCTTCAGTTGCTTCAGTTGCCTCAGTAGCTTCTGTAGCCTCGGTAGCTTCAGTTGCCTCAGTGGCCTCAGCTTTCCTCTCCGGGAATAAAAATCCATCAAAACGGTTTGTCCCATCAGATTTTTCACATTTCATTTTCCACCTGTTGGTTCCTCCTCTATCAAAATAAATTGAAAGCTTATCGCCTTTCATTACTTTATCAATATTAATTCCTTGTGATTGCAAATAATCCAAAGAATAAAACATTAAATTTTTAGCTCTTTTTTCTGTCATTCCAGGCTCTTCCTTGAAAGCCAAAAGCATTGTCATACTTACTGGCATCCCTTTTAACTTTGGATCAGTGGCCTCAATATCATACCCATAATTCTTAGAAGGTCCGGCAATATCATCATATACACTTGTAGATAATTCGTTACGATCTAGCCCTTTAAATTCTCCAGAAAAAACTTCCTTTAAAGAAGAATAAACTTGGTCACGTTCTGTTTGGTCCATTTTTGCATAACGACCTGGGCCTTTCCCGTCTGGGGTTTGGTATTGCTCTCCACCGGGAGTAGTTTGAATTGCCATGATAAGATGAGGTTAAATTTGTTTTTATTTTGGCATTTGATGTTTTTACATCATTTAAGTATACCTTATTTATACCCTTAAAGCAAGCACTTTGACCCTTTCCCCAAAGTTGCTATAATACGCTCACTATGTCAGGACACTCGAAATGGCACTCCATTAAACACAAAAAAGGAGCAGCCGACGCAAAACGCGGAAAAGTTTTTACTCAACATGCTAAGTTGATTGCTTTAGCTGCCCAGCAAGGGGGAGATCCAGATATGAATCCGGCTCTCCGGGCAGCAATTGATCGTGCCAAGATGGATAATTTGCCAAATGCTAATATCGAACGCTCTATTAAAAAAGGAACGGGCGAGCTTAAAGACGGCTCTGTCATTATGGAGCTTACCTATGAGGGCTATGGGCCTGGAGGGACAGCAATTTACGTACAAGTAGTGACTGATAATAAGAACCGGGCAGTAGCTAATGTGCGCAGTATTTTTACTAAAAACGGTGGCAACTTAGGTGAAAACGGCTGTGTGGCCTGGATGTTTAAGAAAAAAGGCGTAATTGTATTGAATATTGAAGGCTTAGATATGGAAGAAGTGGAAATGGCTGTGATTGAATCTGGAGCTGATGATATGAGCGCTGATGGTCCGACTATGGAAGTTTATACAGATTATAAGGACCTGATGGATGTTAAAAAGGCGCTTGAAGCAGCTGGAATGAAAGTGGAAAGTGCAGATATTTCGTTTATTGCAAAAGATACTGTAAAGGTTGAGGATCCTTCCACAGCTAAAAAAGTTCTTAAACTAATGGAAGCGCTGGAAGATGACGAAGATGTTACTAATGTTTCGTCTAACTTTGATATCCCAGAAGAAGTAATGGAAGAGCTAGTTTAGATAGGTGCTAACAGGAACAACTAATACTATATTGGCGGGGTCTTCTGGGTCCCTTTCAATTTGGATGCCTGCTTTGCCGAGAATGTCGTTTAACAGGCCTAATAATCCATGACCTTGTGGTAATAACGGTTGAACTTCAGCGTTATCTTCTTCTCCTAAGGTCTGGAGATTTGCCCTTATTCTTACGACTCCTTCGTCACTAACTAGCTCAGTGTGATCATCTGGAAATTCTAAAATGAGCCTTTGATTTTGCATGATTACTATTGGTGTAAAAATCTGAAGTAAAGCTGCCTCGGATCTTGCTTGAGTTAATTCAATCGGCTGGACAGCAGTCATTGCCTCTCCGAGTGTTTGCTGGTCCTCGGCCACCTGAGCCGTGCGTTCACGTTCTAAAAATCCGGCAATTATTTGAGTTTTTACAGCCTCTACAATTTGTGATGCTAAACCCATGGCGTAGTCTGTCCTTTCATCACCAAATCTACCTATGAAATAACGGATAAATACTCCTTCAAATTCCTGTAAAAACTGCCTATCAACGTCTGTGATGTCTGCTAAATGTTGATCAAGAAATCTCATAGCGACATTCGTAAACTGACGTATATCGCCAGGGTCACTAGGATTAGGAGTGTGTTCGCCAGCGAACATTCTGTCCATTATGGCGTGTAGCTCATCGTTAAGTTTGACCGGCTGTATTAATTCAACGTCTGTCATGTTTGGGGTGGATAACAAAATAGGCCCTTATTTTTAGCGCCTATTTAAATCTTTGTCAACCCCTCTTTATAACTCCCCTAAATCATGCAGTTCGATATCAAAATCTTGCTCTGGTTTGCTTTTGGGAGTTTCGCGAGTAATTCCGTGCCGCTTTTCCTGCTCACGGCGAATAGTATCAATTACACTTTTAACACCCTCTTCAAAATCAACATCCTTAATTTTAAACCCAGCGGCTTGTTTGTGCCCGCCCCCTCCAAAAATGGAAGCCATTGCGCTAGCATCTACATCTGGCGTAATACTGCGTAGGCTTCCGGAAAGCAATCCTGGTTTCTTTTCTTTTAATAGAGCTACTACTTCTGCGCCTGGGGCATTATTTAGAAGTTCATCAATAATGGCTCCGGATTCTTCCATCATAGCGCCAGTGTCATGTAAATCTTGTTGAGAAATAGTGGACCACACAAACTTGTGATCTTTATCAAATTGAATTTTAGAAAGAACTTGTCCCCATAATTTAAGTGTGGTGAGGCTCTTAGTTTTGTAAACATGTTTAATGATTTCTTGCTGACGGGCGCCATGATCTAGTAATTCCGCGGCCACCACAAATGCTTTGGGGGTAGTGTTGGAATGCTGAAAACTCCCAGTATCCGTAATAATTCCCGCCAGTAATAAGGTAGCAATATCCGCATCCATTAATTCTTGGCCAGTGGCTTGCTCAATTTGCTTGATAAGTGGGGTAATGATTTCAGTCGCGGCCGAAGCAGTGATATCAACGTGGTTAATTGTTCCGTATTCAGCGTTACTAGAATGATGATCAATATTAATGACTGGAACTTTGTAGAACATTTCGGGGTGATGCTCGTAAAATTTTCCGAGCTGATGAAGCTCCGCGGTGTCTACGGTTACTATCAGGTCAAAATCCTCCATTTGATCATGCAATTTTATTTCGTTAGCCGTGATACTGGATCCTTCGGCTGGAGTTAGCACGATGTTCACTTTTCCAGGCTCCATCATATGTTTGATATCTTTGACGTGAGCATGAACCGTAATTACAAAATCACTATTTGCTTTAAATTCCTCCCCAATTTTTTCAATCATTGGCAGAAATTTAAGGTCGCGAGGAACTGGTTCAGCCGAAATCACAGTCACTTTTTTACCAAGTTTTTTAAAAACCTGATACAAAGCAAGCGCACTACCTAGGGAGTCACCATCAGCTGGAGCTGACGGGAGTATAAGGATGTTGTTACTCCTTTGGAACTGTTTAATGATTTGGTCCTCGGTTGAAAGCATAATATGGGTGTAATCTTTATATTCTAGACCTTTTCTCAACTTACGTCAAGGCCTCCATATATTAGGCGGAATACTAAACCCTTTCCTATTTTTTGTCAACTAACTTTCAAATCTAGTACTTTTAACTGAACTTGAACGCGTCCATTCCAATGATTTTTATCAAGTTCAAAAGCGATATCAACTGGCTTGCCAGCAAAAAAAGCTTTTTGCAGTATGTCGTAATGCTCCCCAAAGCGGAAAGCAATGGCTGAAATAGACTCCTGCGCTGTTTGCACTGCAAAACGCAAATGCTTGTGCTCTCGCCCTACGGTTTGCAAATTAGTGGGATTAACTCCTCTAACTACAAAACGAGGTTTTGGGTTACCCTCGCCATACGGCTGCATAGAAGCGACCCGATCAGCTAAATCGTAAGTAATATCATTTAAATCAACCTGATAATCAATATTCAAAATTGGCTCTAAATTTTCATCACTAATGTGTTTTTCCGCGTACTTTTCTATTTTCGATAAAAAATCACTTAAATTATTAATACTTAATGTAAAACCAGCGGCCGCAGCATGTCCGCCAAAAGACTCAAATTGTTCGCTCATTGCTTGCAGGGCCTTTACTAGATTGAAATTTTCCGGGCTCCGACAAGAGGCAACTAGCTCATCACCACGATCTTCCATAACAATAGCGGGACGATTGTGTTTTTCGGATATACGAGCCGCAATAAGTCCCACAATCCCAGACCGCCAATCTTTATCCCATAGCACTAACACCTTCTTATTAAGGAGATTTTGCTTTTCGATTCGTTTTTCAACTGTAATAAGCGCCTCTTCAAGAATTTTTTGGCGCTGTAAATTAAGTTGTTCCAACTTTTCAGCTAATTTTCGGGCTCCCCCGTTTTCATTTAATAAAAGTTGCAAAGAAAAAT
>CAYWKJ010000054.1:0-5397 GCA_964459205.1 uncultured Candidatus Peribacteria bacterium | reverse complement strand
GGTTGCTCCCGAAATTGCTCAAGCAATGGAGGATGACCCAGAAATGCCACTTGAAAAAATCCGCGAAATGCTCCAATGGTATGTTGTCTTTAAGGCTGCTACCGGAAAACCTTATGTTGCTAACTAACCCTATTTTACAATGATTCACGAACTTCCTGCCGAAAAATTAAACCGTTTATTCGCTCTTCTAAGTTTTGTGCCCATGCCACGCCGCGAAAAATTCATGTGGGTCAAAATGGTTAAAGAAATGAACGAATCTCAGCTAGACAAACTCATCGAAATCCTCAGCAAACAAGCTGGCACAATGACTGATCTAGCAATTAAAGTCTTGGAAAGACGCGCCAAAAAGGCTTAATCACTGAGCTTTTCACCTGGCACAAAAGCATGCAATGGATCCAAAGCATCCAATTGTTGTTCAAACCGAAAAATAATAAGCTTAACCTCAGTAAGTGACTTACCTTCTTTTACAGCCTGAGTTACCTGTTTTCCGCAAGCTTGTATCGAAGTCCAAGCCACAGTAATCAACCCCTCAACCTCTTTTTTTTCGGGATGCTTACTCGAATATCGCCCCACAATCGCATAAAATTTTATAAGGAGATGATCAAATGAATCCAATACTTTTTGTCGTTCTTCTTTAGTCACGTTGTTCAGTTTTAGAGGATTTTTCAAATCTTTGTTGCTGACGCTCTTCAGCTAGGCCTTCACCTATATGATCCACTAGGCGTTGTAATTCTTCTAATTGCACAAAAGAAAAATAACCTAGCGAAGACTTAAGACCCTTAATAAGCGCTTCATCATCGCCAAAAGGGGACTTGTCATCACCTTCTTCCAAGCGCTTTCGTATTAACTCTAATGCCCTTTGACGCATATCACTTTCCATCCAGACTCCTTCCATTCCGATCGGAGCAGGGTCAAAATCCTCAAACATTTCCTCAAAATCATCCCATCTCTCGCCCCAACTATCAGTTTCATCAAAATGGCGGGTTTCTTTAGATTCTATATTATCCGATTGAAAAGAATTCATGAACCAATTATAACAGACTAATCTAAGGCTTTCACCACTTCTCGTTCAAAACTAAGTCGATCTTCAGCCGAGGATCCTCCCAAATCTACTCCTTTATATTCTTTTACCCATTCCTCATACATCAGAATACTTGGCAAATTCACCTTAAGCTGATCAATATCAAGGGATTTCCAACTCTGCACCCTATATTCACCGGCATCCTCATTAAATTTAAGAGTAATTGACATAGCTAATGCTAACGACATTGCTTGAGCAAAATAAGTCATATAAGACTGCTCATAATCTTCCCCAGCCACTTGACCCTCCACTCTATCCATAATTCTGTCTAAAGACTCCCAATGATCTTTGAGCATATCACAATTTCTAAAATCAGAATGTAAACGAAGATTTGTTTCCATTTCCTCATCCACCATTTTTCCATCCACATCATCTGATATTGATTTATCGTTTGACTTAGTCAAAATATTTAACACTGTAATCCGTTTAAATTCAGCCATATCCTCATAAAAATCCAATAAACGTGGCTTCTGTTCAGAAGGAGGAAAACTCCCCAACGAATTAACAAACCAATCAATTTCGCCTCGAGCCACATCAAGTCGTTCATCAATTGGCTCAGGGATATCAAATTCATTACCACTAGCATGAATTAACTCATCAGCTTCATCAATCATGCCTTGCATCTTAAGACGATAACCCTCAGCGCTATCAATAATGTCAAATGTTTCAATAACCTGTGGTGGTTTATTAGAAAAAATATGTGGAGCCTCAACATGCACGTCAGAAGTCAAACGATAGGCCATAACCTCACCATCCTCATAACGATAAGAAAATTGCCCTAAATTCTCTACACCAGAAGCAATTCCTTGTGCAATCAAATTACCAGGTAAAACAACATGGGCATCACCTTTGGAATGATCCATGATATAAGAAGTAGCCACTGATTTGAAATCTCCAGAAGACATAGACACTTCATCATATTCTGCTCCAGCCTCTTCCAGTATTTCAATATAATATTTAACAATCTCCTCAGACCGAGCATTACGATCTAGAGAAAAGAAAATCTGAGAAGTATGTTCAAATATGTCATCGGCATGCACTGTTAATTCATGAATCAATTCGTCATATAGCTCGTTGTAATCTACCTCCGACTCAAAAGAAAGCTCATTATCAGATTCCATTCCAGCCTCTTGCACAACCCAACGTTTACCATTCCAATAGATACCAAAAGTATTCGCATTACCTGTTGAGAATAATCTCTTAAGCGACTCCTCATCCGCACTTCCAGCATAGCCAAAAGCCACTACAGCTAATCTGTAAATAGCGTACATAAACTTGTTTTTTGCCACTCCATATTGATCCATAACTTCACGATCAGTGCGAAGATATTCACCCCTCGCTCTAACTAAGGATTCATAAGGAACTTCATGAGTAGACATCATGTCAGTAGCCCATTTCTCCAACGCACTCAAGGAAGGGTAGGACATCTCAAAAGTAGGGGAGAGGCCCAAATAATCAACATACATTTCTAAAGCCGGCAATAACTCTAATAATCTAGGAGGCAAGCCTCCTCCAGTCATCATCTGGAGCATCCGAATCTCATTTAGTTTACCAAGGACCATATATGGATCTAATTGCTCTAGATTCTCAAATACAGTTTTATGCTCAACTACCAGCCTTTCCCGCAAATAACGGTTGCTTTGTGCTTCAAACACATCAATTACGCCTCCAATTTTATCCCTGTCAAGTGCGACCGTGGCATCTTGAGGTAACACCTCAAAATTATCTAAATAAATCGAATCATCAGGGAGCAAATCCACTAAAGGAGTTATTGACACTAACAACTTATAAGTAGCAGAAATCTGCGCCGGCAAAACAGCTACTTGAGCCTCCGTTAAACGAGTTTGTGTTGATAAAAACGCTGGGCCATCAACAAAATACTTACCAATATTTTCTTTCTCAAAAAATTCTCTTCGAGCCATCAATTGCTCCCGCCCAACCATCATACGAGCATAAGTCAGAGAATCAGTAATTACCACTCGCGCATTCTCCATACTCCCAGGCTCAAAATTCGCACCAAGAACAGATGTAACATATTGCATCGCATAAGCTGCTAAATCCTGTTCATTAGAAGAAGCTTCTCCAATTTTTTTATAAATATTCAACCCACGCTCAATCAAGGCTTCAATCACTTCGCGTCTAGTAATCCTTTGATCCTCTAATACCTTCATTACTTCACTTTCCCCCGCATTATTAAAAGCATCACGCGGATTCATCCCTCCGAACAGATTCCCAACAGTTCGAGCCTCGCCTTTGACTCCAAGCACGAAAAGTCCGGTGTCAGAAATCCCCACTTGTGTAGCCCATTTTTTATAAAGAACTGGCGTTGGCATCATTTTCCAATCATCAGTGTCATAGGCAGTTTCAATTCTAGATTCATCAATCTTATCCCAAACATACAACACTCCTCCCACAACAATAATCACGGCGGTGACAGCTATCGCGACTCCCGTCCAACTTAAAGAAGTCGACAGTCCTAATGCTGCTGCCAGAGCACCCGCGGCCTCTGGAGCCACATAAGCCAAAGTCGACATAGACAAAGCCGTCACATTTATTACCAAAGAAGTCCCAGACAAACCAATATATACATATTCACGGAGCACTTTTTCGCGATAAATAGCTTTGATTTCTGGATTTTCGGCATTTTTGATAATTTCCTCGAGATCTTCTAATCGATAAAGAGACATCCCAATTGCAAAAATATCCGCCACCACGCCAAGAGCAAATAAAGCTCGTTGTGCCCTAAGACCTAATCTAACTTTAGAAACTAAAGCGGCATTTGGACTATCTAAGTCATCCGCAATACCAAAAGCCCTATAAACATCATCCATCCCATCACCGGTACGAATCATTTCTGGCAATTCAGCTCCAAATCGTTCTGAAAGTTTCATCGCCACATCAGGAGTAACCCCTCGCACCGCACCACCAGACGCATTCTCAAACGCATCCAAAACCGAAGTAGTCGCTCTGGCCGCCTCTCGACCAGCCTCACGAGCCCCATGATACCATTGAACAGTGTTATTTAATCTTGTCCGCAAAAATCCAGCCCTAGCCACATCTCCAGCGGCAGTCGCAGCTACTATATCTCTAGCCACTCTCTGACATTCAGTTATTTCTAAAGCAACTGTTCTCGCGATGTGCTCCTCACCAACAGCGGCCCTAATAGTCGCCGCAGCCTCTGCTGGCGTGTATCTGCCACCAGTAGCAGCGGAATAAAGCCTAGCCAAATCATCTATGTCATCAGCCCCAGCACCCGCAATACGCGTTGCTAATTGCTCCATATCCACAACTTCATCCACCAAATTACCAGCCGCCTCTACTGCGCGAGCCATCCGTTGACTTTCCGCAATCTCGCCAGCAATACGTTCAATAGTTGCCGTATCTCCAGTTATAATGGCCCTTCTCATTATCTCGGCTGCATCATCAAAAGCAATCGTGCCTCCCCGAGAGGCCACATATAATCGAGCCAAATCATCTATTTCATCCGCTCCGGCCGTAATTCTAGCAGCCAAAGCCGTTGCATCGGTAAGCTGAGCCGCCTCCGCCGCTGTCCTCGCCGCGGCTCTAGCTGCAAGCCGGTCAGACGCAGAGCCAAAAACATTATCAGCAATATCCGGATAAACACGCGCTAAATCATCAATTACATTATCCGCCCATTCTTGAAGTCGAGTAAGTTGTTCCAATGACATGCGCGAAACTCCAGTAGTATGACGCATATTCTTAATACGGAACAACCTTCTAGCAACTTCAATCGCCTTTTCTTCAGGTAAAATTTTAGCCACGTCAGCTCCCGGCTTAGTAGCCTTAACCAAAAGCCTGCTGGTGCCATCAATAAAACGTTTGTTTTTAAAATAACGCAGCCGCCCAAGACCTCCTCGATAACCACGCCAAGGAAGTTTAACAAGAAACGTAGCCGGCTTTAATCGTCTTCCAGAAACAACTTCCACTGTCGTCGCTGAAATCATAACCGCCGCCGCCTTATCACGAACCCGAGCATCCTCAGAAATAAAAATTTCAATTGGCATTCCAAACAAAGTATAAAAACCAAAACCTAAGGCTGCCTCTGCCTCATCACCAGCAGTCCAATTATCATACCTAAAGCGCTCATCATCATAGCTTTTAATATTCCCCTTAAACCGAGCGGTTTTAATATCATGAAAATATCCATCTGGCCCATAAAATTTCTTTTTCCAGCGCTCAAATTCTCTTACTTCATGTTCTGTCATGGGAGTATCTGGGTCCAAATCAGCAATAAAGCTTCTAAAAGAACGTGTTTCCACAATCAATTGACTCACTAATTCCATATCAGTTACTCC
>CAYWKJ010000053.1:5625-5867 GCA_964459205.1 uncultured Candidatus Peribacteria bacterium | reverse complement strand
CTTATCTTGAAGCTATTAAACTGGAGTGCTATTCTTGTGATAATGAAAAAAACTTTTCGCATTGCGGTTCTCGCCTCTACCAATGGCACGGATTTACAGGCTATTATTAATGAAATTCAGGCTAAAAAAATGCCAGGCGTTGAATTAACTATTGTGGCCAGTAATAAAAAGAACTGCTACGCCCTGCAACGCTCCAAAGAACAGGGTTTTGAAACTGCTTTTGTAGACCCTAAAGGTAAAAC
>CAYWKJ010000053.1:0-5615 GCA_964459205.1 uncultured Candidatus Peribacteria bacterium | reverse complement strand
CAAATTCTCCTTTTTGTTAGTGTCCCGGTTTTGTCAAACATTATATAATCAATTAAGAAAACGAGGTAAAACTCGCGAAGAAATTGATCAAGAATTGGCCGCCATTCTCGACGAAAAACAAGTAGATTTGAGTGTCTTAATAGGCTATATGCGAATTTTGAGTGACGAATTTGTGAAACACTTTAAATGGAAAATTATTAATGTACATCCAGCCCTTCTTCCTAAATTTGGAGGCCCAGGCTATTTTGGGGCCAATGTTCATGAAGAGGTCCTTAAAAGCGGTGACAAAAAAACTGGCATGACTATTCATTTTGTGACAGAAGAATGTGATGCTGGGCCTATTATTCATCAAGCAGAAACTGAGGTTGAACCTGGAGACACAGTTGAGCACCTACAAGCCAAAGTTCAATCATTAGAAATGAAATGGTACCCAGAGGTTATCCGCTGGATTCAACATGGAAAGGTGGTTATTGACGAAGACTGATGTATAATGAAGTACCCATGGAAGAAACTACTTTAGAAAAATCCACTCAAACGCGCGTGCTCTCAAATGGAAACGGTCATGCTAAGACTGATATTGCACCTGCCCCACAAAAAGATGGCCTCGAAGAAGGCGATGATCGTAATTGTGTAACCTGGATGGTTGGGGGTGAGGCGGGCTCGGGAATTAATTCTACTGGCGAATTATTTGCGCGTTGTTTTACGCGCGGAGGATTAAATGTTTTTGCTTATTTGGAGTATCCGTCCTTAATTCGTGGCGGTCATAATAGTTATAATATCCGCGTGAGCAAGGAACCAATTTACTCTCAAATTCGCACAATTGACCTGTTACTGTGTTTAAATCGCGAAACTTTTGACCTACATCATGAGGATATTACGGCCGATGGTGGGATTGTTTTTGATCCCGAAGATTTTGATATTGCGAAAGATGAAGTTAAAAAAGGAGTTTCGTGGTTTCCGGTCCCGTTTGGGAAAATTGTAAAAGAGAATGAAGGAATGGATGTGATGCGTAATATGGTGGCTCTGGGGGCATCACTTGCACTACTTAGCTATCCTCTTAATTATTTGAAGGATTTAATTGCGCACCAATTTGGTGATAAAGGAGAGAAAGTTGTGAAATTAGATCAAAAAATGGCTAAAGCGGGTTACGAATATATGCAAAAAAACTTTGACCCCGACAAGTTCCCTCACCAGGCCAAGCCAACCGAAGAACCCCCAAGAATGCTAATGTCTGGGAACGCGGCTTTTTCATACGGAGCAATGCAGGCGGGATGTAAGTTTTTTGCAGCTTATCCTATGACGCCAGCTTCTTCGACCTTAAGTGTGTTTGCTAAACATGATGAAGAACTTGGAATGGTGGTGCGCCAAACAGAAGATGAATTGTCTGCTGTTTTACATACTATTGGCGCAAGTTACGCGGGAGTACGGGCCATGACTGCTACTTCTGGTGGTGGATTTGCCTTAATGAATGAGGCTCTAAGTATGGCTGGGATTGCCGAGGTGCCATTAGTCCTATTAGAGGTCCAACGTCCTGGCCCAGGAACGGGAATGCCAACCTGGACTAGCCAGGGTGATTTACAATATGTTTTAAATGCCGGACACGATGAATTCCCAAAATTAGTAATGGCTCCCGGAGATATAAAAGAGGCTTTTATTATGATTCAACAAGCTTTTAATTATGCCGAGCGATATCATATGCCGGTTTTGATTGTTTCGGACAAATATTTATCTGAAAGCCTATATTCTGTGGATGATTTTGGAGATCCAGTCCCGATTAATCGTGGTCCAATTGCCGAAGAAACTGGGAATATTGAACAAGATTTCCCTCGCTATCAAGTTACTGATTCTGGAATCTCACCGCGGACTTTGCCAGGCATGAAAACGGGACGATATGTGGCTAATAGCTATGAACATAACGAAGTTGGAGATTTGGAAGAAAGGCCTGAAATGCGTAAGGCGCAACACTCAAAAAGGCTTCGTAAAGTAGACGAAATTAGAGAAGAATTACCAGCTGTAAATGTTTATGGGCCAGATGAGGCAGCTCTTTCCGTAGTGGCCTGGGGTTCAACTAAGGCGCCGGTTTTGGAAGCCATGCGTTGTTTGGCAAAACAAGGAATTGCAATTAATTTATTGCATCCCACTTACTTACACCCTTTCCCGGCTGAGGAGGTTAGAAAATTCCTAAAACGGGCTAATAAAACCTTGCTCATTGAAGGCAATCATAACGCCCAATTAGGGCAATTAATCAAACAAGAATCACTCGTAGATATTCCTGATACATTCCTTAAATGGGATGGTCGACCATTTTATCCGGACGAAATTGTGGCAAAAATTAAATCCCTACTTTAAATGGCAATTGAACTTAAAAGCTTAGAAAGTAAAGAATTTCCGAACTGGTGTCCGGGATGTGGTGATTATGGAATTTGGATGGCTATTAAGCAAGCTATGACGCAATTAGATATTCCGCAGGAGGATTACGTGGTGATTTCGGGGATTGGTTGTGGATCCAAGATGCCGCACTGGGTAAAAACATTTGGTTTTCACACTTTGCACGGGCGTCCAGCACCAATAGCGAGCGGTGTTAAGCTGGCGAATCATGATTTGAATGTAATTATTGTGGGTGGTGACGGTGATGGTTATGGGATTGGATTGGGGCATTTTACTCACCTAATGCGCCGTAATCATAATTTGCTTTATATTGTTGAAAACAACCAAGTTTATGGCCTAACAACAGGCCAAACTTCGCCCACGAGCGATCTTGGTTATTGTTCGCACTCGACGCCGCACGGGGCCTTAGAGCAACCTGTTAATCCGATGAAAATTGCTGTTTCTGCAGGAGCTACTTTTGTAGCGCGAGGCTTTTCTGGGGATATCCAACATTTAACATCACTTATTAAACAAGGAGTGGAGCACAAAGGCACCGCGATCCTTGATATTTTGCAGCCTTGCGTGACTTTTAATAAACAAAATACCTATCAGTGGTATCAAGAGCGGGTGCATAAACTAGAAGATGATGAGAAGCACGATGTTACGAGTAAAGTAGAGGCTTTTAAAGCCGCGGAAGAATGGGCTGACCGCATTAATATTGGAGTTTATTACAAAGAAAACCGCCCAACTTACGAAGAACAACTTCCTCAACTTAAAAAAGGGCCGCTGGTTAAGCAGAAGGTGCAGGATGTGAAGCCGTTATTGGAGAAACTTAGATAGCTTTATTCATTTAACGCCCGCGCAATTTCTTCCCCAAATTCATGGGCCGCGTCTGGTCCATTTCCAGTAATAATTAACCCGTCGCGATGAACTGGAATTCCCATATACTTAGCACCCTTTTCTTGAATATGTTGCTCTTCACCAGGCCAACAAGTGGCCTCTTTGCCGTTTAATAAGCCGGTGTTGGCTAAGATCCCAGGGGCAGCACAAATTGCGCAGGTTAATTTGCCTGCCTCGTAAAAATCTTTGGCAATACTATGGGCTGCTTCGTCTTCAAAATACTCAAAAACACCCGGACCACCAATAAACGCTACGGCATCATAATCATTAGCGTTAACGCCATACATCAAGGTATCGCATTCAACGGTGCCACCAAGCTTACCATGTGCTTTTTGGACAGTACTAGCTGTGAAAACAATATGATCAGCAGCCTCTAAAGCCGCTCTAGTGTCTCCATATTCTTTGTCTTGATAATCTGTGGGAGAGATAATTAGTAATACGTTAGCCATTTTAAAAAGATTAAATTTTTAGCTTATTTACATTAACACCTTCGGTGCGAAGGCGTCGAACTTTTTCTTTTTGTCCATAAAAAAACCCGCCCAATTTGCCGTTTGAGCCAATAACACGATGACAAGGTATTTTAGGGCTACGATTAGCCCCCATAATAGCGCCCACGGCTTGGCAGGCTTTCGGGTTACCAGCGCGCGTAGCCACTTCTTTATAGGTTAGAACCTGGCCCTTAGGAATCTTGGCAACAACTTTTAAAACGGTTTCTCGGAAAGTCATGCTAATATACTACCACTTGATATTTAAACTTAAAAAAATGCCAAAAGTAACATTTACAAACACCGGCCAAGATGCCGATGCTGACGAAGGAGCTGAACTCCGCGAAGTAACTCAAAAAAATGGTTGGCCAATTCCCTATGGTTGTGAAAATGGGATTTGTGGAACTTGTTTAGTCAAAGTCCCAGAAGGGAAAGAGGGCTTAACTGAAGAAACCGAACACGAAGCCCAAACTCTAAAAGCCATGGGAAAAGCTGATGGTGAACACCGCCTTGCTTGTCAGTGTAAAGTTAAGGGCAACTGCTCTATTGAACAGTAGGTTCTTCTGTAGCAACAGTTACTTCTCCTTCTACGATTTCTCCCTCGATGGTTTCTTCTACCACTTCTTCCTCATCTACAAGATCTTCAGCCACGGGCTCTTCTGGTGTCTCGGTCATGCTTGGCGTTTGGAAAGTAGCATTAACTAACTGAGCATCCTGGAAACATTCATCTGGCTTACTGGCTGGCAAACTAACCTCAAAAATATACGGTAGGCCATTAACTTCATAACCGACAATATGTTTTAAACGAATTCCAGCGGCATTATGAACATCTAAAGTGGTGGCTTGCCCGGTAGTTGTTAGGAGAACTCCTTCATAAACGTAAGTTCCTGGCTCTTGCCCTAGCCCAATACTTCCTGGCAAAAGGTAACAAGACCGATCTTCATATTTTTTGTTAACCAATGCAACTACATTGGGGGCCTCCTCTACTGGCCATTCCTCAATATCCCAAACATCAGGTTCGTAGATAATAGTAAAGTACTCACTTTCTGGATCGTAAGTTTGCATTTCAACAACATAAAAGTCTGAGTCATCCTCATAAACGGAAAGGTCGTAATAATCGCTTTCAAAAATGGGATCTTTACCGCAACCATTTAAAAACAAGGCGGCCATCAAACATGGAATTAGTAATTTTTTAAACATTTTAAAATAATTAAATATGAGATTTGTGGTGACGCCATTTCCAGAAATACTTGATAGCGCTAACTAAGTGAATCCAAAAGACTTTTCGACCTAGCAAATGGAAAATACTGCCACTAGATAACCTTTTATGATAATGCTCAGCCTCGGTCAATGGAAAATAGACTATCTTGTAACCTTTTTGAAAAAGTTTCAAGCAAAGATCATAGTCTTCCATAAATAGAAAATAGCGGGGATCAAAACCTTCAACTTCCTCATAAACTTCGCGTCGCATTACAAAATAAGCGCCGGTAATAAGATCCACTTCTTGGATTACCTTGTGATTGTAATCTTTCATTAAATAACGCTTGAGTCGTTTTTTAAACCTGGGAATGTGACGCAAAAAGGTGCGTTTAATTACCAAGTCAAGGAAAGTCATATGTCGACGACAAGAAGCCTGTACTTCGCCATTGTAATACCTAAGCTTAGGCCCAATTAGTCCAATTTCACGGTGCTCTTCTAAGTATTCTACTAACTTTCGCATGGTGTCTTCTTTTACAAAAATGTCAGGATTAGAAATAATTACAAAATCTCCTTTAGCTCGTTTAACCCCTAAGTTATTAGCTTTTCCGTAACCAAGATTTTTTTTTGGATTCAATTAACTTAATCCGACCTTCTTTTTTGAGT
>CAYWKJ010000052.1:5673-5967 GCA_964459205.1 uncultured Candidatus Peribacteria bacterium | reverse complement strand
CTGAGGCTACGGAGTCAACTGAAGCTACGGAGTCAACTGAGGCTACGGAGTCAACTGAAGCCACAGAGTCAACTGAGGCTACAGAGTCAACCGAGGCTACGGAGTCAACTGAAGCCACCGAGTCAACCGAGGCTACGGAGTCAACTGAAGCTACGGAGTCAACAGAGGCTACAGAGTCAACTGAAGCTACGGAGTCAACAGAGGCTACAGAATCAGCCGAAGCTCCAGAACACCCAACATTCAGTGAGGACTTCACCGCAACTACAGTACTTGACCTGATGGAAGCTGATACTA
>CAYWKJ010000052.1:0-5663 GCA_964459205.1 uncultured Candidatus Peribacteria bacterium | reverse complement strand
TGAAGTAGAAATTGTAGATGGAACTGAGGCTGGGACATACGTCTTACAAACTAAAGATAGAAGTCATCAAGTTTCATTCCATTTTGAATCTATTAATACAGAGGAACCAAGAGAATCTAAAGTAACTGTCACATCTAGTCTGGGTACAGCAACAGGGCGTACTTTAGAGCAACTAAAGGCAGCTTTAGATCTTGAAGTAGCATCTGGATAATTTAATTAATAGTTCATAATGCATTTTTTCTCTCCTCAAAGGTTAATTTTTCAACAGGCGCCAGAAGTTTGTGAAGTAGGCAACGATGCTGCAGCAGCAGAGTGTGTTGATGCTCATGAATCTTATATAAGTGGTTTAGAGAACAAGATTTCTCTATTAGATGCAATTATCGCTCAAAATCCAGACGATAATGATAGAGCCAAAGAGGTCAGAGAAAGAATTATAAAGGAGCAAGATCAATACCGACGTATGACACACGGTTTTGATGTCGTGTTAGGAGAGTTTGATGAATTAACTCCTGCCCTTTTGGCAACTGATGAAGGAGCAGACAAAGTAGAATCTCTTTTAGGCATGATTAATTTAGTTACGAGTGTTTTTGTATACGAAGAGTTGGAAGAGTATCCTTTTCATCAGGAAAGTTATGATCGTTTTATAGATTTGATAGTAGAGAAACTGCAATTAATAGAACCAAGAGTTAGCGACATTTTAGTTCGGAATAGGGTTCGTGAATTCTTGGGACTAGATCGTTTACCAGAAACTTTAGAAAATTTACGTGAAAGAGTTGATGGTGAGGATTTATCACAGTTTTTCCCAAGTATTGATGGCTTAGGTCACCTTGGCGAAGGAGTTGCTTATTATGTTTTAAAGATTCCTAAAAAATGGGATACTCCAGCTGAAATAGCCGAAAATATGGCCTTAATTTGCGATGATTGGCCGGCTGTTGTGCAATACAATCAAGACAATGGGCGAACGGTTCAAGCTGGGGGAGCAGTGCATGTCCCAGTTAGTGCTTTTTTGGATGAATCTATTAAACAAGGTCGACAAGTTCAGTTTGTAGAAGTCACTATTAATGAGAAAAACCCTGATAAGTTAGAGCGAGTTTTAACAGCTATGTGCGAGCCAGATCCTAATTTAGCGGACAAGGTTCATGTGTTTACCGAAAGTTATTTTTACCAAAAACCTCATCCTAGAAATAGATACGCCATCCCAATTAGTATGCTCAGAATGGATTGGCGGGCATCATTTGTAGCTGAACATCCCGAAACTCCATTAAACCTAGGTAGAGACCCTTACAAAAACCCACAGTTATTTGCTCGGATGACTATTGAAGGGTTAAATCCTTATCATCCAGAATCCCTAGATACCATGATAGAGCGTGGCTTAGTTAATGAAGTAACTGATGATGCTAATTTTGTGTGGGCTCAGGACATTGATCGACGTGACCGAGATGGTGATGGTAATAGGGGCGAATGGATTGACCAATGCCCTGAGGAAAATCGCTATTTAACAAGTTATGCGGAGGATGCTCTAAATGAAATCGGAGCCACTTTTTTCGATAATACAGGCGCCTACATAAGAATAACCGCTATGTATAGGTCTAAGCAGTATCAAAGAGATATACGAGCTTATGAACCCAATGCTGCTGATCAATCTACACACTTTTTTGCGAATTCATTTGATATCGCTAAAAATGCTTATTGTGGAGCTGGGCGTAGTGATCAAGGTTGGCCTCCAAATGGAGATCGGGTAGGAGGACATATGAACGATCTTCGAGATGTTTTAAGAGATATGCAGGAGGCCGGGAAAATAATGTTTATCACAGAAGGGAATTGTTATCATGTTACAGTCATTAATCCTGATATAGGAGGAGGCCATAACATTGCTCGACCGCACCGCTCAATTAGTCCTGAACCTGAATATGCTCCTATTCATCCAGAGCTTGTGCCAGAGGATTTTGATCCAACCCAAATAGATGGGTTTGAAGAATTCAGTACCCAGCTACTAGCAACAATGCGAAGTCGGAAAAAACAGGATAAAACTATGACTATTGGCGAGATCCAGGCAGAAATTGTGACAAAATTTTTACCAAAAGTAAGAGCTGCTGGACACGAGGAAACAGCTCGATTACTAGAAGGAAGAAGCTGGGAAGTTGCTCATGTAATGGCAATTTTAGTTTCTCGCCACGAAACCCAAGATTCAAAAGCGGCGACCCATAAACATCATTTATATGTTTATGATGAAGACCCCACAGTTTTTCAAGACAACGCGAGTTTTAGTACCTGGAAGCAAAACTATGATTGGTTTAAAGAAGGTAAAATAGGGACAAATAAAACAATGACTTTAGTTGACTCTAGTGGCCAAGATGCCGGGACTTATAATATGTATGAGTATTTAACAGAATCTAATTTAGATGAAGTAACAGAAATAAGTCGTAGTTTGCTAATGGCCGCTTTAGCAGCCCGAGAAACTAGTTTTGTTAATCTAAGAAATGCCGGTGAAAATAGTGGTTATTTAAGTGGAGTGCGAGAGGCTGAAAATAATGTATTTGGTTATTTTCAAATTACTGCTGTTCAAAGAGGAAAAATAGAAGATAGAGCTAAGGAAATATTTGAGGAACTTGATGATACTATCCCTGGAGAAAATTGGGATATGAGTGAATTTACGGTTGAGTTTAATGGGCATACTTGCCATATAAATCCAAAAATGGAGATTGCTATTGCTGTGGCCATGATGGAACACCAGCAAGCTGTTTTTAGACAAACTAATCATTTTGAAAATCACCCAGACCAAGAAATGCTAGCTTTGGTTGCTTATAATGGGGGGGGAGCGCCAATAGAATATTTACTTCAATTCGGGGTGTCAGTGGCTAGGTATAAAAAAGATAGCACTGGTAAATATAAGTTGGCTTATGTAGACGATACTGGAACAGTTAATGTTTCCTGGATAACTGCGGCTCAAAGGAATAAAGTTGCCGGATTTTTATCAGATGCCATGGCCGCTGATAATGGGTCAATTCAAGAAGTAGTTCCAATTTACAACCTAAGACGTTATTTTAGAAAAACTCTTTTCACTGGGCCAGGAACACAAAGCCAATTTGTAGCTGGTAGAGAGGTCGGACTCCGAGTGTCTGAAATAGAAAAAGTCTTCACTTGTAAACCAGGTGTAGTGGGGCAAGTTTATATTAGTGAGGTGATTTCACATGCGATTGCTATGCAGTATATGGATGATGATAATTATGATGGCATGCACGAAAATGCCTTGCGAGACGCTATGATCTTACTTAGTTCTCCAGAGGACGTAATTAGTGAAGAGAATTTAGAGCAAATAGGCTAGCAACATTGTTTTACAGCCTCGGCCACGGCCTCGGATACGCCTTTTTCTGATATTTGGGGAATGATTTTTTCGGCAGTTGGATTTTCTATAAGGTCAGCTAAGGCGTGGGCGCTTTTTAAAAGCATCTCGTTGGTGACCGCTGTGGCGCGGCCGTCCAATAGTCCTCTAAAAATTCCTGGGAAAACCAAGGCATTGTTGATTTGATTGGGTAGGTCGCTGCGGCCCGTGGCCACGACGGCCGCGCCACCTTTAAGCGCCTCATCCGGCATAATTTCTGGGGTGGGGTTGGACATAGCAAAAACAATTGCTTTGTCCGCCATAGTTGAAACCATTTCACTAGTTACAATATCTGGCACTGAAACCCCCGCAAAAACATCAGCATCGGCAATGGCTTCCTCTAAGCCTCCTGTTACACCACGGGGGTTCGTAATTTCGGCCATCTCCTCCTTATATGAAGTTAGATTCTCTCGGCCTTTATAAATTACACCTCGCGAATCACACATTACTAAATCAGATACTCCAGATTCCATTAGTAATTTGGAAACCGCTACTCCAGCGGCCCCGGCTCCGTTTACCACCACTCGTATTGATTCAATTGATTTTTCAACAACTTTTAGAGCATTTAATAAGCCAGCTAGGGTTACAATTGCAGTTCCATGCTGGTCATCATGAAAAACCGGGATATTTAATTCTTCGCGGAGTCTTTTTTCAACTTCAAAACATCGCGGCGCTGAAATATCTTCCAAATTTATTCCCCCAAAGGTGGGGGCAATCGCTTTTACTGTTGCTACAATTTCATCTACATCTTGCGTTGCCAAGCAGATTGGAAAAGCATCAACGTCCGCAAAATGCTTAAAAAGTAGAGCCTTTCCTTCCATAACTGGAAGGCCAGATAACCCACCAATATTTCCCAGGCCCAAAACTGCAGATCCATCCGTAACAACAGCCACTAAATTGCCTTTAATCGTGTAATCATAAGCTGCCGCTGGATCCTTAGCCAATAAGCGACACGGTTCCGCCACTCCAGGGGTATAAGAAATACTTAAATCATCCAGTGACTCTAAGGGTACTTTTGACGCGATCTCTAGTTTACCGCGATGCTCTTTATGAACCTCGAGGGATTTTTGATAATAATCCATAGATTTATTCAGTTACTTCTTCCTCTGCTTCCTCATCTCCTGTTGGGGGACCAGTAGTTGGTTCCTCTATTTCTTCGGGAATTTCAGTTGGAGTCCCAACTTCTTCGGCTGGATCAATATAAATTATTTCATCTTCAACATCTTCATCGCCAGTAGCAAATAACTCATCTACAACTTCAACTTCAGCAACTTCCTCTTCTCCGCAGCCAGTAAACATAAAGACCAAAAGTCCAAGGGCAATTATTGATAATAGTTTTTTCATGATCTAAGGGGTTAAAAAGCAGTAGTTTGCGTCTCCTCAATGTCTAAAATAACATCAAAGGAACGTTCATATTTTAGCGTGATATCAGCCCATTCGGAATAGTAATAATCCACCGGGCCAGTTCCAATGCCAATAGTGTCCGTTTCAATCAAGACTCGATCTTCAAATAAGTCCAAAATAATCTGTCCTTGGCCATCTATTTGAATATTCTCACGCGCCTGGGCAGTTGCCTCTTCTGGAGTTATCTCTGGTTCCACATCCTCTTCTGGGGCAGGCGAATACTCAATGCTCTGCTCAATTGCTTCTACATACTCGTATAATTGATCTTTGAGTAAACCAGTTCCAAAAGTGCCCTGCATAATTACAAAAACATCACCCAATTCCACCACCACATCCCGAAAACCTTCATAATCACCTAAATAAGTTGCCACCATAGAGTAATAGGCATGATCGTTTTCGCCAGTTGTAGATACTACATTTAAATTTTCATAACCAGCCAAACCATCCTGAATTGCTGCCATATAAGAAGTCCGATCTACGCCTTCTTCATTTAAATCTACTCGGATTGTCACCACTGCCGATCCTTCTGTAGTACGGTCCCAGCTTTCTTGTCCCTCGTCTTGGTGCCACAGAATTAAAGTTCCATCATCAGCAGTGATTTGTTGCCAGTCAGTTGGCGTTTTGATCTTATAATCAAATACCGTGCTTTGAGTTTCGGGCCAGTTTGTGGAAAGTGAAAATTCATCAAGTTCATAAGTTTCAGTAAACATAAAACGATAAATAATCTCTGCTAAATCGCCACGTGTCACATCTAGCTCCGGATGCAAATAACCATCCACCTGTGCCTGCACAAAATTACGCTCCTTACAGTATGAAACATAGGGTGCAAACCAATCTTCCACCGAAACATCCTCATATGGATCTCTTTCCGGGACCT
>CAYWKJ010000051.1:5696-6161 GCA_964459205.1 uncultured Candidatus Peribacteria bacterium | reverse complement strand
GTTTGCAGAATGCGATGAGCCATGGCATCAAAATATTCGGGGCCAATAATGTCACTACATTTTTGGGATTTACTCGAATTTCTTTTTGAATTTTTTCAGAAAGCTCACTATCAACAATCAAAGTCAATTCATGCGCTCCACGATTCAAAGTAAGAAAACTATCTTTATTCACATCTTTCGCCAAAACTTTATTAAGGCAGTCCACCAAACTAGGGGTTCGGTCATAAGTTATAACCGCCAAACTAGCATTCAAAGTAAGATTATCGGTTTTAAAATTAGATTCAACAGGAGTGATTTTTTGAAGATTCTTTTGCAAACGCGAAAGTTGCATCATAATAGATCCGCGGGAGACCTCTTTTTTGGCGCGTAATTCAATCATTGGATGAAGAAAATCCGCCACTTTAGACAAATTCAATAACCCATGATGCATCCCAAACCTAAGTAATGGGTTGCGGTTAATAAGGG
>CAYWKJ010000051.1:0-5686 GCA_964459205.1 uncultured Candidatus Peribacteria bacterium | reverse complement strand
AACTCGGCTTAGTACGATCATGTTATAAACATAACATAATTTGTTAAATTTTTAAAGTTTTTTATAATTCTTGGACAAACCCCACCCTAAACAAGTATATAAAAACCAACTTTTAGCAAATTAATTAATCCAAATAATGGCTCCGCAAAGACAACTCGAAACATTTGCCCTGCCGACCTCCCCGGGAGTTACTCTAACCCATCCACCTCTAAATATTGCCATTGCAACCTCACTACGTGACATTCATCGCGAGGACCGAAATGGGCAACAGCTTTCCCTTAAGGGCGAAGATGTTTACATGATGGGTGTGCCCGAAGCACTTGTCCACACTCTTAACGGCGATCGTCAAAGACTCCTAGAATGGATGGAAGGAATTGGGCGCTTACATCGTGACATTATTGGCCCCGAATATTTTGATGCCATGGCTCATCGCATTCTGCAAACCGGTCAAAAAATTCGTGAACGTTTTAAACTAGTAGGTGTGATATTTGACGATTTTGAACCTTGGGACCAACGGCCAAAACTTGGGTCACCTATACCATTAGATCCTAGGTCTCCCGACTGGATCCATCCTCAAAATTTACGAACTCCAAATGGAGAACTCCTAACCAGCAATACCGCACATATACCATCTAGGTACCGACGCCTACCATTTAGGATGCGCGATGAACGAGCTGTAGGAAAAGCCGATTTTGAAAGAGAAGTCCACCAAACTTCCATCGAACAAATGGGAGCAGACATTATCCTTTCCGACCATTTAATGCTACTTTTTGAAAATCTTTTAGAAGAACCCTATAACCTAGGAGGAAAATTGCTCAATATCCACCCGGCAATTACAGATCGAGCTGACATTGATTGCTTCCGAGGAAAAACTCCTACTGCAGACGCTATTGCCATGGCTCAAAATCGTCCAGTTTTCACCGGCTCTACTTTCCATTTTGTTGACGAAGGGGAAGACACCGGCCCAGTTATTGCTCGTCTCAAACCAACCCCTGTTCTTGCCAGCGATCAACCACAGGAACTTCGTCATCGCAACTATTTGACCAAAGTGGCCGTAGCTCTAGAAGGACTAGACCATTACTATGAACAGCTATACGCAACTTTCCGCCTTGCTGACAGGCATCAACTAACCCGTTCTACACATGATTTACTCTCTGCTTAACCGCCACGTTAACATTTTCCCTTTATTTGGAGATCAACTCCAGGGAGAACCATATATTTTTGACCTTTCTTCTAACAATCCACGCACCTTAGAAATGGATCCCTCTAATTTCGATAGTTTTCAACAAATTATTTTCGACGAATTAGAACAAAGTGGTCATTCCTGGGGGCTAGGACGTTATCTCGAAGAACGCGCTAATATTCTGCGCCATTACCCCCAAATGATTCAAGAAAACCGCATCTATCACCTAGGGTTAGACATTATGGTCCCCGCGGATTTCACACTTTATGCTCCCTTAGACAGCACTGTTTATCAAGTTGGAAAGGAGGAAGGCTCTGGCAATTATGGAGGGTACATTATTTTACGTCACGACCTAGACGATGAGCCCTTTTACTCCTTTTACGGACACTTAAACAGCGAACACACTATCCGCGTGAATGAACAACTTCGCGCTGGCGATCCCTTTGCCTCAATTGGACATGGTCATGATAGTGGCGGCTGGTTTACCCATACTCATCTCCAAATTCTCACCCAAAAAGCTGTTCAAGAAGGCCGCACCCATCAAGGATACATTAGCGGGGACGAAATCACGCAAACTGAAACATTATTCCCAAACCCTCATCCGCTATTTCAATGGTAACAGCTACTTAACCTCCTCTGGCAAGCCATCCTCCATTGTAGATCGAACTTCATCTACAGCCACCTCAAGTTCCTCTGTGTCAGCTGGCACGATTCTCGCAGGTAACACCGCCATACTCGCGGCTGTTATTGGCTCTGGAGTTGGGAACCGATTACACAAAAACTCACTAAATCCTGTCGATTGAAGAGCTTCCCCTAAGTGACCACGAAGATCATTTTCAGTCCCACTACCATAAATATTTGCTACCCGAGTAACTTGATCAAACACAGTCCCAAAAAACTGCTCGATCTTTGCTTGGCTCATATCAATTTTCCACGGGAACCCACCACCCTCCGGATTGTAACTCAGAATACCCACTTCTTCGGCCACTCTTATAAACATCATACTTTTACGAAAAGAGCTACCACCATTCGAAGTGTGCCGCTCAGCTGCATAACGACAAGCATCAAAAATAATATCCGCCATAACAGCCCGCAGGCGATCCAAACCAACCTGCTGTTTAAAGTAAGGTATCCATTCATTAGCTATTACACCAATGGCCGTAGATTTCCATTGCTCAATATAAGGATTTACCAATCTATCACGATCTCCAATACGATCATAAGTATCAGGTTTTAAGGCCAAAAGATGGCCATATTTATGTGAAACCATCCCTCTACCCATAGTTTGATCAAAATCTCTCTCCCCAGAAAAATATCTAAAAAAATCATCCTCTCCAAACGCTGCCCTAAAATAAGCCTCTGACACTGGACGATTTACACGTTCTACCCCGATATTCATAGAAACACTAACTCCTCCTTGCTGGCGTGCTTCAAAGTCTTTTGGAGAAACTTGCCCTTTTGGCATCATATCTAACTCCAAACCAGAACCCAAAGAATGACTAAAAACCACATCAGTTTTACGAAGTAAATCCACTGTATCCAAAATAATAGGACATCCCCCAAAAAATGCCGGATCAGAAAGGCTAGCAATCATTGTCGCTCTAGTCCCTTCCGCAATCTCCTGTGCCGTGGCCGCCTGATTATCAGGCATACGCAAACTAGTTTGTGGACATCTAAGCACCGGATCACTCAAGTAACCTGTCCTCATAGGATGAACATGCATAACATCGGTCCGAGCATCATACACCTGATCTGCCAATGCCGAATCCGCCAATTTCCAATCATCAGGATCACTACTTTGATAAGCGGCCAAAACGGTCTGATAGTAAAAAACTTTTCTCGCTAATAATTTTCTTTCCTCATCGGTAGGATCCTCCCTAAGACAATCATCCAATCCATCTAACAAAGATTTATAACTAGCAATAATAGCCTCTATTTCCTCTGGGTAAGCTTTATGCATTGGGACCTCTCGAGGATCTTCGGCCGTACCACGAATTACTGCCCACTCGTTTGTATAACCCAATTCAGCTCGCTCTTCAGCACTAATCGGAGACTCTTCAGCAAACAATTTAATTGCCAGCCTATCTGTAGCAATCATGGCATTTACTAAATTATGATACTCATAAACAGCAACTAAGCGAATATCAGTAGGCGCCTCTTCTAGTAAAATTTCTAATAAAGAATTCCTTAATTGATTAGCACGAGCATTCAACTCTCTAATCACAAACATCTCTGAGCTAGCTTTATCAACCCCTTCAAATTTCCTAAGAATAAAACCCTTTATAGCATGCTCAAATAAATCACCCTGAATCCTAGCATAAACCAATTGACCAACCACAAATTCTGATACTAACCTATCAATTTCACGTAATATTTGTGATCCGCTAAGCTGAGACAATGTATTCAAAAACTCACGCCTTAGCATTTTACTCGCAAAAAAAGCATCAATATCTACATCAACGGCCCGTAAGGCTGCCTCCTCAGCAGAGAAATCCGGCAAAGCCAACGTCCCATAATCTGTTAAATCCAAATCATTATTTGTATAAATCTGCTCGACCATGCCAAAAAATTAAAACAGGGGATATTTTTAGCATAAAACCTGAACTTGCACAAAGGAAATATTACAATTCCAAACACTTGAAAAAAACTCCCAAATAAGTAAACTGTCGATGCTCCTTATATCGGGTTGACAAAATAAAACAAAATACGTAAAATATAGCACTATTTTGAAAATACTAGAGATCGAAACCTTAGCCCTGCTAAGACTTCGCTCCCTGATATTGTTCAGGCCTGCTCACAAAGTAGGATGATCTCTCAATTGCCCTTAGTTTAGGCATGCGAGGCGAAAAATCCACTTACAGGCAGGAATTGACAACACAGTAGATGAATTATCATTGCAGTTAGCCAAGTGTTGCCTAAATAAAGTCTAATAAACCAAATTTAGCAATATTTCGCTGGCTGCAATCTCTGGAGCCGGTAACTACCCCGTTAAGGGGAGCATGCAGTACGGGCAACAAACAAAGACAGGAAAATTTGCCCACGCGGAGATCCCAGACTATGAAGCAGAAGAGATTGAGCTTCGAGCTCAAGCTGACAGCAGGTTCCGGCAACCACACCGGGACTCTCAAGATCGAAAACCGGGAAACGCGCCAGGTCAGCCTGACCCAGGATGATCTGGTCGCCATTCTCGCGGCCACGCCGAGGAACGTCGCCAAGCTCGGACGGTTCACCGTCGTCCAGAGCGACACCTGCGACTCGAACGGCGGCCTGACCATCACCGGCCTCGGCGTCCAGGGGAACATCCAGCGGCAACCCCGCCGGACCCCTCAGTGGATGCAGGTCCAGGCCGACCACGGTGGGCTAGACGAAGGACCAATTCACCGCAGCCGCCCCCGGCGGATGCGGCCGGCCTACGTCTCCTAGCGGGACGACGCGCAATGAGGCGGCCCGGGGCGCTCATCGCCCCGGGCCATCGCGCCTCACTCTGAACGTTCATCTACTGTGTTCATCCCAATCTCATTCACATGAGATTCTTTGAAATGCAAAAACACAAAACTTTATCTTGACAACCACCTCATACAACAGATATATTCCGACTATCTGCCCCAACAGATCCGTAGTTTGCATCGCCTTTCAAAGGCTGATTCATGCTCATCGACCGGAGTAGATTCCGTTCTTTGACAGCATAAGATGAACTAAAATGCCGCTAGAAACGTGGCGTCTAGAATATCCATCCACCCCTCTAGACGCTACTTGTCTAGCGGTAACAAATATTTAGGATGGGTCTGCCATGACCACACTGCACAACCATGCAGCGCAAATCCATCCTGTACTTTCAGGGATGCAAGAGCGGCCTCCGGGCGCTCCTGCAGGTGGCCGAAAGGGCAACCTTCGGCCCACTGGGAAGCCAGGCGCGCGTGCCTCCCGCACACGCTCGCCACTTCCCGGGCCCTTTTGTTTTCGAGACATCCACCGGGGCGTTTTTCCCGCTCCCGCCCGCCCCACTGGATGTTGGAGTTAAAAGCCGCAATGTCGCGGCTAAGCTCCCCTGGAGGAATTAGCCCTTCCTCCAGGTCGTCTTTCAAAGTTCGGCGGGTTAATGCCCCTCCCGTCGAGCTAGCCGAGGGGGATCCCGCCTCCCCCTCGGCTTCAAAATTCAGGTGCTCGCCACCACGACAAATAATACGCGCGAGTATGAGCACACAATCGACATCCTTCGGTTGCTCACCGGTTATGGAGAGGCTTGGGTTAGGGACGAGACGCCCTCCCAGGTTCCGTTCCGCCCCCCTCCCCAAACCGGCCTTCTATATATCCCACGAGAAATCGGCCCGCCTGACAACTGCGGAGTTGAACGGCGGCAGGTCATAACACCGATTCCCTCGTGTGGTGATTGCTGTAGCTCCAGTAGAAGCCCAAAGCAGAGCCAAGCCAGCAACATCGCTGATGCCTGTCGTTGATGCTAAGGTCAAAGCTGTGTAGTGCGATCACCTGACCTCGTCGGGG
>CAYWKJ010000050.1:0-6686 GCA_964459205.1 uncultured Candidatus Peribacteria bacterium | reverse complement strand
AAGAGTTTGAACCTCCTGCCACAAACGAAGCACAAGCGGCTTAAGCCCGGCTCCCGACACCCCCGAAATAGCCAACAAAGGAACTCCTTTTGGCAAAGCTTTCTTTAACTCATCCAAAAGCATCTCCTGAGTTTCCTCATCAATTGTATCAATTTTATTCATAACCACGATTTGCGGTCTTTTTGCTAAATCATCATCATATTCCTTAAGTTCCTTCAAAATAACCTTAAAATCTTGTGCCATATCCTTAGCCTGGCAATCCAGCATATGCACTAAAATAGCTGTCCGTGAAACATGTCGCAAAAACTCATCTCCCAGTCCTTTTCCTTCATGTGCCCCCTCAATTAACCCTGGCACATCAGCCACCACAAAGGTCTGACCACGATCCCCTCCCCATTTACTCAAATCCACTACCCCCATATTAGGAATTAAGGTTGTGAAATGATAATCCGCAATTTTAGGTTTAGCATCTGTAATCCGTGAAATCAGGGTTGATTTACCAACTGACGGCAATCCAATAATTCCAATATCAGCCACCATCCTCATCTCAAACCGTATCTCCATGGTCTGCCCCGGCTCACCTTTTTCTGCAAAATCCGGAGCCTGACGCACGCTACTTGTAAAATGAGCATTACCAAAACCACCTCGTCCCCCATGTAACAACACAAAATCCTCGCCCTCCTCCACTAAATCCACAATTAAATCCCCACTCTCATTATCATAAACCAGCGTCCCTGGAGGAACATCTAAAACTAAGTCTTCCCCACGTCTGCCAGCTTTATCAAAACGATGCCCAGCCACGCCTTCTGGCGCTTTAACATGAGGTTTTTTCTTAAGGTTAATAAGACTGTTTATATTTGGATTAACCCTTAAAACAACGTGACCACCACGCCCACCATCGCCACCATCAGGGCCACCGCGTGCTACCCACTTTTCACGCCGGAAACTCACAAAACCATCACCACCTTTCCCAGCTGTAATTTTTAAAACAACTTGATCACAAAACATAAAATCCCATTAAAAACTATTCCAATTCCGCCAACATCGACTCTAGAACTGATTCAAAGACAGAATATGGCTGAGCTCCTTCAATTTTTTGCCCATTAATAAAGAAAGTCGGCGTAGCACGAACTCCATACAACAAACCATCTTTAAGATCAGCATTAATCTCATCTTCGGTCTCTGGATTAGCATAACAACTTTCAAAATCATCAATATCTAAGCCCATATCTGCCGCATAAGTCGCAAATAATTGATCTGGCTCAGGAGAACTTGACCACTCCGAAAGATTATCAAAAACGATGTCATGCATTTCCCAAAAAGAATCCTGTTCGCCAGCACATTCTGTCGCTGAGGACGCCGCATAAGCATTAGCATGGAAAACAAGTGGATAATCACGATAAACAAACTTAACTTTTCCGGTATCCACATAATTTGCCACTAAAGCATCAAAGGTTTCACTATGAAATCTCTGACAATATGAACACTGATAATCACTAAATTCAACAATAACAATCGGCGCATCAACGTCCCCTAAATAAGCATCATCATCAGCTGAAACCTCCAAAACTGTAACCTCATCTTCTACATCACTACCGCTGTCACCAACCTGAACTTCGATTACTTTTGGATCGTCATCCACCACACTATTAGTATTTAATAAATCCCCCGAACTAACTTGAGAGATCAAATAACCAACAATAATTCCAAACATCAAAAAAGTAGCGAGTTTCCAGCCATTATAATCTGATGTTTTTTTTGCTTTAGCCATAAATATAAATTTTAAAGATTACTTAACACGTTCTGCACAACATTTTTTACAACTCCACCGTCAGCTTCGGCGCCAACCTTACCCATAACCGCGCCCATCACCTTACCCATATCACCCATAGAAGTCGCACCCATTTCCGAAACTGTAGACTTCACAATCTCTTGGATCTGCTCCTCACTCATCATGTCTGGTAAATAAGTTTCCAAAATCTCTAACTCGGCCTGCTCAGGGCCCACTAAATCATCCCGGCCGCCTTCTGTGAATTGCTGAATCGAATCTTTCCGTTGCTTAGCCTCTTTTTTAATAATTTTCATTACGTCATCATCACTCGCCTCAGTTTTTTCTTTACCCGAAACCTCAAATTTTCCAATCGAACTCTTAAGCATTCTAAGAGTTGAAACTTTAACCTCCGCGCGAGCTTTCATAGCCTCAACTAAATCAGTTTGAATTTGGTTTTTTAAAGACATAAAAAAAGGGGATAAGTAGCTTAAACGATACTACCCATCCCCTCTCTAGAAGTCAATCTGTTAGGCAAAATACCCGTAATAAGTAAGACAAAGACCAAAACCGAGCCACATTACAACCGCTAGCACAAAAATCCACTTCATTTTCGCCATTTTCGCGGCCATTTTAAGCATTGCTCCAGGCACAGCAGCATAGAGAGCTCCTTTTACAAGAATTGACCATCCCAAAATCGTGACAATCAAGACCCAACTCCATTCCCACACATTATGAGCCAAGACCATCGCCATACCAGCAACCATCATCGTAATTGAACTAAAATAAATAAGGCCCTTATTCTTACCAAATTCCTTAATCATACCTGGTAAGTCATTAAGCCGAAAAGCAAAAGCTAGGCCCATGAAGGCAAAAACTGGCCCGAGTAATTGAGCCAAATATACTGAATTTTCCATATTTTGGGAGGGTTAAAAGATGGTATTAAAAATTTTACCTCAACATCCGTTTAGAACGCAAGTTCCGCTGATACTTAAGCGCAAAACGATGAGCCTCATCTCGTAGTCTTTTTAGCAACAATAAAGCCCCTGAATCTTGAGGCAAAACAATAGATTTTTTAGCTCCCGGAACAAAAATTTCCTCCTCTTTTTTAGCCAAAGCAATTACCGGAATTTTCAACTTTGCCTTTTTAAGAGCCTTTTCCGCTGCCTTTAATTGCCCTTTCCCGCCATCAATCACTAACAGCCCCGGCTTTTTGCTAAATGAAGCATCAGTGCCATCCTTAGTAAACCTGTAAACCATAATGACCAGCGGCTTAGTTGAACAAGTCTGAGCCGTACACATCTTATGTTTATCCTTCATGATTTTTGGCACATCTTTGATCTCATGGAATCCCATTGAACCAAACCAATCAATTAGCTTTTCGCGACACGGCAAAGCATACAACTTCCCTTTTTTTTGCTTCTGGATTAAAGCCTCCACTATCTCACGTCCCAATCCATCCTTACGATATTTTTCGTGAACCCAAAGTGAGGCGATTTCACTAGACTGATCGTCAAGAGGCTTAAGTCTCCCAATTCCAACAATTTTCTTTCTCTTTTCCGCAATAATTATTTTGTGCTGATTTAATTCCTCAAAATCCAAATTTGCCTTTTTAAGAATCTTTTCAATTTCGGGGAGTTCCTTTTTCTTAGGCTTTCTAAAGTAATCAGGTAATTTCTTAAGATACTTTAATCGTCTTTCAATAACCTCATTTATCGCCTTATAATCATCTATTTTCTCCTGCACTGAACGCAATTTAAAATGTCGATAGTCAGTTTTTTTAGGGAATCCTTTCTCGAAAACCACCATACTCCCAACTGTTTCTGTGCCGCCTAAATGCGAAATATCATAACACTCTAAACGACGTGGGATTTTAGGCAACTTAAGTACATCCTTTAATTCATTCAAAGCCGCCTCCGGGTCCAGCCCCTCTCCCGCCTGCCATTTAACCTGCATTTGCCGTGCAAAACTTTTAGCATTTTCCTCGGCCAAATCCAAAACTTTCTTATTTTTCCCCTTTTTAGGAAAAATTAGGGTCACCTTATGGCCCCTTAATGATGTGATCCATTCCCCCATTAAATCTGAATTTGGAAACTCTTCAGGTATCAAAATTTCCTTTGGGAAATCAGTTGCTTTTTCATAATATTGCTTTAAAAAAGACTTTAAAACCTCAGCCTCAGAAAGCTCAGCCCCAGATTCAAAATCCACTCCCCTAAGCACAAAACTCTCCTGATTTATTAACTTCCCCTCTCGAAACATAAACAATACTGCATAAGCTGATCCGCCCTCAACCGCCAATCCGATCACATCGCGCGAAAGCTGGTCTGGCGCACTTACGCGCTGAGTAATAAGCAGGCTGGAGATGGCCTGCAGACGATCCCTAAGCAAAGCCGCTTTTTCAAAATTTTTATCTAAAGCGGCCTCACCCATTTCTTTTTTTAAACTCTTCTCAATTTCTTCGGTTTTTCCTTCAAAAAACTGCACAATTTGGTCAATACTCTTCTGGTATTCCTCTTTTGAAACACTATGTACGCACGTCCCAAAACAGCGCTTCTTATGATCCTTAACATCACGTACCTCCTTGTCCTTAAACTGAATAAACAATGGACAATGTCGATAAGGAAAAGCTTTTTTCAAAACATTTAGAATTTTCTTAAGTTCCGAAACAGAAGTCTTAGGCCCAAAATACTTAGCTTTATCTTTTTCAAGTCGCCTGGTAATTACTACTCTGGGATAATCCTCGTTTGTTGTCACCTTCAAATAAACATAGTTTTTATCATCCTTCATCAAGATATTATATTTCGGACGAAAGGACTTAATTAAATTAGTTTCCAAAATTAATGCCTCCAGCTCCGAATCCGTTACCGTAAACTCAATATCAACTGTGTTTTCAACCAGTTTCTGGAGCCGAACCAAAGCATTCTTTTGTTTCTTAAAATATGATGAAACTCTTTTCTTTAAATCAATCGCCTTACCCACATAAAGCACATTTTGCTGCTCCCCTAAAAAGCGATAAACGCCTGGGGAATGCGGCATATGAGCAATAATAGACTTGAGAGATGACATATTTTAAGTATATCATCCTCATATGGACCCACAAGTAAGAACTCACTCCCCAACTTCATCGGGCCTAGAACGGCGTGAGCGCTCCTATGCCAAAATGAATTATAAACAAGCCGTATTAGCGACGCTTGCCTATTTCGACCAGTTTGAATATCCGCTAACACTAGAGCAAACTAAACGATTTTTATTCCAACTTGAACCAGACGAACACCATATCGAAATAACTTTAAATGAAAGCCAGTTAATCCGTCGCCGTGGGTCATACTACCAACTTAGAGGCGACTGCGATCACGTTACTGAACGACATTTTAAGGGACTAATCGCCAAAAGATTATGGCGCCGTGTTAATCGTTTTCGTCCAATTTTTGGATTAATCCCATATATCAAATTCATAGCAATTTGCAATAATCTTGCCTACAACAATACCAAAAAAGGCAGTGATATTGATTTATTTATTGTTACTAAACCAGGACGCTTATTCATAAGTCGATTACTTATAACCGCCTGGCTACATATATTTGGCGTCCGAAGACACGGAACTAAGGTTGAAGGCCGTTTTTGCCTAAGCTTTTTTGCAACCGAAGAAAACCTCGACTTCACCCACATTAAAAAAGACCCCCTAGATATTTATCTGGCCTACTGGTTCCAAACTCTCCAACCTATCCAAGGAGAGCGTAAAATCTACGAAAAACTAATCAATAAAAACAGTGACTGGCTACAAAAAATCTTTGCTCAACCCATGAAACCAAATATGCACCGCTTTAGGGAAGCCCCACTTTGGGCTAAGGCAATTAAAACATTACAAGAAACAATCCTAAATACCCGACTCGGAGACTGGCTCGAACAAAAACTAGAAACCTGGCAAATCACCCGCGCTCAGAAAAAACGTGATCTAGTTGCCCGTGACAATCCAGAACACGGAATTGTGATCTCACGGCACATGCTTAAGTTCCACAATATTGACCGCCGCAAATTATTCTACGAACGCTGGATTAGAACACTAGAATCCTTACTCAAAAAATAATTATTTTCTCCGTTGACGTGAATTTTTCCGCTCGCGGCCCATTTTCTTGAAACCAATTTTTATAGACGTCCCCTCAAACCCAAAACTTTCACGAAGCCTGTTTTCCAAATAACGCACATAAGAAAAATGAAGCTTATCAGGATGACGAACTTTAAAAGTAAAAGCTGGCGGATTAACTCCGGTTTGCTCCACACCCAAGACCTCTGAACGCTTAATCCCGCGCCCACCAGACGGTACATGGCCCTCAATTACCTCATCCAGCCAAAACGCCAAACCTTTAGCATCAACCTCAATATGACGAGCCTCATCAATCTGCTTCGCCACCTGTAAAAGAGGAATGATATTAGTTCTTTTCTTAGCCGAAGTGAACACTACTGGCGCCCACGGCACAAAAGCCATCCTTTTTCTGAGCAACCCAGCATATCGATAGCGCATTTTTTCCTGATCCTCAAAAGTATCAATCTTATTTACCACCACAATCAAGCCTTTTCCCTGTTCCAGAACAAACTCCACCACATGCAAATCCTGCGCCCGCACACCATCACTACCATCAATCACTAGCACACAAATATCCGAATCCTCAATCGCCTGTAAGCTGCGCATCACACTATATTTTTCAATACCTTTCTCAACTTTCCCACGTTTCCTAACCCCAGCCGTATCAATCAAAACAAAAGAATCACCTTCATATTCAAAAGGAGTCTCCACGGCATCACGAGTCGTACCAGGCACATCCGAAACAATAACTTTGGACTTGCCAAAAAGCGCATTTATTAAAGAAGATTTTCCAACATTAGGGCGTCCCACAAAAGAAAGCCGGATCCCCTCCTG
>CAYWKJ010000049.1:0-7056 GCA_964459205.1 uncultured Candidatus Peribacteria bacterium | reverse complement strand
AGAAGCCTTTATAGTCGAAGTTGCCAAAAAACATCTTGAACACCAAAAAGACCAAGGCTTAGATCAGCTTGAGCCTCTTACTAGAAAAATTCATACCCTTGAAGAAGAGGACGCAAAAGGACCTCTCTTGGCTGAGCTAAAAGAAATCAGAGAAATTTTAGAAGACTCAGCCACTGACAAGGCCGACACAGAAGCTGCCCTAGAAAAAATCACAACCTTAGAGGAAGCCATTGAGGCCGCTCTTGCTGCCCAAGCAGAGGCGGCAGAAAAAGACGAAGAAGAGCCTGAAGGGAGAGATGTTCCTTCGCCCATTTCGACCATTGGCACAGATCCAGATCCAGCTAGTGTAAGGCCAATTGTCCCAGACGCACACGCGACTGACACGTCAGGTGCTTCGGGAGTAGAAACTCCAGAAACCCCGGGCTCCTTAGGATCTACTCCAAGACCAGAGGTAATCGGCAAAGACCAGCGTAAGATTGCCGGGGTAGGAGATGCAATTTCTAGAATGCTCGCTGACCATGAGCAAGAAAATGATGATAGTCATGTTCATTCTGTAATGGCAGTCATTGATAGTACTGGAGTAGAACATTTAAGAGATGCCCATGGCGGTTCCTTAAACCCAGGCGCCTTAGGAGGTGCGGAGAATTTATACGAAAGACTGGAGCAAGCTGCTAACAATGCCACTGGAGGCATTACCATTGCGCCAAGCGTAATTGAGGTTGCCAAACGTCGATTAGTCACTAATCCTGACGTGGCCGCTGACGATAAAGATAAGTACGAAGCTCAAAAAGAAAAATACCTAAACCCGGATGGCGACGCTAGTCTCGATGACACAGAAGCCCCAGATGCTCCAGATGTCGAAAGGCCAGATAAAGGAGTTCTTCCAGATTTAGGAGGTATTTCCGATGTGGTAGTCGCTGGAGGTGAAGTAGTTTTACCATTAAAAGTAAGGCAAGAAATAGATCGCTTAGCAGAGTTTCTTGACCAAGAAGATTGGTTTGATGTTCTTTACGAAGGTGGGCCACAAAGATTTTTTGGCGATAATGTAGTGATAAAAGCAATTGGAGAAAATGGACTTTCAATCGAAAGCCAAGAAAGCGATGAATGGTTCACCATGGATGCAGAGCTTAGTCTGGAGAACCCAACCCCAGAGGAATACATTGTAAATTTGAGTCTCCCAGGTGTCTCCTTCCATTTAGACCTCAACACAGACGAACTAGCCAGCGTATTACAGCCATTAATCGAACGGATTCAAGATAACATTAGAAACGACGAAGATGTTCAAGATTTAATTGGAATCGTAAGCGACACAGAAGCTCTGCAAGAAGCGGTACAAGAAGCGGCAATTCAAGAAAAACTAGTAGCAATTGCCTCCGGAGGACCAATTAGATTCTTGTTAGGCCCAGACCTAGCAAACGCCAACCCAGATCATTTTTCAAAAATAATGGCTATTTTAGACTTTCAAGAAGGTGACGGCTGGGGCATTGGCGTTGGCGAGAGTAAAGACTTTTTTGGCGGATTAGTTCGCGTAGAAAGTAGCTCCGAAGGGCAAATACTTATTACTACCAAAGAAGATGCTGCCACTGGCTTATTTGAATCAGCTTTGATTTTAGAAAAGAGCAGAGGCATGGTTTCTATTTCACTAGATATGCCCGGCTTAACAGTTGCCTTTAGTATCAATGGGGCAAAAATGGAAAGAGAAAGACGTCGTTATGAACGATTAGTTACGCGTGGAGGAGTTTCCGCTGGTATTGCCGATCGGCTTGGCGGCTTTGGTCGTCGGAGAACAACAGACAGCGCTGATCATGATCATCCTCATACCCACGCAGACGATCATTCCCACGAGCGTCCGGACACAGCTCGCCGCTCCACAGAAAGAGTTGGTGACAAAAAAGAGGTTGAGCAAATACCAAAAGATTATCTTGCCACTCAAAAGAGTATTTTCGTCGAACGCATGCGTGATAAAGCTCGCGCTAAAGCAAAAGGCATTAAGCTAAAACCAGGCGAACTAGAATTATTAATGGATATTAATTACAAAGACGGATTACATTTTGTAGATTCCTTAACCGGGTTGAGACAGCTTGGTCCTGCCAAGCAAAGACAAGAATTACGCCAAGCCACCAAAGAACATTTTGGCAGAGCTCATAAAATCAACACTGCCACTGAGGCTGAGCGCTACATCGGCGCTATCAGATTTGTCCAAGATGAGTTTGAGGCTCTTCGCACCGGCGTAGACGGACAACTTATGTTTGATAAAAACAGACAAGACCTGTCCATTAGCGACAACATAGATGTTTTGCTACAAGCACAATGGGTTGCTGATGAATATTCCGATCCAGGCATCTATCGAGCCAATGATGTGCGCCTAGAAACCAACAGCTATGCCGCCTCTAGCGATATCAGGTGTCAGTTTGAGTATCATGCTTAAAAGCGCTTTTTAAGACGCATTAACAAATACCAAAGTGGCTTGAATACGTATTCGCGTGCTTTTGGATATTCAACAATTTCTCCGCCGAATTTTCGTTTGAACTGGGTGATCCCGGCCCAGGGGTGTTTAGGTTTATTTGGCGGAGCAATACCTAAAAAGTCATACCATTTACAGCCTCTTTCTTTAGCATCTTGCATGGCTGTCCATTGCAGTAAATAAGGCGCCATTAAAGATCGCTTCTCATGATCAGATGCACCATAATAATAAGTTCCAGTGTCGCCATAAAAAGTCACCAAAATTCCGGCTATCACCTGGCCTTCATGTTCTGCTAAATATAATTTTCCAAAGTTGTCTTTTGTTGCCGCCTCTAAGAATTTTTCATAATAGCTTTGGGGGTGAATATGAAACCCATCACGCCCGCCAGTTTTTTTAAGGATCTCATAAAAAGCAGCCACATCCTGAGACCCTTTTACAGTAACCCCTTTTTTCTCGGCCACTCGAATGTTATACCGCCCTTTTTGCTTCATTTGAGCCAGAGTATCATCTAAAGAACCCTCCAAATTCACGCGCAGGGTCCACTCGGGTTGGTAATGGGCATGAGCCTTTCTCCCATCTGTTAATTTCAGGCCTACTGGCGGCTCAACACGCAAATAAACCGCTTTTTCCTGGCGTGCCAGGTCTTTAATTTGCACTAGTAACTCCTTCCACGCCTCTTTATGCGTTAGAATTGGCCCTCGTTCCACAGAAAACCAGCATAAACCAAACGGCAGCGCGTGTCGGACCACCAAGGCCTTTCCTCCTTTCGCTGTTAAGGCCCAATATTTGCCCCGAGACGGGATTTGCGCCTGAAACTCCCCCCAGGCCTTAGATTGAAACAAAGATTCTTTCATGACGAAATATTAGCACATTCACTCAGGATGATGGATAAACAAAAAGGAGAGGATTATTTCTTGAGTCAATTTTGTGAGTATGGGGTTGGGGTCCCCATACGACACTTGACGAAAGGAAAAGCCTCTCCTTTTAAGATTATTTTGTCATGCTGCGACGAATGAAAGCTGGAATATCCAGTTCATTTTCCGCAGATTTTGTTTGCACAGCTTCTTCGGTGTTGCTAGTTGCAGCGCTAGAAGATCTGCTGCTGCCACTAGAAGCACGATTTTCAATTCCACCACGGAACATAGTGGCTCCGCCACGTTTGCTTTCATCAAAGCCAGTCGCAACAACTGTAACCTTGATTTCACCGGTGTAAGAATCATTTACCACGGCACCAAAGATAATGTTGGCATCTGGGTCAGCCGCTTCGGTAATAATACGAGCAGCTTCATCAACTTCGAACATAGAAAGGTCATTTCCTCCGGTAATATTGAAGAGAATTCCTTTCGCGCCAACAATATCAAGCTCAAGAAGTGGGCTTTCGATCGCTGCCTTAGCAGCTTCGGCGGCCCGATTTTCTCCAGTTCCATAGCCAATTCCCATCAGGGCTGAACCAGCATTTTCCATCACAGTCTTCACATCAGCGAAGTCCACATTAATCATTCCATGAACAGTAATCAAATCAGCAATACCTTGAACACCTTGACGAAGAACATCATCCACAACTGTGAAAGCATCCATCAAAGGAGTTTTTTTGTCGATAAGTGAAAGAATCTTGTCATTTGGAATGGTAATAAGCGTGTCCACTTTGTTCTTTAGATTTTCAAGACCTTCTTCAGCTTGGACTTTGCGACGAGCACCTTCAAATGAGAAAGGTTTAGTAACTACGCCAACAGTTAGAATTCCAAGCTCTTTCGCAATTTCAGCAATAACAGGAGCGCCACCGGTTCCGGTGCCACCTCCCAGCCCACAGGTAACAAACACCATGTCTGCACCTTGAAGCATTGCTTTGATTTCTTCGGAACTTTCTTCGGCCGCTTGTTTACCAACCTCTGGGTTAGCACCAGCACCGAGTCCACGCGTTGTTGCTTTCCCAATATTAATTTTATTAGGAGCCTCAGCGTGATAAAGGGCCTGTGAATCTGTGTTTACAGTTACAAATTCAATACCGCGAACATTGGATTTAACCATTCTGTTCACAGCGTTTCCTCCGCCTCCACCCAAACCAAGAACTTTGATTTGAGCTACCGGCGTGATATCTGGAGTTACCTCCATATTGTGCCGTTTTGGAGAAGAAGATGAGAATAAATTACGCAATGCTGCGTCTTGGTCGTCCTTTTTTTGAGAAGCCATGGGTTAGGAGTTTTAGTGACTAATAAAGGTCGGGAGGGCCTTTTAATCAATTAGGTAATTAAGGAAGTAAACTGCGCACCCAACCTTTAACGCCATGAAGCGCTTTACCAAGGTTAAGGCTGCGGAAGTCTAAACGGTAAGAGTGTCCCTCAAAACGAGAGCCCCAAATAGCGAGCCCAATCGCAGTAGAATAAGCAGGGTCATCAATCTTATCTACTACACCTTCAAAGTTTTGTGGGAAACCAACTTGAACTGGTAAATTCAAGGTTTCACGAGCTAAATCAACAGTTCCCGGCATCTTTACACCAGCACCAGTGAGTACAACACCGGCTGGGAGCATGCCGTCACGGTTAATTTTAGCAAGTTCATCTTTAACAAGAACAAAAATCTCATGATAACGAGCCTGAATAATTTCAGACATGTGTCTCTTAGAAACAGTTTGGGTATCAATCTTGCTCATAAGCGAAAGATCAATGGTTTCACGTTCGTTAATATCTTCTGGAGTACAAGATCCATATTCAATCTTAATCTTGTCAGCGGTATCGATTGAAGTGCGAAGACCAATAGCAATATCATTGGTTACACTTTCTCCTCCGACTGGAATAGTTGCTGTATGAAGAGTTGTTCCTTCTTCGAAAACCACAACTGAAGTTCCACCGCAACCAATGTCTATTACTACAACGCCAAGTTCTTTTTGGCGCTTAGAAAGAACAGACTCAGCGGCTGCCAGGCCAGATGGAATAATATCGTCAACATCCACACCAGCTTGGTGCACACATTTTTCAATATTAGCAATCGCTGGAGTAAGGCCAGTTACAAGATGAGCCTCAACTTCCAAGCGAATACCAGTCATGCCAACTGGATACTTAATTCCTTTTTGTTCATCAACCGTAAAGTTCTTAGGAATAATGCGAAGAATTCGTCGATTCGAAGGAATAGAAACAGCCTGGGCAGCTTCTAATACACGATCAACATCAGCTTCAGTAATCTCATTGCCATCAGGGACAGCAATAACACCCTTAGAATCCATAGATTCCAAGTGCGCTCCCCCAATCCCGAGGAAGATATGATTGATGGGCTCACCAGACATGCGTTCAGCATCTTCTAGTGATGAGGAAATACTATTAATAGCTTCCTCCACATCAATGACGCGACCTTTACGTAATCCCATGGAAGGGGCTACACCAACGCCAATAATATTAAGGTCCGAAGATTTCTCTCCGAGGGTTCCTACGACAGTCCGAATCTTGGAGCTACCAATATCCAGACCAGCAATAACATGACTTTTTGCCATGGATGAAAAGATTAATGGTCAAAATCTGTGGGGCGACTATAAATGATGGAATTAGCCAATGCAAGAGCTTTTAGCAGCAAAAAGCGCTTATTTAAGCCATTTGTACAAAAAAGTGATGCAGGTTTTAGGGGCTAAACAAGCCAAAAAACAGGAAAACAGCAAGGTCGAAAAAACCCCTTAAAAAAGCCAAAAAACAAGGTTTTTGCGGGTCAAAATTAAGCCCTTTTTGCGAACAAATTTATTACGCGGATTTAGAGGTGAATAAATTAATTATACAGAAGCCTTAATCTAAACCTGTTAATTAAGAAAAATGTTTATAACCTTAAAACTCTACCCCGCCCAAATTTAAACAAATTTTTTTAAAAAACCTTAAAAATCACTAAATCACGATTTTAGCCTTATATAAGCCAAAAATAACTAATCTCTTGGTTAGCCCATTTCAAAATATGATTACGCAATAATTTCCAACAAAAGACAAGGAAAGATTATGCCTAAAACAATGCCTGTTGATTCACTGTTTGCCACTCAGCTTGCAGTCCATCAAATTTTTGGAGCAATGATCGGAACTCCAATTCACCAAACAAGAGCCTTACTTGCCCGCTATCAACATCGTGCGTGCGACAAGCTTCTAAATCAAATTCCAGTGGCGCATCAAATCTAAGCTGAACTAAGTGTTGCGATTTGTATGCCAGCTCACGACCAAATTCTAATTTATTCAAAACAGCGCCTTTTAGCTCGCTCAGATTCTCATAAATACCATCCAAGGTTTCATATTCTTGCAGCAGCTTGGCTGCGGTTTTTTTGCCAATTCCTGGCACCCCAGAAATATTATCACTGGTATCCCCTACTAAGGATTTGTAATCCACCATTTGATCCGGACGAATGCCGTATTTTTCTTGTACAGCCTCTGCGTCATAAGTTTTTACCTCATTAAATCCCGAAATCGGAGCCACAACCTTCACTTTATCTGTAATTAATTGAGTTAAATCCATATCTCCCGTCAAAATAATCAGCTCAGTATCAGGATAATCAGGCATTTTTTTAGCAATCGTGGCGATCATGTCATCAGCTTCAAAGCCTTCTTTTTCAAAAATGGGTGCCTGGAAAG
>CAYWKJ010000048.1:0-7146 GCA_964459205.1 uncultured Candidatus Peribacteria bacterium | reverse complement strand
CATTCGGTCGCGTAAGTGTGCTGGTAGTTTTTCAACGGCTTTGTGGATTTTTTTGCGGGCGGCGATCATGTCATCTAGCTTAGGCTCTTGTTTTTGAGCATCTTCGGCTGAATTCACATTTTCGGCATACCATTTTTCGTATATACCAACGTCAGATTTAAATACAGCGGCGTTCTTTTTCCACTTAGCAAAGTAACGGTTTTTAGATTTTTGAAAGGCTTCACCTTCTTTGATTACATCACCCTTTTTCTCAAGGGTTTTTGTTTTTTCAAAATCTGATCGAATAGATTCTGCGATATGAGGATCTAGCTTATTATTGAGTTTGTTTAGTAGTTTTCCGTATTGATTGGCAATTTTAGGGGCCTTAGAAGAAAGGATTTTTTTCTTATCTTCAAAATTTGATTCAGAGAATTCTTCTTCCAGCATGTCTTGAATGGCTGGGTCGAATTTTTCAAATTGATCCCAAAGTTTCTTTTCAGTTTTAATTTGACCCGGGAGTGCTTCTAAGAACATTATTTTATGTTTGAGTCGTTCCCCAAGTTTGGGGTCTTTTTTATTAAAATTTTGTTCGCAGAAATGGATGGTTTCTTTGCTAAAGACGCCGGTGGCATCTTGGCGTAGAAGTTTGCGATAATTGCGTTCTAGTTTGCGTTCGGTGTCGTTTAAGTATTGTTCACGGCGAGTTAGACCCCATTCTTTAAAATTAGAATCTTGGTGTTCTTTAGGGAGTTCCTTATGAATGTCAAAAAGCTCAACTCGTGGCTCAATGTCATCTTTTTCTGCTTTGTTAAGAGCAGATTTTTGTTCACTTTCCGATAGAGTTAAAAACCATTCTAAATATTCAGCAGTGGTTTTTTTGCCAATTTTATCAGCGTGTTTTTTAAATATTTGGCGATATTTTTGATAAGTTTGGTTTTCTTTTTCTGCAGATTCTAATACTTCTAATTTTTTATCGTAGTTTTCAGCACCCTCAAGTGAATCACGGCGTTTTTGTTGAACTACTTTTTCTAATTTTAGGAATTTTTTGAGTTCACGGTGCCGATTGTCTAGTTCTTTTTCTAATTCCTGGATGGCTTTTTCTTTGGCTTTGAGACCACTTTCGGTAAAGGATTCAGCTAAACGCTCTTGTTCACCCTGTTTAAGCATTCCTTCGCTGTGGGCACCACCTAATTTGCCTTCAAACTGTTTGCGAAGCTCTACTGAGCGACGCCAGTGTTCTTCGAAATCTTCTTTTACAGATCGGAGTCGGCTTAAATCATAAACTGAATCATCAAGTTTATTTTTCCAGTCCTTTTTTTCGTCTTTAGAAATAACCCCTTTTTCGCGATTCATGCGTTCTAAAAGGTCGTGGCGGATTTTTCCAGCCTCCATATCTAAAACTTTTCCGGAATGCTCATCAGCCATTTCTTTATTGCTGCGCAATTCACTGACATCGTGCCCTTCTAATTGGTTGAGGCGGTCTTTTGCGAGGGCCTCGTTTCCTGCAGCCATGGGAATGGGTTAATTTAGGAGTTTATGTTGTAACCCATTTTTCGACTTTATGCAACAGGCTTTTCTGAAGTGAACGATGTTCGCGGGGAAAAGTTTGTTCTAAATCTTTTAATGTTAAGACAATTTCGCGGGTGTTTTCGGGGATTTCTTTGGTAAAAGGCTGAAAAGATCCGGCTTGGGCAATGGCGGTCATTAGGCGCGGGGAGTGAAATCCTTGTTCAATAGCGATTTTTTCTAAATGGGTTTGTTTGCTGAATGGTTCGATGCCGTTAGTGGTGTCAAAAATATCAGCAATAATTGAGTTCCCAATCAGATTAACTGATAGGTTTTGGAGTTTTCCAAGTAGGTTTTGCACAAATACGCCAGCGCCATATGAGTTATATGGGATTTTTTCTTGGTATAGGGTTTCGGCAAGTCCCATTAAGCCTAAGCTATAAGATTTGTTTTCTGCCTTTTCTTCAATTTCTGGCAGGGGATAGGTGCTTTTTTCAAAAACACGCTTGAGGAAAATGCTGGCTAACTTGGCGGTTTCTCGTAAATCTTTAGTTTTTACAGTTTTTAGGTTTATCCATCCTAAAGCTACTGGTTCGTAAGTTTTTGCGGGGAGTGAGCTTTCCGGGAGAATAGATTCGTTTTCTTCTAGGATTTCAAAATAACTGTGTTCGTCTGCTTTTAATCTAAGTACGCTTAATTTTTTAGGATGATCAGGCGGAAGAATGGCTAGATTTGGTTGGGTCGCATAAAGCTCAGCTGTACTTTGAAAAAGTTTAAGTACGCTAGCTGGTTTATTTGTTTCTGTCAGATTAATGGTTAAGCTAGCGCCATCTTGCATGAGCTGAGCGCCATTTTTTAGATGGTCAAGCAGGTTATCTTGGATTGGAATAACAAATTCATGGAAAAAACAACATCCTTCTTCTTCAGCGTTTTGCAAAATATGAGGGTGTGGCAAAAATTTAAGCTCACTTAAAAGTTTATAAAAAAGAGCTTCTTCTTTTTTGTTATTACTCAGGCGTTTGGCTACGTTTTGGAAAAGTTCTTCAGGTGTTTTTTTGAATTTTTTTTCAAATATTTCTAAACCAGCAATAGAGAGTGGTAGTTTGGTGGCTGATCCGATTAATTTCTCCTGTAAACGGCGCTTTTCAGTGCGTTTATGACGATAAAGAATGTACGTTTTAGCAGTTTTGGCGTGGCCTTCTTCGATGAGGATTTTCTCGACTAGGTCTTGTACTTGTTCCACGGTAGGGTAGTGATCTTTTTGGAATGTTTCTTTGAGAATTGTGATGACTTTTTGGCAGATTGTTTCGGCAATGGCATGATCATTGCCGCCTACAGCTTGGGCTGCTTTCCATACTGCTTCCGTAATTTTTTCAGCGTCGAAGGAGGCAACCCTTCCGTCGCGTTTGATGACTTTCTTCATATTTGAATTCTACCACCTGGTGCCTGTTGAGAGGAAGGGCTTTGTATGGTAATATTTTTAACGCTCTATAAAATTTAACCTAATTACCATGGACGGAGGATGCGGAGGAGGAGGATGCTGCTCATAAAGCACCACTCAAACTTGAATTAAAGAGGCCCAAGCTTGCTTGGCCTTTTTATTTTGTGAAGTTTACGTATGCCAAGGAGGCCGAATCCAATAAAGAGTCCGAGTAAAGAAAGTTGTTTTAACCGGTTAGTTGAGGCAATTGGGGAAGGATTTATAGATTCATTATTATTATTAAGACGTTGTAGTTTGTAAGTGTTGTTTGAACTTAGGCTGGCATAGCCAGTGATTTGGTTTCCAGGTTTAAAAAGGGATGTTTTAAGGGCTTCGTTTATATTTAATTCATTTAGCGAAACATTCATTTCTTCTTGATCGGTTTTGATGCGAACGGTGTTTTCAAAAGGAATAATTTCTTGGATAGTGCCATCGATAAAATAATAAATAGGGTTAGTGGTGCCTTGAGTTAAGTCTTTAGTCCAATCCCAGGAAGCCTCTTCCCAGGAGGGAGAGGCTTTGGCATGGGCAGTGGAGATAAGAAAGCTAAGTAAGCCGGTTTCTTGGTCTTCTACTAAAATGCGGGCATAAGATTCACCTTCGGGAGCATTGTCTTCATAAGTAACATCATCTAAAAGGGTGCCTTCAAAATCAAAAAGTTGCACAGAATCACTGTCATTGTTAAGTGCTATATCAGAATCGATGCGGTAAATTACAAGAAAATCTTGAGCCTCAATAACAGTATTAGCCGGGAAAACATAAGGATCGCTGCCACCTTCTTCGTCATCTAGGGACCAGTTGCCGAGATCGATGTCTGTAGTGCCAGTATTGTAGATTTCGATCCATTCGGTATCTGTATCTGTGCCTTCTGGATTGGGCATGATTTCGGAAAGAATGATGTTTTCTGATAGGGCCCCGTCTTCAAAGCTTTCTTCAGCCTCTTCGGGATTGTCTTCTGAAAAAAGATTAAGAGCCCCGGGGGTGGGCTCATTAGTCCAGGCCCAGGTGGCAGCTAAGGCTGGAGTTACTAAAAAAAGGCTCAAAGTGATCCCTGCAATGGAGTGAATGACTCGCATAGGTAAAGGGTTAGAAATATAGGACCCTTACGCTAGCAAAATGAAATGAACTAGTTTTAACAAAAAAATGAACAAAAAATGAACGGTTTTCAGTTTGACTTTCCGGGCTACCACCAGTATTTTGAAGCCGTAATTTTAAGAGCCTTTGCATAGCCTACAGAATAAAGACTTTGATTCAAATTAACCTGTTATATAGTTCAATTCGGATTCTGAAAAATGTCCCTAAATAAAGGGGCAACTGGTGTGCAGAGGGGAGTTTAACCCCTTACTTAATGACAACTACTGCAATATTGCTCCTGATCGCTGGTTTAGTGGCGGGAGGAGGAGCTGGACGTTATATTCGTGTCCAAAAAAATCGTGAACAAGAAGAGCGCATGCAAGACCAACGCAAGCGTGACCTTCAGGAGGCCCAAGCAAAGGCCAAAGAAATTGTTTTTGAGGCCCGTTCTGGAGCTCTCAAAATTCAAGAAGACGCTAAAAAGGAAGAACACCAAAAACGTCTTCAGTTAGAAAAAGTTGAGAAGCGTATTGTTGGAAAGGAGGAACTTCTTGATAAAAAAATGACTGAGGCGGAAAAGTCTCGTTCTGAGCTTGAAAAGAAAGTAACTGCTGTGCGTGAACTTAAAGCAGAGGTGGAAAAGTTTTATGAGCAGCAAAAGGGGCAACTGGAACGGGTGGCGAGTCTATCTAAGGAAGAAGCTCGTGAACTTTTACTTAAAAAAGTGCAAGAAGAGGCCAAAGATGACTTGGTAGAACAGATTAAAAAGACTGAGCAATCACTCCGTGATGAGGCTAATGAAAAGGCTCGTACTATTGTTGTTGATGCGATTCAGCGTTATGCGGCTGAGACTACGATGGAATCCACTTCTACTACGGTTAGCATTCCAAGTGATGATATGAAGGGACGTATTATTGGTCGTGAAGGTCGTAATATTAACACCTTTGAAGAGCTTACGGGAATTGATGTGATTGTGGATGATACTCCAGGTTCAATTGTGATTTCTGGGTTTGATTTAGTGCGTCGTTATATTGCAAAAATTGCTTTGGAACGTTTGCTGGAGGATGGTCGAATTCACCCAGCTCGTATTGAGGAGGTTATTAAGAAATCTAAGGATGAGGTCGGACAACTTATTAAGGATCTTGGTGAAAAGGCAGTTTATGCAACTGGTGTAGTTGGTTTGCCGCCAGCACTTATTAAATTGTTAGGACGACTTAAATTCCGGACTACTTATGGTCAAAATGTACTTAAACACTCCATGGAAGTTTCTTTGCTGGCTTCTTCGCTGGCTACAGAGCTTGGAGCTGATGTTGAAATGTGTCGTAAGGCAGGATTACTCCACGATATTGGAAAAGCCTTAGATCATGAGATTCAAGGGCCACACGCGGTTATTGGTCGTGATATTTTGAATAAATTTGGGCTTTCTAAGGAGGTTATTCACTGTGTAGAGGCTCATGAAGGAGATATTGAGGCGGAATCTTTAGAGGCTAAAATTGTTCAGGCTGCTAATTTGATTTCTCGTTCTCGTCCGGGGGCTGATAAAGATAATTTAGAAAACTTTATTAAGCGTCTGCGTGAGGTGGAAAATGTGGCGAATGATTACGAAGGAGTTAAAAAATCTTATGCTGTTCAAGCGGGCCGTCAGGTTAGAGTGTTTGTAGAGCCTAATGTTGTGGATGATTTACAAGCCGCTAAAATGGCACACCGCATTGCCTCTGATATTGAAGATAAGCTCCAGTACCCTGGTGAAATTAAGATTGAGGTTTTAAGGGAAACTAGGGTGGAGGATGTGGCTAAGTAGGAAGGTTATTGGAAGAAGGGTTGACAGGGTTTGTTTAGTTGTTATAATTTTTGCCAATGTAATTTTTAAAAATACTTAAATATGGGTAGATTAGGTTCTTTATTGCCTGACGATGATGTTCAGTTTGATTGCGATGTGTTTGAGCATGATGGTTGGGATGGTCTTTATGTGGAGGGAGCAGATGGTGATGTAGATGGTGTGCAAAAAGATGATGGAGAGGAAGAAAGGGCTAGTTTTGGTCCGATGTCAGTAAGATCTATGTCTCAAGGAGATTTAAGATTTCCTAAAGTGGAAGGAGTTGAACCTGATACGGATTTGTCTGATCCACATACTTTTACAGTGTATATGGAAGCATGTGCTGACTGGTTAGTGCAGGTAACAGAGGCTTATTTGCAGACTAGTGATGAAGTAGTTATGAAATTTGTGAGTGCGTTTGGTGATCAAGCAAAGTCTTTAGATCCAAGAACTCCTCATGCGATTGAGGAACTGTTTTGGAGAGGTTTGATAGCAAATAGAGCGTTAATGGAAGCTCAAAATGAGAATAGTATGGGCGCAGTTATTGAAGAAGAGCGAGACCCTGCGACTATTGGAGAAATAGTTGATTGGAAAGGAGTTGTTGAGGCTGCACGTCAGCGTTTTATGCAAGGCCAAGTATCAGGTCGTCCTCGCCTAGAATCAGCTTGGGGCCCTGTTTGGGAGCAAGTTTTGGATGGAGATATTGATATAGAAGCTCTTGAAGCAGAAATGGGGCAGGCTAGAAGAACAATTAACCGAAAAGTTCAGAGAGTACGAGATTTTCTTGCTAGAGATCTTGGGGTAGGGCCTAATTATTAAAACTTTTTAGTTAAAATTTGGCCACAAAATAAACTTGACCCGTTAGCACTCTACGCTATACTGTGCTAGCACTCTTTGCTATTTAGTGCTAAAATATAATAATCAATAACCTTAAAACTATGAGTTTACAACCGCTTAGTGATGGGTTGGTAGTTGAACGCCTCGAGGAGGAGACTACTACACCATCTGGAATCGTCCTTCCAGATTCCGCCAAAGAAAAACCTCAAAAAGGGAAGGTGCTGGCTGTTGGACCAGGTAAAACAAATGATAAAGGTGAACGAAATCCAATGACTGTTAAGGTAGGGGACGTCGTTCTTTTTAGTAAGTATGGTCCAAGTGAGGTCAAACACGATGGGAAAGAGCTTCTTTTCCTTAATGAAAGTGATGTTCTCGCTATTGTTTCTTAAAAAATTAATTCTTAACTTTAATAAAAATGGCTAAACAAGTTAAATTCGGTGACGACGCCCGTCAA
>CAYWKJ010000047.1:0-7391 GCA_964459205.1 uncultured Candidatus Peribacteria bacterium | reverse complement strand
AAGGGTAAAGGTTCTAATGGAGGTTTAAGTGGTTTTGCAAAAAAAGTTATTGAAGATGCTGTTAAATGTGCTCAAGGTAATAATCATATGTTTGTGGGTACTGAGCACTTACTTTTCGCCCTTGTTGGCCAAGAAAACACTGCGGCTACGGTTATATTAGAGAACATGAAGGTGCGTCCAAGCGCTGTTTTAACGGAAATTGAGAGTGCTTTTGAAAACCTAAAACGGAGCCAAAAAAGTTATCCTGGAACTCCAGGAGCTGGCACCGCTGGCGCTGTCCCTGGCAGTGAACAAGGAGGTATGAATCCTTTGGAATTCTTCTTAAGTGGACTCCAGGGTGTGATTGCTGGTGGGGAAAAAGAAGATTTTTCCACCAAACAAAAAGGTGATAAATCCAAAACCCCAGCTCTTGATTACTTTACTGAGGATCTAGTGGCCAAATATCGCTCCGGCAAAATGGACCCCATCATTGGTCGCGAAAAAGAAATTGAACGTACAATTAGTATTTTGCAGAGAAAAACCAAAAATAATCCGGTTTTAATCGGTGAGCCTGGTGTTGGTAAAACCGCGGTAGTGGAGGGTTTGGCCCAAGCAATTGTGCTAGAAAATGTGCCTGATTCTATGCTAGATAAACGCATTCTTTCTTTGCCAATGGCTTCTGTTGTGGCGGGAACTAAATATCGTGGTGAGTTTGAGGAACGACTTAAACAAATTATCGAAGAGGCCGCCACTCAAGAAAACGTAATTCTTTTGATTGATGAACTTCATACTGTGGTTGGTGCTGGTTCAGCGGAGGGCAGCTTGGATGCTGCTAACATCTTAAAACCCGCTCTTTCTCGGGGTGATATTCGTATTGTTGGTGCTACCACTACTAATGAGTATCGAAAACATATTGAAAACGACAGTGCTCTCGAACGTCGTTTCCAAACTGTTATGGTTGATGAACCAACAGCTGAACAAACTCTGCAGATTCTACAGGGGCTTAAGAATGCTTTTGAGGAACATCACAGCCTGGTAATTGATGATGATGCCTTGGAGTCAGCAGTCACCCTTTCTAATCGCTATATAAACGATAGATTTTTGCCGGATAAGGCGATTGATCTAATGGATGAAGCTGCTTCTTTAAAAGGAATGAAGGTCAAAAGCGATAAACAACAGGTTGGAAAGTTTCAAAAAGAGCTTAATAAAATTGTTGATCAAAAGGAAGATGCCGTGGCTAAGCAAGATTATGAAAAAGCCGCTAACCTTCGAACCGAAGAGCTTAAGCTTGCCGAAAAAATTGAAGCTGCGCGCCGCATAAAAGTTCCCAAGGAGCTTCGCGGGCATATTAATGCCGAGGATATTGCCCAGGTTCTTTCCAAGAGCACGGGCATCCCAACAACTAAACTAATGAAAGATGATGTTGATCGTCTTAAGAATCTTGAAAATCTCTTGAAAAAGAGCATTATTGGCCAAACAGAAGCAATTGACTCTGTTTCTAAGGCTATTCGTCGCTCTCGCATGGGCGTAGGAACGCCTAACCGTCCGATTGCTTCCTTTATTTTTATGGGCCCAACTGGTGTTGGTAAAACTGAGCTAGTTAAAGCTTTGGCCCGTGAAGTTTATAATGATGAAGACGCTCTAGTTAAGATTGATATGAGTGAGTTTATGGAACGACACAATGCTTCTCGTTTAACCGGCACAACTGCTGGTTATGTTGGTTATGAGGATGGCGGTCAGTTAACCGAAAAAGTTCGTCGCAAACCTTACTCTGTAGTCTTGTTTGATGAAATTGAAAAGGCTCATCCGGATGTTATGAATATGCTTCTTCAAATTTTAGAGGACGGTGTTTTAACAGATGGAAAAGGACGCAAAGTTGATTTCAAAAATACTATTATTGTTCTCACCACTAACATTGGTGCGCGCCAATTAACTGAATCAGCTGGACCAATTGGATTCACCCTAGAGGCTGATGAACTTAAGCGTGCGGAGCAAGCTTTTGATGATCGTAAAGAAGATATTTTGAAAGAATTAAAGGATCATTTCCGCCCAGAATTCTTGAATCGCCTTGATAAGATTATTGTTTTCCACCCGCTTACCCACGAACACTTGAAAAAGATTGTTAAATTACAAATTGCTGATCTTGAAAAACGCTTAAAAGATAAATCCATTACCCTTCAATTATCGCCAGGGGCCTTAGATTTATTAGCTAAATTGAGCTACGATCCAGATTACGGAGCTCGTCCAGCTCGTCGCGTTATTCAAGATAAAATCGAAGATATCTTGGCTGAAAAACTCCTTGAAGGAGACTTTAAAGAAGGTGATAAAATTAAACTAGTGAAAAAGGGGCAAGAGTTAGAGATGAAAAAGGTCTAAAGGTCGATAAGCTTTCCCTCGGTCGCTGGAAAGAACCTCATCGGATGCATGATCCTCTGAGAACCTTTCTCCTTCGGTGACGCTTCCTTAGAGAAAACTTACTCGACAAAAATAGGCAATTAACTTGCATAATCAGATAAACTCCCCTATAATCCACGCGCTTACTCGAGTGAACAGGTTGCAAGGACACTCTGAGTAAAGTGAATTTTTATTTTTTAATCCTTGCCCACTTTAAGCTTATGGCTGCAACTCAAACTATTTCTATGGATGAGCTTCTTAAGAGTTCTCCAAGTATGATTATTCCGGAACCCGGAGAACTTATTGAAGGTTCGGTTATTTCGGTTTCTAAACACCGTATTTTAGTTGATATCGGTGGTGTTAACACTGGTATTATTAGTGGTCGCGAGACTAAGGACAGCATGAATACTGTGAAAGAACTTAGTGTTGGTGATCCAGTTTTCTCTTGCGTGCTTGAATCTGAAAACGATGAAGGTTTTGTGCTGCTTTCACTCCGTAAAGCTAGCCAAGAACGGGCCTGGAAAAGATTTGCTGATGCACATGACGAAAACGAGGCAGTTACTGTTAAGGCGACGGAAGCTAATAAAGGTGGCCTTCTGCTTGAGGTTGATGGGATTAAGGGATTTATTCCTGTTTCACAACTTGCCCCTCTCCATTACCCACGTGTTAATGGAGCTGATGCCAATCTTATTCTGCAAAAACTCAAGAAACTGGTTGGGGTTGAACTTACTGTTAAAATTATTAACTTAGATAAAGATCACGGTAAATTAATTCTTTCTGAGCGAGCTGCTTTCCACCAAGAACGTGAAGCTGCGCTTAAAACTATTAAAATTGGCTCAACTGTTAAAGGTAAAATTAGTGGCGTGGTTAAATTTGGTATTTTTGTGGCTTTCAACGGCCTGGAAGGTCTAGTTCATATCTCTGAAATTGCTTGGGGACATGTTAAGGATCCTTCAGACTTTGGAAAGGTTGGTGATCAAGTTGAGGTTCAGATTATTGGAATTGAGGGTGATAAGATTTCTTTGAGTATGAAGCGCTTAGTGGCTGACCCTTGGGCTGACGCTGCTAAGAAATTTAAGGTTGGCAACGTTGTAGAAGGACAAATCACTCGCTTGGCCCCGTTTGGAGCTTTTATGAAGCTCACAGACGACATTAACGGTCTTATTCACCTTTCAGAAATTGTTCATGAAGACGGAAAAGAAGTTGCGGATCCAGCTGAAGTTCTTACTGTGGGCGAAACTGTGGAAGCCAAGGTGATTGATGTAAATCTTGATGAGCATCGTATTGGCCTTAGCATTAAAGCCCTTAAGGCTCCGGCTGCTAAAAAGGAAGAAAAGCCAGCTGATGAGGAGGAAGAAAAGGCTGAAGAAGCTGCCGAGACTGAGGAAGAATAATCCCTTCTTTTATGAAGTCGTCCCCGGTTCGTCGTTGTACAGGCTGTTTAAAGGAGTTCCCCCAAACAGGCTTGATTAGAGTTGTAAAGACAGCTAAGGGAAAAATCACGATAAACGCGCCCGGATCTACGAAAACTCCAGGGCGTGGGGCTTATATTTGCGCAACAGCAGATTGTCTTAAAAAAGCCACTAAAAAGCGCCGCAAAAAATCTTCTCTGGTTTTTTGGCTAGGTCAGGAGATTCCAGATGAAATTTTGGCTGAATTGGAAAGTTATTGTGCTTAAAAAACCAGGTTAAATTTGCTATGGTACAAAGGCTTATTTAAATACCAATTTTTGCAAAATATTTTAGAAACCTTAAATTCCGCCCAAAAAGAGGCAGTCACCCACAAGGATGGCCCTCTTCTTATTATTGCCGGCGCTGGAACAGGTAAAACGCGCGTTTTAACACACCGGATTTTGCATTTAATTGAGTCAAAAGCAGCCAGTGCGGAGCAAATTTTAGCTCTTACCTTTACGGAAAAGGCGGCCTTGGAAGTACAGGAACGATTAGATGTATTACTCCCCTATGGATACTCTGAGCTTTGGGCAAAGACCTTTCATGGTTTTGCGGATGCGATTTTGAGAGAAAGAGGTCTTGAAATAGGGCTGGACACGGCTTATCAAATTTTGTCGCAAACAGATTTAGTATTACTTCTTAAAAAACACTTATTTGAGTTTGAATTAAAGTACTATCGACCCTTAGGCAACCCCTTGCGGTTTTTGTCGGCTCTGGGAACCCATTTTGGTCATCTGCGGGATGAATTAGTGACTCCCGTGGCCTATTTAGAATATGCCGAGACTATGGAGGGCGAAGAGGAAGAGATTGCTAAAACTATAGAATTGGCACGCGCCTACAAAAAGTATGATGAATTACTTTTAAAAAAAGGGTTGCTTGATTTTGCCACGTTACAGTACTTGGCAGTTAATCTTTTGGAGCAAAAGCCTAGTATTTTACAGGAATATAAAGACCGATTCCGCTATGTTTTGGTGGATGAATATCAGGATACTAATACCGCCCAAAACAGATTAGTAGAGCTGATTTCCGAGAGTCACAAAAATTTAATGGTTGTGGGCGATGACGATCAATGTATTTATAAATGGCGTGGGGCCTCCCTTAGTAATATTTTACAGTTTGAGCAGAATTTTAAAGACGCTAAAAAGGTGGTGTTGACGGAAAATTATCGTTCAACTCAACCAGTTTTAGATTTAAGTTATGCGGTTATCCAAAACAATAACCCTTTTCGATTAGAGGACCGCGCTGGGATTGATAAGAAATTGAATTCTAACCTGGAAGGGCCAGCGCCTAAACCTCATTCAATTCATTTTAGCCACTATTCTAAGGAGGTGAATTTTGTAACGCAGCACATTCAGAATTATCTGAATGAGACTAAAGGAGTTTCGTACCGGGATGTGGCTATTTTAGTGCGCGCCACGGCTCACGCTCTCCCCTTTTTAGAGAGTTTGAAACAAGCGGGCATCCCCTATTATTTCTCTGGCAGTCAGGGTCTTTATCTGCGTCCGGAGGTGAAAGATTTATTATCTGTGCTGCGACTTTTGGCAAACCCCTATGATGATGTGGCGCTATTTCGATTTTTATCGATGTCGATTTTCTCCTTTGAAACTGAATATTTGGTTGGCTTAGTGCATAAGTCTAAAACAACGACCACTCCGCTTTTGAAAATTTTGCGAGAAGTGGAAAAGGAGCCAGATTTGTTTGCCAAAACTGATCCAAATAAGATTTCTCTAGAGAGTTTTTTAAGTCTTTTTGAAGAGCTACAAACCATGATTAAAGACTCAGCAACTAGCCAAATTATGGGAGTTTTTCTTAAAAAATCTGGCTATTTAGAGGCCTTGGAACAGGATGAAACTCCTGAATCCATGGAAAAGTTGCAAAATATTGCTGCATTTTCTCAAATCATTCGCTCTTTTGAAGAAACCCAAGGATCACCTCGGCTTAATGAGTGTTTAGATTATTTATTATCGCGCCAGGAAATGGGAGACCGAACTAGTCCTCCAGACGAGGCTCTTGATTCAGATACTGTGAAAATTTTGACTGTGCACGCAGCTAAGGGATTAGAGTTTGATACTGTGTTGTTAGTTGATTTGGTTCAACATCGTTTTCCTTCGATTGGAAGGCGTGAGCCCTTAACTGTTCCCGAAGATTTACTAAGTGAACAAGTTGACCAAGAGGCCTCCCATTTACATGAGGAAAGGAGACTTTTTTATGTGGCGGCCACGCGAGCCAAGCGACATTTGTTTTTAACGCACAGTGATTACTATGATGGCAAAAAACGCTGGAAACCTTCTGTTTTCCTGAAAGAGGCACACAATTTCATGGACTCCACCGAGGATGGTGATAAGTTAGTAGATTTGAAACCTCCTACTAAGACCGTGGCCGCCACAGATAGCTTAGGCGACCAACCTGTTTTGTTTACTTACGAGCGAAGACACCAGCCACTTAAGCTTAGTTTTAGCCGTATTAACACCTTTCAGACCTGCCCGCTTCGCTATAAATTTCAATATTTATACCGGTTGGCGGAACCTCTTTCTCACCAATTAAGTTTTGGCTCCAGCGTGCATAATGCCCTTAATGCCTTTTATCAGGAGGTTAAACAGGGTGCTACTCCCTCCTTAAAGCGTCTGAATGAATTATATGAAAAACACTGGATTCCGCTGGGATATACAAGCAGTGCTCATCATCAGGCCCGTCGCGAAGAAGGACTAAAAATCTTATCGGAATTTTTTGAAACTAGCTCGGAAAATGGTTGGATAGTGCCTGCCTATTTGGAGCGGCCCTTTACCTTAAAAACTCCTTCTGGGCTCTCAATTTCTGGCCGAATTGATCGCATTGATCGTTTACCAGATGGATCCTATGAGGTTATTGATTATAAAACTGGGCGCCTGCAAGATCAGAAAAAGGTTGATAAGGATCTGCAACTCTCTATTTACGCTCTGGCCTGCGAAAAAGTCCTTAAATTGCCTGTTACCAAGCTTTCTCTTTATTATTTAGGAGATAATACGAAAATTTCCACTACTCGTTCTCTAAATCAGCTCAGTGATACTGAATTAGAACTTGAAACTGTTGCTACAGCGATTGATAGTTCTCAATTTGAGGCTAAGCCATCACCATTCTCTTGTCAGTATTGTGACTATCGTTTGATTTGCAACAAATCTGTTGTTTAAAAAAACTCCCCAAGAACCAAATCTGCAACTAACACGAGATCATTTCACCGAAATGAAATGAAGGATATGAACTTCGAAACTCGCAAAGCGAATTTCAAAATCCAAGGTCCCTATGATCGCTTAAGCAGGAAGAGATAAATCTTTCCCACCTAAGCAGACCTATCTAGCCCAAACCTCCTTTTAAGGCTTCTAAACCCTCACCTTAAATGAGTTTCCGGCAGAAAAATATGACGTCGGGAGCCATACCCTTCTAGTCAGCGCTGGATCCGATTCTTAGAGAGGAAGCTACCTTAGGAAGCCATTGGAGACGCAATGAAGCGAGGCCAACCACTTTCTAAGGCAGGTGTCTCTCTAAGATGATTTCAAGGAACATTTGCAACTCGATTATCTAATTATAACA
>CAYWKJ010000046.1:0-7629 GCA_964459205.1 uncultured Candidatus Peribacteria bacterium | reverse complement strand
GGCAAATTGAAAATCCCTCAACTCTCCACCCACTGAAAGTGTCGAAGAACCATTTCTTTTTTGTTTTGTTTTTCAGTGCTTAGCTTTCGTGGTTTTTTGACTGTTTCAATGAGTTCTTCGGGTATCTTACTTATGGGTCCAAAAAACACAATAGAGCCAACAATAGCAGCAGTTATAACAGAAACTAATATTATACTCTTTTTAGTCTTTAAATTTTTTTTTGCGGCCTGAAGTTGTTCTAATTCTTGCTTTGAATAACGAATGTCTTTCTGACCTAAATTGATATCGCATACTTTGCACTTAACAACTGTCTGTTCGTTGGTGGCTGTTCGGCCACCAACACCAACAACTGGCGAAAAGCCTAAATCATTTTCGGGGCCAATGATTGCACCCCCGCCCTTGCTACCACTCACCAACTCCGTGCCTTCATACGTATCCCGGCCGCTGCATTTTGGACATTGGTAATATGGCATTGGTTAGATTACCTAATCTAATAGGAATTTAATTCCCATAATTCCCATTGCTATTGCAAATAGCATCCAAAGAATTCTAGAGCCATAGGATTTAATATTCTCGTTTATCTCCTTTAGCATGTCGAGAACATCAACTAATTCAGTGTTCTCAACTTTCAATTTTCTTTCCTCTGCTGATTTTTCTAAATTTTCTCTCTCAATAATTATTCTTTTATTGGCTTTTATTGCATCATCTAAATCTTCTTTTTTTTGCAACTCTCTTTGCTCGATTTCTTTTGCAAGCCTTTCTTTTTTCTCTAGTTGGTTGATTTCGTCGATATGATCTTTAAATTCCTGAAATAGTCCAAAAAAACCTTTGCGCACATAAACTGTCTTAGCCTCCAAAGAGACTTCTTTCACAAATTTTGTATATGCTTCTTTATGATCTTTAGCTTCAATAGTCCTTTCTTTCCCGAGCGAAGATCCGGACGATGAATATGCGCAGTGAAATCTAGCCATTATTATTCATTTCTTTTTCTTAAAAAAATTAAACGGGTTATGCCCTTTGTGAGTTGTCTTACGATTGCCAAAAATATCTGGTTTCTCCGTTGTCGCTGAACCCACTTTACGCCCGTACTTGTCTTTGTACGTGGTCTTAATTCGGCCAAAGATATCCGGCTTCTCAGTAACGGCCGTTCCTAAGACACGTCCGTACTTGTCTTTAATCTCTGTTTTCTTTCGGCCAAAGATATCCGGCTTTTTCGTCACTGTCGTCCCCAGTGTCTTGTAGGTGCTGTCCTTGTAGGTTGTTTTAGTTCGGCCAAAGATATCGGGTTTCTGACTCACACTCGTTCCAAGCGTCTTGTACGAGTTGCTTTTGTACGTGGTCTTGGTTCGGCCGAAGATGTCCGGCTTCTCCGTCTTGGCCTTCAGGGATGTTCCATAAATGCCGTACGATGTTTTGTGCTCGGCCCGAGCAAGTGGTGCCAACGCGACCAGAGCAGCAGTAATGATGTAATAATGAATGTTTTTCATGATGACTGTGCCTTTTCCGGGCGAATAATACCAATACTCCGGGGAAGTTGCCAGATGAGTTTTATCCCTTTTTCAGGCAATCCTTATAGCTCGAAAAGCTCTGTGTTTATTTAACGCTCTTCGCCGACATCCACCGTTAAAAACATAAATTTCATTTTTACGAAGGAATCGATGAGTTTTTATCATTCTTCTGTTCAGGCTGCGCGTATATCCACAAACGAATCCCTTTGTCCATATACAAAGAAAAAGCCGGAAGGATGATCCTCTCAGGCTTTCACTATTCTTTTTGCGAAGTTGTTCACAGTCGCCGCATGGCTGCGCCATAATAATCAATTTGTATTTCGGGCGGTTTCGCCAACCTTCAAAATCGTAACTTTTCAAATTACGCCAAAAGCGAAACTTGTGCAGCACTTCCTCAAATTAGTATTTTTGAAAAAGTAATGTGAACAAACTGGAGTCCAGAAATTGGCTTAGACCATGAGCCTGATGCACCCCCTGCACACCTGCGTTTCTGTGAAAACCAAAAAGAAAGAGAATTTCGGCACCCCTTACCCTTGCCGCTGCTGCGGGTTTTGTTTGAACTTCGAAGGGCAACGCCTGTCAGATTCCACTGAGTAGTTCATTTTTTCATAGTTGGAACCTCGTCGGCCTCGGCTGGCGGGGTTTTCTTCTTCTGTCGATTAAGACTCCTTCGGCAAAAATTTCTCAGGGTTCTTCACTGCGCCGCTCTTGATCCAAGCCTCGTAACTTTTGCTGTATCGCTCCAATGAGCTAATGAGTTCATTCGTGGAAGCCATTAGCTCAATCGGCATCCTTGAGTAGTGGTTGATACCTCCGGCGCTAGAAATAAAACGTAGTCCGTGCTGTGCTAATGTCCGACAGTGCTCCGCCCATGTTAAGCGCCAACGCTTCTTAGGTGTTTCCATGTCATGATAAATTACACTTCTTAACCGGTTCCCAAAAAAATAATTTTTATCAACTGGCAGCAGAGGTTTTTAGCATGAAAAAAGGCGGCAATTCAGCCGCCTTGCAATAATTCAAATGAGATTTTAACTTCGCCACGGGTGGGTTTAGTCGCCCACCTCTTCCTTCGTCGTCTTTTTTTCCCTCTTCGGAGGTTTGGCGGCGGAGGGAGTTTTTGTTTCATGCTTCCGCATCAACTCGTTCTTCCGGTGCTCGATGGCAGTGTCTTTGTGCATTACCCGATAAACAGTCTGCCTTGATACGCCCTCGTCTTCTGCCACCTCGACCCAAGACATACCTCCCTTGACCTTTTTACGGATCCTAGAATCGCGCTCCGGCTTCGGCTTCGGCCCCATCTTGCCGCCTTTGGCGCGGTAGGCCTCTATCCCGGCTTTCGTGCGAATCCTAATAGTGGATCTTTCAAGCTGCGCTACTGCGCCGATCACCGTTAGTATCAACTCGCCGACTGGGCTACTGGTGTCGATCTTCAAATCGAGAATGTTCAATGTAGCCCCGGCTTTTTTAATCTTCTCGGCTATCTCAAGCAGATCTTTGACATTTCTGGCCAACCTATCGAGCTTGCATACGTTAATTTCAATGCCCGGTTGAAGCGCCTTCAGCATAGCCTTCAACTCAGGGCGATTCTCTTTGGACTTACCAGATACTTGCTCACTCCAGATCTTGTCCGCCGGGATCCCGGCGTCGATTAACTCCTGACGCCCAAGCTCAAGGGACTGGCCGTGAACGGTGCTAACGCGGTGGTAGCCCCAACGAATGGGAGAGTGGCTCATCGAGCCACCTCCACTTCGAAGGATTTAATCTGGGTGTAGTCCATGCGCCGGATGCCCGGGTCTTTCCCGCTGATTCTGTCGGGCACTACCACGGTCATTCCGAGGTTTTTGTAGTCGTTACTTCCGTAGTAACCGATCACCTTCACGTGACGATAGGTTTCGGTGCTCCGGCCCTGTGGTTTGTATTCCACATTGAATGTTACTGAGTTAGTCATTTGTTTTAGTTTTTAGTACCAAGTGTTACCCCTATTGGTAACTTCAAAAAGGTTACTATACTGGGTACTTTTTGCAAGCTTAAAATAGCGTTTTTATTAAGTTTTTTTCTCAGGCCAAATCGGCCAAAAACAGTACCATGTCTTAAAGAATTGGTTACTTTCGGCGAAAATTGACTTAAATCTCTCTATATTAGTTACTTAATCTAATTCATCAATCAATTCAGTGATTATCGGGCATTAAACTGCCCTTTCCCGCCGCTAATATAGCCATTGCCAGAATAATCAAAAAAGCTAAGCTTTGGCGCTCATGAAACGAATATTCTTATTAATCATTATCTTAGGCTTAACTATAAACATTTTTGCTCAAGATCATCCCTACCTTACAACCCAAACACCAATAACACTTCTAAGTGCTAATGATGGAGAGACCGCTCCATTTGATCTTACTACGCCAGATGGTCTAGCAGATTGGAATTTGAAGCGTAAGGACTCATTTACAGTTATCCAGCTTGGCCCTGATCATCCTCCAATTATCAAAACAGTGTACGACAGAGCTCCAGTTACAATTTGGGGCACTCCTTCTATGGCTATGTCAAAAAATGGAAGATACGGCTTGATTGCAAACCACGGGTTTAGAAACAGCCGTTTTTCAAGCATTGTTTATCCGAAAGGTGTTCCATTAACTAACAAAGATTTAACTCCGGAATTGTTACGTCGGCAGATACTGCCTGCTCATCGAGCCAATATGGTATCGTTAATTGATTTATCAAAACCAGATTACAAAATCGTTCATCGAGTGCTATTCAATGATTATCCTTTTCATATACTGGCGCACCCAGATGGAGAGCATTTTGTTGTAGGGGCATCAGAAAATTTCTATGTTTTTAAAATAGAAAATCAAAACTTAGTTTTAGTTAGCAAAAACCCACAAAAACATGGACATCCCTGTTTTTGGATAAGCCCTAATGGAAAGCGAATAATTGCAACTCAAAACCATGGAAAAGAAGAAACATGTACTGTCCAATGGTATTCAATGGAAAATAATGTAATTAAACACCTTAGCACGGTTGAAATTGCAGATGGAGTAGACACAAAACTATTAGACACATCTATGATTCTAAGAATTAGCCTAGATGGTAAAATTGCTTTAATTTGCCAGCGTTCCGTCCCTAGCGGACTTGATTTTTGTGATATACCTATTGTTGACTTAACATTGGATAAACCAGCTATTACTAGTGTGATCAAACAAGTCGCAGATGGAGTAGAAAGCTTTGCTTTTCATCCAAATGGTAAAATGGCAGTTGTTACTGGTCTCGGGAAGCCGACAAATTGTATTGGAGTGATAGATATTGCATCCAAACCAGCTCGACTACTCTATACAATTGATGCTAAAGCAATAGGACAAGGGATAGAGTTCACCCCTCAGGGTGATAAACTTTTTGTCGGGTCAGCAACTTCAGCCCGTATTGAAGTATTTGATGTGATAGGCGATTACGAACTCAGAAAAAACCCAAAGTTCTTACGTGTAGGATACGGGCATAGCAGCCTTACAATTGGTCCCCGTTACCAAGCGAAATAGCCTTGTGAGCTTTACTACTCCGCAAATACAGCAGCTGAAGAATTAAAAACTGAAAAGAAATAAAACGCCGAAAGCTCCCTGTTTAATCAGGCCAAATTAAAAAAGAAAAATTTATGCGGCTAGGTGATAGGTTTTTAGCGCCGAAAGCTCCCTTCTCAGAGCTTTTGCCGCTTGATAAATACATTGCATAAATAATCAATAAATCTAAGCTTTGGGCGACATGAAACACCTCCTAATAACAACAATCGCAGCCGTGGTACTGGTGGGGTGGGGTGACCACCTCCAATGACGACGGTACATCTTGGTCATGGCCCACGAAGCTCGGCCAGTATTGGGCCGTCGGTCATTTGCTAGGGCCGGTGAAGAACAAACCGATTCAGCCGCAACTCATCTCTCATGACTAATATTCCAACCAAACTGCTCGCCACGATCCTGCCTGTTTATCTGTTACTCGGTTGCTCCGGGGGCGACGAGGCCAAGCCGTTGGTCAAGCTGCACTCTGACGAAGACGGTGTGCAGGTGCACGGCGCGCTCCGGGCGATGTTTCATCAGGGGCGAACCGACACGATGGTGACGCTGGACACGCTCCTGCCCAATCCCAACCTTTACGCCGTCGGTGCCCTGACAGATCTCTCTGGCGAAATCACGATTATCGCAGGGCGAACAGTTTTGTCTTTCCCGGACGGCGACACGATCCGCGCGGAGATACCGGCCGCGCCCAAAGCCGCCGCCACCCTGCTCGTGTCCGCCGACGTCCCGGCTTGGCAGAGTGTCACCACAGAGCAGCCCATTTCGTTCGAGGAAATTGACGACGCGCTTGGCCAACTCGCCGCCGTTGCGGGGATGAATCTCGACACCCGTTTCCCGTTTCTGCTTGAGGGGAAGTTTGAGGATTTGCAATGGCACGTCATCGACGGCACGCGCTTGGCCAAGGACGCCAAGTCGCACAAGGATCACTTGGCTGCCGCCGTGCAGGTGCAGCAGGACTTGGCCAAAGCGTCGCTCATCGGATTTTACTCCAAGTCAGACCAAGGCGTGTTCACGCACATGGGCTCCAAGACTCACATCCACTGCGTCACCGGCGAACCAAACACCACCGGCCATGTCGATCACGTAATCATTCCGGCGGGAACCACGGTTAAGTTTCCCGCCGTGTCGTCGAATCATGCATCGTTGGCAGAAGGCAGATATGTCAACAAACACACACTGCCCGATGGAACAATCAGAACTGATTATGGCCCATAAAGCTCCCTGCCTAATTAGGCCAAATTAAAAAAATAATTTTTATGCGGCCAACTCATTTGTTTTTAGCGCCGAAAGCTCCATTTTTAAAAGCTTTTGCCGCTTGATAAATACATTGCATAAATAATCAAAAAAAGCTAAGCTTTGGGCGACATGAAACACCTCCTAATCACAACAATCGCAGCCGTGCTTCTGGTGGGGTGTGGGAAGCTTTAAACTAAGTTAAAATGAAAATACCTTGTTCAAACTGCAATCAACGCTTGGAGATACCTGAAGAACTTGCGGGTCAGACCATTGAGTGCCCTGCCTGTAAGGCAAGCTTGGCTGTGCCAGCTATGGCTGCACCTCCACCTACACCAGCCCAAGTCCAAGAGTCAGCACCACAAGCAGCTTCTAGTAAGAAATCAAAATCATCGATAGTGAAGTGGGCCATTGCATCTGTAGCAGGCATAGCGGTAGTAGTCATGGGTTTGATTATGTTTTTCCCAGATGACTCGAACCGTGTTTCGTCATCAGAACCGACGGTAGTCAAAACTGATGGTGAGCCACAGCAATCGTCCCGGCCCACAGAAGCGACTCCAGTCGAACCAGTTGCCGAAGCTGCAACACAAGTACCGAAGACAGCCAAAGCGCCAGACATCGACATTTGGACGGCTATCGTAAAAGGAAACATCGAAGCCGTCAAAAAGCACTTAGCTGCTGGTGCGGATGTAAATGCGGCGTCCGAACTGTGGTCGGGGATGACTCCTTTGCATCTTGCCGCGGAAGGAGGTCACAATGAAATTGCCGAACTGCTTATCGCCAAAGGTGCGGATTTGAATGTGAAGGATCAAAATCAATTCGTTGGCGGAACACCGCTCGATTGGGCCATTAAGCGCGGAAAAAACGAAACCGCCGACCTCCTTCGCAAACACGGAGGCAAGACGGTTGCAGAATTGAGAGCCGCTGACACCAACCGCAAAATCAGCAAACCACAAGCAAATCGCGCGCTACTTGAAGCTGCCAAAAATGGAAACATTCACACTGCTATCGCAGCCGTCAAACAAGCAATAACTGATGGGGCGAATGTTAATGCGAAAGATGCAGGTTGGGCTGATATGACTGCTTTGCACTATGCGGCTCAAAAAGGTCACAAGGAAATCATCGAACTACTAATCGCCAATGGCGTGAATGTGAATGCGAAGAATCTTACTGACAAAACACCGCTTGATTGGGCCAACACATTTAACCGACCCGAACTCGCCGCACTCCTCCGTAAACACGGCGGCAAGACGGGTGAAGAATTGAAAGCTGAAGGCAAATGAAACACCTCCTACTTACAACAATCGCAGCCGTGCTTCTGGTGGGGTGTG
>CAYWKJ010000045.1:0-7755 GCA_964459205.1 uncultured Candidatus Peribacteria bacterium | reverse complement strand
TGAAAGGTGCCGCAGCCGTAGGAGTGCCAGTAGCAGCGGAATTGGGTTATGAAGTTTTGGCTAGTAGAAAGGGGTTATGGTCTCCTCTAAGGTGGTTAATGAGTCAATTATATGATGAGTCGGAGCAAGCTTCAGGTGGTTATTTAGCGCCTACTGATCCTGATGATGCTTTTGAACGCCGTGTTTCGCGCTTAGAAATCCCGGAAGGGATTAGTGACACCGGTCTAATTCTTTATACTTCGAGTCCGATATCAGATGGTGAAACAAAAGAAGTATTTGATACGATTTTGGATGTTGATGCGCTTTCAAAACATTTTTTCCGCGATCATTTGCAAATGGTTAAAGTGGCGGAAAGTTGTAAAACTTGGCAAGGGAAAAAAGAAAGATGCTATCATTTAACAATCCCGGGGGAGGAGACTGGTGAAGTTTTGAATGGTGGTAGAGGGAAAGACCAAATGAAAAATACTACATGGTCTGATGTTTTAAATCTGATTACTAGAGCAGCCGAGGTAAGTGATGGGGAGTTAATTGGCTTCCTAACATGGTGGTATAAAAAAACTTATAATATTCAATTAGACCCGCAGGGCTTTGAAGTCGTCCGCGGAGAAGGTAACTCTATTGATAATATTTTTTATAGGGGGGCAAATAAAGATGCGGAAATTGATTTTCAGGAAGCGGAAATACTTGATCGTGTACCAGCAACTAGCGCACGGGCACGGCGTAACACTTATACTGTCTCTAAAAGATTTACTAGCGAAAGAGATAGTCGTTTGCTGCTATGGACTGGGGTGGGACAAGACCTAGTCATTCCAGAATCATTTTTAATAGGCGCAGACCATCATCCAGTCACATTGGATCTTATTGCTAAAAAGAAAGGCTTTGAGCACACTGAAGGCCCTCGACATACTCAAGATTTTGGTCAAGTTCGTTTTAATTGGTCTGTCTTTGCCGATACTATTCGTAATTATGTAGAGCATCGCGATGATGGGCAAACTTTTACTTATAATGACCCGCGAACTGATAGCACAGGTAGATGGAAAGGCTTAGAAAACTATGTTGTGCCTGATGACCCGGTGGTTAAAAGGATTGTTAGAAAAATTTTAAAAGGCGCAAAAAGCCAGTTTGAAATTGCGGATCGGATTAGACGTTATTTTCAGCATCAAACTGAATATGATAAGGAAGCTGGGGATGAAGTTAATAGGCCAACTTCGGCTACTATTATGCAAGGGTGGGGAGATTGTAACAACTTAACGGTTGGGGCGGCATCTTTGTTCAAAGCCGCTGGTATTAGAACTGCCTTAGTTTATGCGGTTAATGATCCAGATAAACTGCATACTATAAAAAAACGGTGGCGACGCTCAACGCATGTTTTATTAGCTGTGCATAAAGATGACTTGGCGGCTTCTGGTATTACATATCAAGCTTGGTCAACTGGAGGAAAAGAACCAGAAGACTACGAATGGGTTCTTTTTGATCCTAATAGCAAGACTAATGACTTTGGGGATTTCCCACTAGGGAAACGAATGAATGTTGTTGAAATTCGCGAGATTCAATAAGGGTTGTGATAGAATAACCGCATGAAACATTTGAGATTTTTACTGTGGTTTTTGGTGTTGCTGGGCGTGCTTTATTATGATCGGGACTTGTTGTTTTTTGTGGCTGAAAATCGGATTGGATTTTTAGATGAATTTATGATGTTTTTAACTGATTTTGGGCTGATTTTTGGGGTGATTTTGTTTGGGGTGGCTTTGTTTGAAGAAAACCTAAATAGACAGTTTATTTTGGTAGTGCTGGCTTTTTTGGCCGCACTGGAGGCGAGCTATTTGTTGAAGATGGGGTTTCAAGTGCCACGACCTTATGAAATGTGGGAAATTATGCCCTTAAAAGGAGAGACTGGTTATTCTTTTCCAAGCATGCATTCGACTTTTATTTTTGCGGCGCTGCCCTTTTTTAAGAGTAAGAAGCTGCGAAAATACTGGTGGCTGTGGGCGGTTTTTGCGGGGCTGGTAGCGTTTTCGCGGGTTTATGTGGGAGTGCATTATGTAAGTGATGTTCTAGCGGGGGGATTACTGGGATATTGGATTGGTTCATTTTTGTATTATTTAGAAAAAGAACACGGCTTTACAGCGTGGTTAGGCAAGCATATTAAAGATCGGTTTGAGGTGCGGCGCCAAGTAGGGCACGCGGTGCTGGGGATTTTGATGGTGTTTTTGATTTACTTAGATGTACTAACGGCAGGAGTTTTATTGCTGGCGGTTGTGGTTGGTGGATTGCTTTCGCTGATTTGCTTATTTGTGGAGCTGCCAATTATTGAGCCAATCCTGCTTTATTTTGAACGTCCGCATCATCGCAAACGATTCCCAGGAAGGGGTTCGTTTTTTATGGTAATGGGGGCGCTGCTGGCGGTAGCTTTGTTTGAAAAAGAAGTGGCCATGGCGGCGATTGCCGTGATGGCGTTAGGGGATTCGGTGACTAATATTTTTGGAAGGTATTTTGGGGAAATACGGTTACCTTATAACAAAAAGAAAACTGTGGATGGGGCCTTGCTGGGAGTGGCGGCCGGGACATTGGCGGCGTTCTTTTTTGTACCATTTCACGTGGCTCTGATTGGAAGCTTTTGCGCGATGTTGGTGGAAACTTTGGACTTAAAAATTGGCATTGAATTAGATGACAATGTTTTGGTGCCGGTGGTAGCCGGGGTTGTGATGTCGGTTTTGATGTAATGCCTTACTCCCATTCGATGGTGCCCGGCGGCTTGTTGGTTATATCATAGAACACAGTTGATACGCCGGGCAGGGCTAGGATTTTGTCGGTCATAGCGTGCACAATTGACCATTCAATTTCGGTGAAATTGGCAGTCATGGCTTCCTCGGAGGAGACAGGACGGAGGACAATTGACTCGCCCGCGATAGGACCATTTGCGGTCGCAATTGAGAGCGGCAAAAGTACAACTGGGAACTGCCAAATCACGCGGAGCAAGTCCGCTTCGGTAATAGATTTTTGGACAATGGCGTCGGCCTCGCGGAGGAGGTCGAGACGATCTTTGGTGCTAAATCCGGGAGTTACTTTGGAGTCAGAAATGACCTCGTCACGAAGATGATAAAGCACACGATTAACTTCGGTGAATCGGTTAGTCAGCTGTGGGGAAATGGCTTCTAGCTGCGCCCAATCAGCTTGTCCGGACAAGACGACAGGGTGTCTATACGAGCGGACATCGCCCTGCACGCCAACGGACTTGATCGGTAAAACTTTGGCTGTTAAAGTAAGGTTTTTGCCGGCGAGCAAGTCATTGATTTTTGATTCTAATTCCGACGCATTTGGAACTTGAGATTCTTCGGCCGCGCATAAACATCGGACGCCAAGTCCGGGTCCGGGGAAGGGGTGACGCCACACCATTTTGGATTCAAGGCCTAACTTTTCGCCCACAGCGCGGACCTCGTCTTTGTAAAGTTCTTTGATTGGTTCGATGATTTTTCCTTGGCGAATTAGTTCTTCGATTTGGGGCACGCGGTTATGATGCGTTTTGATTTTGTCAGCGTGTTTGGTGCCGCCGCTTTCAATGGTGTCTGGATAAATTGTACCTTGGCCAAGTAACCATTCATCGGGATTTAATTTTAATTCTTCGGCCACTTTGCGCTGAACGTCGAGGAACTTGTCGCCAATGATTTTTCGTTTTTCTTCGGGCTCATAAACGCCTTCCAAAGCACCTAGGAATTCTTCTTCGCCGTGGTAAACATGGAGATTGGTAACGCCGAGTTTTTCGAGTGAAGCTTTGACCTCGGCTCCCTCGTTTTTGCGCATTAAACCGTGATCCACAAAAAGTCCATAAACACGATCAGCGCCAAGGGCTTTTTCGAGCAACATAAAAGCCACGGTGGAATCCACACCACCGCTAATTAGTAAAAACACGTTTTGGTCGCCGGCTTGGTCTTTGATTCGTCCGAGTTCTTGTTCGATAAATTGGTCTAAACTCCATTCACGTTTTAAGTCGCACTGGCTTAAAAAATTGTCGAGAATCTTCATGCCGTTTGGCGTGTGCGTGACCTCAAGATGAAATTGAACACTCCAGCGTTTGTTTCCATAATCAACGGCCGCGTTTTTGCAATCCTCAGTTGATCCAATTAATTTGGCGCTCTCAGGAATTTCAGCAACTTCATCAAAATGGCTCATCCAAACCTGTTCTTTGTCGTTAATTCCTTCAAAAAGAAGATTTTCTTTGTCTAATGGAGTGAAAGTTGCTTTGCCGTACTCGCCTTTTTCACCGGTTTCTACTTTGCCGCCTAGCTCGTGGCTTAAAACTTGGTGACCATAACAAATCCCTAGCACTGGAATGCCCATGTGCAAAATTTGCGGATCACAAGAAAGCCCACCTTCGGCATGGACGCTTTGCGGTCCACCAGAAAGAATTAAAGCTTTGTATTCTTTGAGCTCATCCGGAGTTGCGTTAGCTGGCAAGATTTCGGAATAAACACCAAGTCGACGGGCGCGGTTCGCAATTAAGTGGGCGTACTGGCTTCCGTAGTCGAGAACTGCGATTTTATCCATAAATTAGCTACTGGTGAAAGATTGTGATCCTAGTTTAAATGAAGTTTTAATTTTCGTCCAACCTCTGTACCACCGTAATTGTGCGTGGATTTGGGCTGATTAAATTTCCGCTGGTATCGCGAATATTGCGGAGCTGGATTTGAAAGTGCTCCTCGTCTTGATAATCCATGCCGCGAGTGTGAAGGCGAACATGACCTTCCCAAACATCAATGTAATCTACGTAAATCTCATCTGTTATTTCGGTATTAGCGTAGTCTAAATCAATAATCTCGTAATTAAGTGGATCACTGGCCGCATCAATATCTAAGTCCTCGGCAAACCCAATATCGATTTGGTTAAGGGCGGTGCATTCATGATAAAAAATGCGCGGACCAGACTCGTCGGGGAAGATCTCAAGTTCTAAAGTTTGGTCAGCGTTTAAGGTGTCTTTGAAAAAAGCAATGTTTTCGCGGACATCAAATTGATCACTTTCGAGAGTTGATCCGGCTGGAGTTTTGACTGTGACCTCGTAATAATCATTTTCTGTACCAGGTTGTTTGATAAGTTCTAAACTATAAAAATTGTCACCAATGGTGCTGGAGTTAAGCTCGATCTCGTAAGTAAAAGTAGCGGTTTCGCCGGGTGAGAATCTAACAATATCACCCCAGCCAACATAGTTTTTAATTAATTCTTCGACGGAATCGCCTGAGGTGAGAATGGCTCCTTGTGGCACAAAAACTCGAACATAACCCTTATATTCACCGCTAAGAGGCACATTGTAATCACCATTGTGGCGGAGAGTGACTTCGGCGGTGGCAGTTGGGGTTTGTCCGGACAAATCAACATTGTAATGCACTTCACGAGTTAAATAACGATCAGATTTCATGCCGCCAAAATTAGAAACATTCACAGCCAGGAGATCAGTAGGCTTGTCTTGATCAGGCTCCGGAAAGGATCCGTCCCAACCATAGTGGGCAACCTTTTTAGCGAGAGAAGATTTTTCAAAGGAAAGAAGAATATCTTTTTCGTTTAAATTACGAGTAATAACATCACTTAAATTGCGCCACTGCCAAGGTGAAAAAATCATTTCCTTAAGCGTGCCAAATGCAAACCCCTTAATAATATCCTTGCGGGTACTTAGGGCCTCTAAATTATGGCGATCAATATCTGATACGGCGGTTTCTAAAGTTTCAAAAAGGTTTTCTTCGGTCAAAGTGAGCCCATCGATTTTCACTGGTTCATAAAGGCCAACAACATCCTCCAAAACAGAAAAATTAACCGTAAAAACACCATCTATTTCGGTATCGTAATAAGTGATATGAAAGAACTCCAGGATTTCGTCTTTGGCCTCCAAGAAATTAGGATTGTAATTAGAATCGCGGAAACTATGACCAGCATAAGTATCGGAATTTTTTTCAAGCAATTCGTCCATGGGGTAGGGAGGGGAGATGTAATCGTGATCGTCAATGGAGCCATAAACATCATTAAATGAGATGCCGGCTGGTAGGCCGTGTTTGAATTCGAGCAAGGCATAAGCTGTAATAAAACCACCAGTAGCGCGGAGTTCGGTATCGTTTTGGAAAAGAATAAGGTAATTACGAGTAGTGCCTGGCCAACCTGTTATTTGTAAAGTATTGGGAATGAAAGTTCGCAGAGCCCCAAGCGCCGAAACACTCCAAAGAATAGCTAGCAAAAGCATCCCCGCAAAAGCATGCAGGAATATTTTTTTCTTTGTCCACCGATGAGGGTGAAAAAGATTTTGGCGAGCGTGCTTGATAAGGCGGCGTGAGCTAAACATGTCTTAAGAATAGCGGTTTTTTTAGTCTGGGGCGAGTTGGACTGGCAACAACCTCCTAAATCACATTGAGAGTTATTCGAATCATTTTGGCGCTTTCGGCGCGATTTAAGTTTCGCATTGGCTCAAAGGTTGTTTCTGTAACACCTTCTACTATGTGATATCGACGAGCAGTGTCTACAGCCTCAAAGTACCAATCATCGCTATTAACATCCGTAAATTCAGCCATTTCTCGGCTATCAATATCTGCGTTAATGTCTGCTACTTCTAAAGCCCCAACAATCATGGAAACCGCCTCAGCGCGTGTAATTAAAGCATTTGGCTCAAAAGTTCCATCATCATAACCGGTAATAATTCCAAGCTCATCAGCGCTATAAACATAACGTCCATACCAATCATAATAATTAACATCTGAAAAACTCACACAATCCCAACAACTCCAATCTCCGCTGGCATAACCTTCTTCTTCTAAGGTTCGCATTAGCATGGTCAAAAACTCTGCCCGAGTTATATCGCCACTAGGTTGATATGTTTCATCGCCGTAGCCCGTAACTACGCCGGTGGTGGAGAGGAAATAAACATCTTCACTGTACCATTCGCTTGGTGAGACATCTTCAAAGTCTGTCAATGAGTTTTTAAATGATTATTTCTTAAGCGCTTTTGTAGACTTAGAGTCCCTTTTAAATGATGTTGGGCTAGATTCCGTTTCTGATCTTGAATCTGAAGATACGGTCTTGGAAGCTTTTGAATCAGTTGGTTTTTCTTTAAGCCAAACTAGAATAGGAATGTCTTTTCAAGAACACGTAATCACTAATGAAGATGCTTTGGCTGCTCTTGGCCTAGATTACAGCGACAACATGGGTGTTCCATATTTATACGAACTTATGCCCAGCAGTAATCCAATTCTTTATTTAGAAGGATTTAATTTTGGTGAAGCTTGGAATTCGGTTGAAGGAATTGACGAATCTACCGCAGAATTTGATTCTGATTTTAGAGATGCTTTGGGTGTTAGCATGAGTGATTATTTGATCCCTCTTTTAAGCAATGGCGCGGCCGTGCTTGTTAATGATACTGACGAACTTTTGCCTAGCTGGAATGTTTTAATTGATGTTAGTGGCGAAGAGGATTTAGCCCAAGATTTAATTAATATCATTGTTGAAGAAGTTGAAAATAGCGAAGACAGCGAAGTCACTATCACTGTAGAGGAAGAGGAGATGTTAGGTGGCAATTTTAGTGTAATAACGGTTGGCTTAATAGAAGAAGAAACAGATAATCCTTTTGCTATTCGTGTCCCAGAAAATTGGCTAACTCTTAGCCTCATAATGGGCATTACCGAGGATAATCATTTATTAATTTCTACAAATCCTAATATCGGAGATGAGTATGGCGAGGATTTAATAAATGATAATGATTTTGAATCCGCGTTTAATTCAAAT
>CAYWKJ010000044.1:0-9129 GCA_964459205.1 uncultured Candidatus Peribacteria bacterium | reverse complement strand
GCAGCCGTGATCGCGACATAGATAATTAGCTCAATTAATGTAAAAGCTTTAGGGTGTTTTTACGGGCCTCATCAAAAAAATCCTCCATAGCATGGCAAAGTTCCGTAATTTTGTTAAAAGACATGGTTGCAGCCATTCCTTTTAAGGTATGTGAAGCACGCATGAGGTTATACAAAATTTCTTGATCCCCAGGATTTTTTTCAAGCTCCACAAGTGAGGAATTAAGCGCTTGAATATGCTCTTTTGCTTCTGTTTCAAATAATCCTAAATATTGTTGTAAGTTATTGTTCATAATTGTCCAAAAGCGTTAATGGCCTTGGCAATCTGGCGCGGAGACATAATTCTATCGACACAGTCTTTTTTTACGGCTTCCCCCGGCATCCCATAAATTAGGGAAGATTCTTTGTCTTGGGCTAGGTTGGTGCCACCCTTTTTTTTGATATAGACAGCTCCCTCAGACCCATCATCTCCCATCCCTGTTAAAACTACCCCCAACACTCCGTCTCCATAGATATCAGCCGCGGAATTAAATAATTCATTAATAGAAGGATAAATCACTTTTGCGTCAGATTTTTCCTTAAAAAAATCAAAGGCAATTTTTTCTCCAGCCACTTCCTTTAGAACTTTTACTTTAGTATGACTATCACCCGGGATAAGATAAATAATTCCTGGTTTAAGAATTTCTCCGAGTTCAGCTTCCTTAACTTTAACAGAAGAAATTCGATCCAAACGCTCGGCAAAACTTTTTACAAACATTTCTGGCATATGTTGTCCAATAACCATCGGCACATCAAGATCGGGATCAATTTTTTGTAGGATTTCCTCTAAAATTATTGGTCCTCCGGTGCTAGCCCCAATAACCACAATTCGGTTTTGAGAAGTATTTGAAGTCTCGAAAAGGTCGACATGGCTTTTTTGAACAGCATGATAACTTTTTCGAAGATTTAAATTACTTTCAGCCGCGGTAATAATTTTTCCTACAATATTTTCTTGTAAATCATCAATGTTAAGTGATATTTCTCCCGAGGGTTTTTCAATAAAATCCACAGCTCCTAATTCCAAGCATTCCAGAGTAATATCTGCATCTTTTTTGGTATAAGCACTAATCATAATAATTGGAACTGGCGAGCTAGCCATAATCCGTCTGAGGGCTTTTATCCCATCCATATTCGGCATTTGAATATCAAGGGTAACAACATCTGGTTTAAGGGTTTTTACCTTTTCAATAGCATCGCGCCCATCTACGGCCGTACCAACCACCTCAATGCGGTCATCTTTCCCCGCAATATCCGAAATAAGCTTCCTCATCAGGAAAGAATCGTCTACAACTAATACTTTGATTTTATTTTTTACGGTCATTTTTTGATTTTATTGTTCGAATTCTAGCCAAGCAAAGTTTTGACCGTTGATAGCACTTTTTCGTTGTCAAAAGGCTTAGTAATGTAATCAACAGCTCCGAGTTCTTTGGATTTAGTAATCATGTCTTCTTGGCCGACTGCGGTAACCATACAGATTTTTGCTTCTGATCCAATTTGCTGCAAAACTTCCATTCCATCCATATCTGGCATAATAATATCGAGCAAGACTAAATCTGGCTTTTCTGCTTGGTATTTTTCAATTGCCTCCTGCCCAGTTGAGGCCTCCACAATTTCGGTATAACCGCCTTCATTGAGAATATTAGTCATAATGGTTCGAATGAAACTCGAATCATCGACAACAAGTATTTTAGACATAGTTTTTAAAAGTTAGTGGTATTAAATTAATTCCTCAAAGAGGGTGTAAAAATAAATCTTAATCTGATGATCAGCGATTTCTAAGCCACCGCTACAGCGAATAATTTGACGTTCAGTATTTTTATCAGTTTTCACAAAAGCTCTTTTAACAATGTCATCGACACTTTGATCAATGGCTAAAAAAGGAATTGTTAGTTCTAATTCCTGATGAAGGGAGTCAGCTAAAATGTTTGTATAAGTGTTCCCTAGGATATTTAGAGTTTCTTTAATAGCTGATTTATCAATTTCTTGAAGAGCTTGCGTGGTGCCAACCTCTCTTTTGTTTAAAAGGTCACTTAAAACCGTGGCATCATCTTGAGACATCATTAGTAAGGAGATACCAGATAAACCAGAGATTATTTGAGTATAAGCCACCACTCGATCAGACCCCAGTGAGTCTAGGGTTTCTTGGATCATCTCTTTAGCAGGTTTAATCTCAGTGGTGAATTCAACTGGCTTAACTCTTTGCTTGGCCATTTTTTCTAGAGCTTTGGCAATTTTGCTGGCTGCCAGGAAACTAAGACCTTGAATTTCGACTTCATTAAGCATGTATAGGGATTAATTAGATACTGGCTCATCCTCTGCTGCCTGATCAGAGGATTCTTCTTTTTTAGGCATGGTGGCTGCTCCGAGCTCACTTAATTCAGCAAGCTCTTTTTCGGCCAACACTTTGGTAAGGTCCAAAAGCAGAATAAGTCGTTCTTCGAGCACGCTAACTCCTTTTAGATACTCAGCGTGGATTTTATTGGTCACAAGCTCTGGAGTCTTTTTCACGCTATCTAAAGGTGTTTTTTTGACTTCCGCCACTTTGTCTACAATGAGGCCAAAAATATTCCCATTAATATCAGCCACTAAAATCCGTTTTTCCTTATCCTCTTTGGATTCCTCCTTAACTCCATTAAGTCCAAATCGTTTTTTAAGATCCATCACAACGGCAATTTTGCCGCGCAAATCAATGATTCCATTAATGAAATCCGGAGAATTAGGAATTGGAGTAATGTCCTGCAGTTTAATAATTTCTTGTAGATCGGTGATTTCAACGCCGTACTCCTCGTTAGCAAGTTCAAATATAACCAGCTGCATAGTAGCGACATTTTTATTTTCCTCACCATTCTCTTCCGGAGATGAATTATCTCTAGTCATAATTTTTTGGTTAAGGAATTATTTAGATTGATCTTTGCCGCCAACAAAAGTTTTTTTGGTTTTCTTGGCCTTGGACATGCGATCTTCAATAGCCGAGGATTGGGTATCAGCTGCTTCGGGTTCCTTTTGCTTAGGAACTTGAAGTTCCGCTGAAGCGGCTGGCTTTTTCACAGTTGCTTTTTTAACTACTTCTTGATCGGCTCCTTCCTTACCAACAATTTTGCTTAGATCAGTTGATAGTTGCGACAGATCAGCCACCGCTTTTACAACTTGTTGCATAGCGGAAGATTGCTCTTCGGCCGCAGCAGAGGCCTCCTCTGTGCCAGCTGCAGATTGTTCTGCGGCTGAGGCATTGAGCTCAATGTTTTTCATAATCTGATCAGTATTTGAAGACTGTTGCTGCGTGGCCGCGCTAACTTGCTCAAGGTTTGTACTAATCTGTTGAATAGAATTTGGAATTTCTTTCAAAGTTCCAAGAGCCTTAGCAATAATCTCTGAGCCTTCGGCAATGCCTTTATAACCAGTTTCCATAGAGCTGGATGCTTGTTCTGTAGAACTTTGCATATCTCGAATTAAGTCTTCAATCTGTTTAGCCGCATCAGCTGATTCTTCGGCTAGCTTGCGAACTTCATCCGCAACCACCGCAAAACCTCGTCCTTGTTCGCCAGCACGAGCCGCTTCGATAGCAGCATTTAAGGCAAGCAAATTAGTTTGATCGGCAATACCAGTAATAAGAGTGGTAATTTCACCAATTTGTTGGTTTTTGCCACTAAGCTGTTTAATGTTGTCAGTAGATTTACCAATGAGTTCTTTAATCTCATTAAGTTTTTGATCAGCCTTACCAGCAACTTGGCCACCCTCGGATGCTTGCTTAGTAATTTTGGCTGCCAATTCAGAAACATTAGCTACACTAGTACTAACTTGTTTAATAGAGCTCGCTAATTGGCCGGCTGATTTAGAAGTTTCTTCAGCTTGCTTAGATTGATTTTGCGCACTGCGCGCAATTTGCTGAACAGTAAGTCCAATCTGTTGCGCACCACTTGAAACCTGCTGTGAAGATGATTCCAGCGCCTTAGCAGAATCATTAAGTTGATCAGATGCTTTTCGAATTGGGTTTTTCACAAATTCACTAATTGAGCGTGAGGCATACCAGGCAACTGCTAAAACAACCGCTGCGAGAATCACCAACATCACCAGAATCTGATTTCTCAGTGCTACCACTGGCGCATCCACTTCCTGCATATCGATTTCAGCGACGACACACCATTCTCTCCCTTCGGTAAACGTTTCACCAATCGATTCGTTTAATGCCCCAGCCTTGAAGGCTCCTACAACTTCAACTCCTCGATAATCATTATGGATGCTTATAAAATCATCTTCATGGGTTTCCGCAGTCAAGCATTGGCTTATTTCCTCTATGTCGTATTGTTGATTTAAAATTGCCTCTTCTCCCAAGAATCTAGATGCTGTTACGAGATATTTATCCGCGTTGACAATATAAATATCCAGTGTTTCACCTCCTGATTCGGCGGCCTTAATTAACGCTTCATCTAAATGGTCTAGGCTAACTCTTCCCGCGATCACACCAACAAATTCTCCAGCATCAGAATGAACTGGGGTAGATATCGTATAGCCCGTTATACCAGTGGTAGAAGATCTATAGATATCTTTAAGGTGAGTCGTCATTTTTTCATACGCGCCTGTAAAATAATCATCATCACTTTTATCTTCCCCAATGTTGTCCTCATTTGTAGAACTTATGATGATCCCGTTCTCATCCATCAAAAAGATTTCATAGAAATCGACTTCAGCTGTTTGAAAATGTTCAAGTTCGTCATGCAGTTCTTGGACTTCTACTTCTTTATAATGTTGTATTTCATGATTTACACTAAGCGATTCAATAAGATGTTCTTGTCCCAAGATAATTTCAATCACCAATTCTTCTGATATATCCGAAGCAATATCCAACATTTCAATGTGATCTTCCTCAATTGATTCATGCGCTATTTCATACGCTAAGAATCCAAGAATTGATACCGGGATTAATGAAACCGCTAAAAACCAAGCAATGAATCTAGTTCCTAGAGACATTGACGCTAGAGCATTAAGTATTTTATCTTTCATTTTTGTGTTGGTTAAAGAAAAAGATTTTTACTTTCTTAGTATTATAACATTTTTTTTATAATAAAGCAACCACAACATCAGGTTAAATCGTGAACCCAAAATAGGCTTTTAACCTGATAAACTATATTTTCTGAAAAATATGCTCTTCCAGATCAATTATTTCAAAGAGATGTTTAGTACTAATTGGAAGCACCTCTGATTTACCATTAACCAGATAACCATCTTCTTTCATGGCATAGTAAAAGTTCTGTAGCACTTTTTTTTGAAGATCTTTATCAAAGTAAATCATTACGTTTCGACACAGAATTATATCTTGGTAGCGAGGGTATTCATCTTTACTAAGATCCAGTCGATCAAAATGGACCATTTGTTTAAGTTCTTGTTTTATAGAGTACTGATCGCCTAAATCATCAAAATAGTGCTCAAGTTCATCCGGATCAATATTTACATTTTGGTTGTCATAAACTCCAGCTTTTGCTTTTTCCAGGGCTGCTTGGTCAATGTCTGTGGCATAAATCCTAAAACTAATCTTAAATTCATCAGTTTCACGGAGGTTTTTTATCTTTTGCGCTAAAATCGCTAAGCTATAGGGTTCTTCTCCGGTTGAACAACCTGCACTCCAAATTCTAACTGTGCCGCCTTCTTTGGCATGTGCTTTCTCATCCATGATTCGCAAAATCTGATTCCAGGCTAATTCATCTCTAAACCAATAAGTATAATTAACAGTTAAGGCATTAATTAGCTTGGTGTATTCCTCTTCATTTTCCGAAACCAATTCATAATATTCCTCTGGAGAATGGCATTTAGCTTCATTCATTCTGGTAAAAACACGCCTTTTCAAAGTCGGCCATTTGTACTGACTCAAATCCCAACTATGATCTAGAGAGATTTTTTCAATTAAAACTTGGAGTTCTTCGTCAGATATCGGCATAACGTGCGCGGATTTAGCGAGTTAGCTCAATCGTTGGAGCACTACCTGATCCGCCAGCCCCTTCACCTTCTTCATTACAAGCTCCAACAGTTACGGCGCCATTAGAATCTAATGAAATATAATACTCATTAATTGTGGCTAGGGCCGCTTGTGGGTCAGCTGGTACAGTTGCTAAATAATTAGATCCTATTTCACTCAAATCTATACAATCTCCAGCTGTGTCATCTCCATCCGCATCAGCCCCATCACAAGCTTCCGCCGCTGTGTTGTAGTATCCAGAGCCATGAGCATCACGACAGGTTACAGTTGAAGTAGAGGTTCCAATAATTGCAAATTCTCCGGCAGTTAAATCTGCAACGGTTGAGTAATGAGTTCCTTCATTATCTACTTGATATTTAATAACAGCATCCAAAATTGTGGTCACATCACTCCAACGACGCGCATTTCTAGATTCATGAAGACGACGCGCTGGGTCAATAGCGACAAAAATCGCAGCCGCCAAAATGGCAATAATCGCAATAACAATAATAAGCTCAATAAGAGTAAAAGCCTTAATTGGTTTAATTAAAGGTTTTTTCATGGAGGGAGAGGTTAGAGAGAGGAGTAATTTACTTCGTTGATTATAAAGCCATTTAACTAATTTGCCAAACAATTTAAGGAGAAAAACCTTATTTTTTAAGTAAATTAATAGGCATTTTAGTTTTTACGTCCAAGCCGCGCAACGCAGCCCCAGTTACTACACTAAAATTAGCAGGCTCAGTAATTCCTATCTCCTGAAGGTCAGTGAGGTCCACTTTATAAGCAGGGGATTCACCAATCGGAATTTTTAGTTTTTCTTTGAGTTGAGTAGTAAGAGCGGCTCGCTCTTCGGGTTTTCCAGTAAGCACGATTTTACCCATAGGTTGTCCAGTTTTTTCTGTGAACACAGTTGCTGACTGCTGAACATCTAGGGCTAAGTCATCAAAAACATTCTCCGAGTTTTTTCGAGAAAAAGTATTACTATCAAAAATCCACGCGCCCCAAAAAGCATACCAATTAATTTTATCACCTTGAGAATCAATTAGAATAAGACCTTCTCCAGCAGTGAATTCCAAACGAAGATTACGAATCAAACTAATAGATTTTGGCTCTAGCGATATAGGCTTTAGTTTGGCGAATTTTTGTAAAACTTCATAATACTGCGCAATTACCTCACGGTGGACTCCAGCCACAAAAGCTACTTTTGTTTTTTCAAGTGAATAAATCACATAATCATATTTAATATCAGCGTATGGAACCGGAATAGTTTCAATAATTTGCTGATCAATCGCTTCTTTAAGTTTTGCTCCTTCGAGGTCTGGGTCTAAGTAGAAAATATGCTCAAAACACTGAGTCTCAGGGAGTGTGACCACGCAGTCAGTTTGCTTAATAGCGTGAGGTTTAGCTTCGGCAAGCAACACCTTAACAACCTCAGCCAGTTCTTTTTCTTTAAGAATGGCTCCATCGACCACAATTCCAGGCTCAAGCTCTTTTTCGGCAATAGTAACCAAAACCAAGTGGTTAGGTGTAGCTTTCACTTGCGCCGCTTGAATGCGGGTGTCAGTGATTGAAAGTCCAAATGGTTTGCCTTTAAAAAATGTCATAAGGGAGGTTTAGGTAGCCAGTTCTTGCCAGGATGTGATATACACGGTCGGAAATATTTTAACATCGATTTCAATAGTTCTCGAATAAATATTATCTGTAGCATTAATTGTTAGGGTCCGGTTGGCCCCGACTCCAGAAACGCTAATGGTGCAAGTCACACCTTCTATAACTAATATTTCTCCCGCATAATTGTGGTTGCGAGACATTTGGGTCATTGCTTCTTCGGCGCAACCATCAGCATTTATAAAAACTTGTTTAGATTCGCTTTGATATAAAGTCATTTGATTCTCTGTAATTGCCGATAACCCAAGACTTAAAGCCATTACCAGCGCTATTGCCGCTATAATTATCATTAGGAGTAAGGCAGCGGCAGCGTTTTGTGATTTTAAATAAGTCATAATTATTGTCTTAGAGAAATGGCTGTTTCCACAGAAATAGAGGCATCATAATTCGGATCTTCTCCTGGATTGGCTTTTTCTATAGTCAGTTGGATTAATAAATTATCTGGTTCGGACCCCCTAGTAAGATCTGTAATCACAAAACTAGTTACATCAACATTGTCGCTAGTTAAGTCCATATAATTATTGGGACCGTCTTTCATTCGCAACTTTCGAATTGTTACACTTTCACCACCGATATCTACAATTGTTGTGTAGGTATTAAAAATTACATCTGTATCACCCCCGGGGTAATCCAGGGTAAGCGCTCCTGGATGAGTTTCAAAAGTTGAATCTCCTGTTTTCACGTCTTCGGCCCCTTGAATTTTAAGCGTGAACTGATTCATTACGGTACGCGCGTTGGAATAAGTTTCTTGCTTCCCTCGAGTATTAGCATCTGTAACGATTAAGCCCCAAGCAAATATCATCGTACTTACAAGCACAGCAGCCGTGATCGCGACATAGATAATTAGCTCAATTAATGTAAAAGCTTTAGGGTTCAATATTAGCAATTGTTATGGTTGATGAATCAGACAGAATAAAGGCGATGGAGACAGTAGCTCCATGCATACTTTCATTAAACTCAATCTTATCAATATCATATGCTCCTGCTCCTGAAACGAACGTAAAATCTGTAATATCTAATTCCGTGCCAGAACTTTCTCCTCCGGTCCATTTGCTTCCCCCATTAATCTCAATTTCTTCAATCTGATGACTACTATGGCGACTTGCCCACGTCACTATCATTTTATCGATTACAATATTTGATGAACCGGTATTTTCGAGAGTTATCCCGGTGATCTGTGTGTCTCCACCAGCTAAAGATAATCCCGAAATATCTATTTGTAAGCTGTTTGACTCACTTGAAGTTACCGCGCTATCTCCCGAATTAACAGAAGTGTACGTCCCCACATCACCAGAAGAATCAATCATGATGGTGGTCCAGTTTCCGGCTTGATCACAACTTGCATCACAAAGAGCGTATTTAAGATCTTTTGCCCCTTCCTCGTAGTAGGCTAATCGTGGCTTACCATCATCTAGGGTCAATGAAGTGTATTGCCCCACATCATCGGCTGAATCGACGGTTATGGAGGTCCAG
>CAYWKJ010000043.1:0-9354 GCA_964459205.1 uncultured Candidatus Peribacteria bacterium | reverse complement strand
AAATTGGCAGACACGCATGCCTTAGGAGCATGTGCCGCAAGGCGTGAGGGTTCGAATCCCTCCCCCGGCACCATTTGGACCTCAATCAAAAAAAGTCTTTTGGTTTTTTGATAATAAAGCCTAGATTTCAGGTTTAATTCCCCATTTAAAAGGGTTTTAAAAAATCACCCTTGACAAAACTCCTTCATCTTGTTTATAATTCATCCCTTCAGTATTTTCATCTAAAGTAAAAACTTTTATTTGACAATACGTCCAATATCCTTTACATTCCCTCTCCAGTCACACATTTAGACCCTAATACTTTTACACATGTCTGCTTCAAAAGCTTATAGCTCCAATGAGGCCCTCGATCTTCAAAAGATCGTAGAGGATCTTTTTATGGTGCTTTCCCCAAAGGAGAAGGAAGTCATTATTAAGCGATTCTCTCTAAACGGTTCTGCGCGGCAGACTCTAGAAAGCATTGGCCAAAAATTTGGGGTAACCCGTGAAAGAATTCGCCAGATCGAAAAAATTGGCCTAACCAAACTTAAACGAACCGCTCCTAATACTAAATTACGAGTTATTTCTGAATTAACACTCCAAATGCTTAATAAAAGCGGTGGAGTTCTTACGGAAGACGCTTTAGTAAGCCAAATACTAGAGGCCATTAATGCCACTGATGAAGTAGATGGATATATTGTAAAGCTAGCACTTGTAATTCATCCGGAATTAAGTCGCGTTAGCCATGGAGACATTACAAATGCCTATCACCACACTAAGACTGTTACTCCAGCTCAAGTTGATATGGTACGCAAAAAAGCCATCCAAACTCTTGATAAAAAGGGTGACGTTGTTACCGAAGGAAAACTATTAAGTGATCTAGCTCTTGTTCTTAGCAATGAAGACACTCAATTTTCACCAGAATTTGTCCTTTCATCAATCACGACTGACCGTCGTCTTCGAAAAGTAGAACATGGATGGGGACTTATGACTTGGCGTCATGTGAATCCTAAATCCATACGCGATAAATCTTATATTATTCTCAAAAAATCACAAAAACCATTGCACTTTGAAGAAATAGCCAAACGCATTAAAGCGGCTAAATTCGACAAAAAAAGTGTTACGGTCCAAGCAGTTCACAACGAACTAATTCGTTATGATCGATTTGTTCTTGTGGGACGAGGTCTTTATGGACTTAAAGAATGGGGATACAAAGAAGGTACGGTCGCCGATATTATCGAAAGCATTCTTAAAAAGAAAAGCCCGCTTACCAAGCAAGAGATTACAGCCAATGTTCTTAAGCAACGACACGTTAAAAAAGGAACTATTTCGCTCAATCTTCAAAAAAACAATCACTTTGTGAGAGTAGGGCGAGCCCTGTACTCACTTGATGTTTCTAAGAAATAATTTTCCTAAAAGAGGATTAGTTGATATTCTAAGTTAAGATATTGATTAACCTCTTTTTTGATGGATTCAGACTGTATTTTTTGCAAGATCATTGCCGGTGATATTCCCAGTGAGCAAGTATATAGCGATGAAACTTGCATAGCTTTTCGTGATATCAATCCCCGGGCCAGAGTTCATATTCTAATTTTACCGACCAAGCACATCCCCACTGTTAAAGACCTTCAGGAAGGCGACGAAGCAATAATGGGACACTTAATAGCTGTAGCTCGCGATATTGCTGCTAAAGAAGGTTTAAACGGATATCAGCTTCAATTTAATGTTGGCAAAGAGGGAGGCCAAGAGGTCTTCCATATTCACCTACATTTAATGGGGCATTAACCCATTATAAGAGACATATCTACTGGCAACACAGAATGGGTAATCGCTCCAACGGAGAGCACGTCTACGCCAGTTTTAGCGTATTCCGAAATAGTTTCTAGATTAAGACCGCCAGAAGCCTCAAAAAACAAGTAATCTGGCCTTTTTTCAGTAGTGTCAGCAATGACATTTTTCAAATCAACAGCTTTAAAATCATCAAACATCAAAAATAAAGGCCACGGCAAACTTGTTGGTAGTCGCTTTAAAATATCCAAATATTGATCAATTGTCTCAATTTCAACTGTTAAAAAGGGGATATCCTCTGGTAAATAGGGGAGTGCCGACATTAATTCTCCAATATCGTTTTCTAGCAGAGTAAGGTGATTTTCTTTGACTAACGGCGCATCACCAAGGTTCAAACGGTGAGTTAAGCCGCCTCCCTTAGCCACCGCATACTTATCCAATAGCCCAAAAAGAGTTTTTCGGGTCGCGGCCACCGGTGTTGGCAAAGCTTTCGCGCGATATTCATCAGTCAATGTAGCAATCCCGCAAAGTCGCTGCAAAACATTCAACAAAGTCCGTTCCGCACGCAAAATACCACTAGCCGAGCCAGTGATTTCCAACAAGGTATCTCCTTTTTTGAAATCCTCACTTTCCTCAAAGTTAATTTTTATACGTAATGAATCATAAAGATTTTTAAAAAACCATTTGATAAGTGGGCCACCACAAAAAACACCATGATCTTTGGCTACAATTACGGCTGAAGATCTTTTATTTACAGCCTTTTTTAGTACATCCTCAGTCACATCGCCAATCATCACATCAGATTCATAGCTTCCCAAAAAATAGCGCTTTAAATCCTGAATAAACAAAGGATTCTTAAGCGTGAGAAGATGACTACGATCATAAGGATGAATTGGCATAATCAAAGGTTAAACATACGCTCAAATGCCTGGAGCGCTTTGGCACTTACAGACGGATCTACAGTCACAACTGGCTTTTCATTAATTAAACAATCACGAATTTTCTCTAAAGTATTTTTCTTCATATCAAAACACATGGAACACAGCGTATAAAACTTACGATCTGGGAATACCTTTTGCAAGCGCTTAATCATGCCGCACTCGGTCATTACAATAAATTCCTTAGTAAGATCTTTTTCTACAGCCTCAATCATTTTGCTAGTACTTAAACAGTAATCAGCTGCCTCACTGACTTCTATTGGGCATTCCGGATGAGCAATGATTTTGGCATTTGGATGACGTTCACGAGCCTGATTTACATAGTCTAGAGTTAATCGTTGATGAATTGGGCAATACCCATCCCATGGAATAATCTCTTTTTCAGGGACTTTAGACTGGATAAAAGCCGCTAAATTTTTGTCAGGGGCACAAATCACGCGTTTATCTGGTAAGGATTGCACTATTTTTACTGCATTAGCTGAGGTGCACAAAATATCTGACTCAGCCTTAATATCAGCCGTAGAATTAATGTACATAACTACTGGTACGCCAGGATATTGCTTTTTCATAGCGCGAAGACCCTCCACATCAATCATATCAGCCATGGCACAGCCAGATTCCGGGTCTGGGATAACCACTTTTTTATCAGAATTCAGGATTGCCGCACTTTCGGCCATAAAATAGACACCTGAAAAAACAATTATCTCCGCATCAGTTTTGCGAGCCTCCTGACAAAGGCCAAGTGAATCACCAATAAAATCAGCCACCTCAAAAATTTCAGATCGTTGATAATTATGAGCCAAGATTATAGCTTTTTTTTCTTGCTTCAGGCGCTTAATTTCCTCGATTAAATCCAACATGAAAAAATCATAAGTAAAAAGGGCCTATAAGATAGCATAGGACACCTAAAAACTAAACAATTCCGTGCACAACTTTAAGCCACAAATTTCGTACAAACTCAACTGTCGCGTGGACCAAATCATAAAGCATGCCTTTTAGCTCACGCATACGGGCTACTGAGGTTGCAAGTTCTTCAAACTTGCCTTTACGTTGGGCCTTAGCGGCATCCTTTTCCAGCTGTCTTATTTCTCGGTGGATATGAGCCCTAATTTCACGAATCATAACCTTAGAAGAGGGTGGCTCTTCTAATAGTTTTTTCTTAAGAGCTTCAGCTTCCTGCTTGGTCATTTGCTTCTTAAAATCACCAAACTTCTTACCAGTTGCTTTACGATGCTCACCAACATGTTCACCTTTCTCTGACAATTTAAGAGAATCCACCATTTCACCGCCTTCATCAATATCATCCAGAATTTCACCAGCATTGATACCAGTGTCAGTGGTTAGATCTTGCTCGAGATTCGAGGACTCGGAATTTTGTTTATTTTCCGGGGTGGCCTCTGGTGCAATTTTTTCAGGTCCTTTATGTTGAGAGTCTCCTACCATGATGATTTTGTTGTTTCACCTTAAGCATACACTTTTAACCTGTAAATGTCAACAGCGATCAGGAATAATGCATTCTTAAGAGCGGGGGGAGTATGCTATAAACTTTAAGAGTTATCAAGCAAAAACAATATGACACAAATTCCAAAAACCTACAACGCTAAGGATTTTGAAAAAACTATCTATCAAAAGTGGGAAAAAAGTGGTGCTTTTTGCCCCAAAATTGACTCCAAAAAGAAAGCTTTCACAATTTCCTTGCCGCCACCAAATGCCACCGGGCAATTACATCTGGGGCACGCTATGATGTTGGCTATTGAGGATATTATGGTTCGCTATCACCGCATGAAAGGGGACCCAACTTTATGGTTACCTGGAACTGATCACGCGGCTATTGCGACTCAAAACAAGGTTGAAAAAATCATTGCCGAAGAGGGGTTAGACCGACACAGCATGGGGCGCGCCAAATTTTTGTCACGTGTTAAAAAATATGTAGCCGAGTCTCAAAGCACTATTCGCAATCAAATCAGACAAATGGGAGCCAGCGTAGATTGGACCCGCGAACGCTACACCATGGACGAACAGCTTACGAAAGCTGTTCGGGCTGCGTTTTTGCAAATGTACAAGGATAAACTCATTTACCGCGGGCATCGCATTGTTAACTGGTGCACTCGTTGTAGCTCAACCCTGGCTGATGACGAGCTTGAATACCGTGAAGAAAAATCCAAGTTTTACTATCTTAAATATGGCCCAGTCGTAATTGGGACCGCCCGACCGGAAACTAAATTCCACGACAAAATCATCATTGTGCACCCCAAAGACAAGCGCTACAAAGACTTAATCGGCAAAGAGCTCACCGTGCCGTGGATCACTGGCGATGTAAAAGCCAAGTTTGTTGCCGATGAGTGCGCCGACATGGAAATGGGAAGCGGAGCTATGACCATCACTCCGGCGCACAGCTTTGTTGATTTTGACCTCGCTCAAAAGCATGGGTTCGAAATCGTACAAATTATCAACGAAAAAGGAGAAATAACAGAAGCCGGCGGAGAAGATTTCAAAGGACTTCACGTGCTTGAGGCCCGCGATAAAGTTGTAGCTGAACTCGATAAAAAGGGACTATTAGATCATATCGACGAAGAATATGTTCACAATTTATCCTGCTGCTATCGTTGCGGAACTGCAGTTGAGCCGCTTGTTTCTGAGCAATGGTTTATTGATGTTAACAAAAAAGTGCGCGGCAAAACTCTTAAAGAACGTTCACTCGAGGCCGTACGTAAAGGGGATATTGAAATCCTCCCAGATCGGTTTAATAAGGTTTATTTCCACTGGATTGAAAACCTTCGTGATTGGTGTATTTCACGTCAAATTTGGTGGGGGCACCGTATCCCAGTTTGGCATTGTGCCAATAAAGACTGTCAACATAATAAAGAGCCTATTGTGCAGCTCGAGGACCCAACTAGCTGCCCAAAATGCAAAGGCAAGCTTAAGCAAGACCCGGATACGCTTGATACGTGGTTCTCATCTGGACTTTGGACTTTTTCGACATTTGGATGGCCTGATAAAACCAAGGATCTTCAGCATTTCCATCCCACATCTGTGCTCGAGACCGGCTATGATATTTTATTTTTCTGGGTGGCCCGCATGATTTTGATGACCACTTATTTATTGGATGAAGTCCCTTTTGAAACCGTGTATTTGCATGGCCTGATTCGAGATAAGCAGGGCCGTAAGATGAGTAAATCTCTTGGTAATGGCATCGACCCACTCGATATGATTGATAAGTACGGAGCTGATTCCGTGCGCCTTAGTTTAGTTCTAGGCTCTTCTCCTGGTAATGATTTACGTATTTTTGAGGAAAAAATTGCTGGTTATCGTAATTTTGTTAACAAAATTTGGAATAGTGCTCGTTATGTTTTAATGAATCTTAAGAAAGAAGATTTTCACGCTGAAATTAACCCCAAAACACTTTCTCGTGCTGATAAATGGATTCTTCATCGTTTAAATCAAGTTACTAAGCAAGCCACCAAAAGCCTTGATAAATACAGTCTTTCTGAGGTTGGGATGGGAATTTATGACTTTTTCTGGAGTGAATATTGTGATTGGTATTTGGAGATCAGCAAAGTTAAGCCCAACAAAGCCGTACTAGCGCACGTACTTAAAACCGTACTCAAACTTCTTCACCCATACACGCCATACGTTACCGAGGTTTTATGGGAAAAAATGGACCAAAAAACACAGCTTATTACCGAAGAATGGCCCAAAGCCGATCCCATGTTTAATTTTGCTCAAGCCAACCGCGAGATGATAGCTGTCCTCAAAGTCGTTAGTACTATTCGTCAACTCCGCGCGGACTATAAATTAAAACCAGGCCAAAAAATTAAAGCTACTTTTCAGGGCGCCAAATTAAATGCGGTCCTCAAAGACAACATGGACATTATTATGCGTTTGGCACGTCTGGAAAATCCAGTCATCGAAAAAGAGGAGAAAAAAACTCCTGGCACCATAGTTTCTTTTGCTGGCCCCGTTAAAATCAAACTCATGGCCAAAGGCATCGTGGATATTAAAAAGGAAAAAGCACGACTTAAGGAAGAAATTCAAAACCTCACTAAATACCTGAAAGGACTCGAGGGGAAACTTAAAAATGAGGGTTATATTCATAACGCTCCAAAACAAGTAGTAGAGGCGGACAAAGCACGCTACTTAGAAGGGAAAGAACGCCTCAAAAACATGGAAAAACAATTCAAGTCTCTAGGTTAATAACCTCCTTTCTATGAAAAAACTTACCTTCCTAATCATCGCCACGCTTGTTTTTAGTGGCTGCTCTTGGCAAGAAGAGCCGGTTTATATAGGTGGCATCACAGATGATGAACTCCTATTGGACCAATACGATTGCCCCGCACTATTAGATTCCTCGATTGAATCTAGTGAAACATCTCGTGGCGTTGGCCACGAAACTGGCACCACTCATCCCGCAAAAGAATTTGTTTCTGACGATTCAAACGGAATTCGTTGCTTTTATTACCAAGAGCATGGCGACGAATACGACATTGCTCATGCTGAAGGGGACAGTTATGGCGAATATACCTACTTTTACGGAATGGAAGTTCGACTTTTTGACACTCAAGAGGCCATGCAAGATTACGAAAACAATATTGCTGACCTAATTGCTAACACCTATTGCCCTGATGATAATGGTGGGACTAGAACTGAGCTATCTACTTCTAGCGGAGTTAGTGACGAGTTTCCAGACTTAGATACCACTCGATACTTATGCGCATGGCCAGAACACGGAAATATTAGCAACGCTAATAATTTGCTTAACATTACCCGTTATCGCAATGGAATTGTCACGCTTTACATCACGCGTGAACTTGGTCGCTCCTACTACATCCCACCCAACTATAACGGCACTCAAGAAGAGCAAAAAGAACGCACCATTCGAGCGCGGGCAACTTATGTTTACAACGACCCCAGCTTTCAAGCTGCACCAGATCAATACGAAAGCGAGCTTATGACTGACCTGCTTCGTTTAGTGGATTATGTTCAAAGTCTTACTTCGCAACAGCAGCAGGAACGACTGTAGGCTCATTTGCCGGAGGTAATTCGCTTAAATGACGTAATCTCGCATCCCACTCTCGCACATTAGTCACCACAGACTCTTCTACAATTTGCATATCTGGACGCTGCGGAACCCAAACAGCATTTCTCTCGTCAACTAATTGATCAACTGCCTGAACCGCCGATCCAATCGGAGTATTTTGGTTAGCCTTATCAAAAGCAATACAGCCACCCAAATTAGCTACTCCAGTCTCAATATAGCAATCTTCAACAGGACTATCTAAAAGTGGCCTCAAAGCTGCCCGCACAATCGCTTGCACCTGTTCACACGGCATATCCTTTAGCATATGTAAGTGAAGTCCAACCGCTGAGCCAACCTTGTCCCGAACGGCAGTCATTAACTTTTCCATAACTCCTGGGTCTGCAATTGCCTCGGTATCACAAATAATATACCGGCCCCCATTTGCAGGCTGCAATCTCTCCAATTCTCCAAGTATTACGTCTGGATCCACAAAATCAGGTTCACCTGTCTCACGATCACGTCCACCAGTCGCATTCATCTCATAAACATTAACTGGAATTTTAGAGACACCTAACGCTTTTACAATGGCCTCATATCGCTCTTGAGAAATCTCCCGCATTTCTTCTGCTAAATCAGGGTCAACCTCTCCCGTAACTTGCTCCTCAGAAATAGGAGTTCCATCTTTCCGTCTACGAATCCAGCTATTATGCCACAAAACAAAAGGGTCATGTGAATGCACAAAAGCCAGCTCTTCCAAATCTCCAGACTCAAATAATTCACAAGCTAAATCTGCCTTTTTGGGGCTCATTAACAGAGCTTGGACAGTTAAATCACCAGCAGCTTCTTCCCGAACCCTAGGAAGCCATTCACCAGCGGACCGCATCGTTGGCACAGCTAGTGGGTGAACCAAGCTAATCAAATCAAAATTACGAATACCAGCTCTTAAGCAATTTTTAACATGCTGAGTAGCATTATCCTCCATGACTGCATCAGCTTCTTCTACTCGGGCAGGATTAACACGATTTCTTTGTATTCCATCACGGCCAGCTGTATCTACAGCATGAACTCTAAGGGGGGTGGTTCTCATTGATAAGACTTTTAAAATTAGTAAAAAAACTTATCCTCTTACCTGCAAACTGTCAATCGACCAAACGTGATAATTATGGTATAATACATTGATGGACTACAAACAAACAAAACAAGAAATCAAAAAGTTACGTAAATCTGGCGAGTTTGAAAAAGCTCTCCAGCTCACCGTAGCTCTAAAAGGGGAGAATCCGCGTGATAATGGGCTCCACAAATTAATCAACAAGCTTAAAGGCGAGGTGCGCCACCAGGAGCTTAAACAACGTGATAATTTCATCAAAAATGGCCTTAAAACAATTCGCCAGTTACGTCGCGAAGACAAATTTGAGGAAGCCATTCAAGCAGGTGCCGAACTCTTAGAAGTCACTCCAAACAATACCAAGGCCCAAAAGCTTCTTCAAAAATCCAAAATCGACTTTATTGAGCAAAAACTTCATGATCCGGTTCGCAAAGAATGGATAGAAAAAGAGGAATACGAAAAGCTTTATCTTTTTTATCAAAAATTAAAAAAAGTTTTTCCGCACTACATTAAACTCAATAAATTAA
>CAYWKJ010000042.1:0-9800 GCA_964459205.1 uncultured Candidatus Peribacteria bacterium | reverse complement strand
CCCTCCAAGAAAAAGATCCCCATTAACCTCCCGGAAGACGACCGGGTTGATAGGCCTCAGATATAAGTACAGTGATGTGCTCAGTCGAGAGGTACTAATAGGTAATTGACTTTTTTTATACGTACAATCTGTGGATTAGAGATGAGGCCCGCATGGGCCCCGCGCCCTTAAGGGTTTCGTCTCTGATTCACCCTTTGACGTGTGATTCTTGAGAATTAATTCGAATTTTGTAATTGTTATTTGGTTTTGGACTTTGATAAAAGGTCCTGTCTTGGTGGCTTTAGCGAGTGGGGTACACCTGTTCTCATCCCGAACACAGCAGTTAAGCCGCTCAGCGCCGATGGTACTGCATCAATAGTTGTGGTAGAGTAGGCCGCCGCCAAGATAGGGCTTTTTATGTACACAAAAACCACTGATTATCTGATTAGTCGGAGGATTTTACTCGTCCTCTGCTTCACTTTTCAGAGTTTCTTTGTCTACCAGATCATCGTCTAGTTGAACATCAAGTTCTTCGCTTTTGTGAATCTTTTGCAATCGAGAAGTTCGGGGATTGTAGCATTCGTAGAAAAGCGTAACTAGTTCCGGAGTAGTAAGTTGATCTACTTTTAATCCCGCGTTTTGTAATCCAGATTTAACAATATTTAAACGTTGTCCAAGGCCTTTACGAAGGCTCTCAAATTCGCGGTGTCGTTGGCGAAGCTCAGTAATAGTGTTTTTAGAAGACATATACTGCATGAATTTTTGGATCATGGTTGGTTTTTTGGCACGCGGTGGATCATACGGAATCACTACGTAAAATTCTTTTTGCATAATGTCAGCGTATTCAATAAGACGCTTGATATAGTCCATGTAATCTAAAGTTTGTTCTTTTAACAGTTTGTTTTCCTGTTTTTCAGCAATGTTCTCCAACCCATCTAAATAATTATCTAGATCAAGTTTTTTGGATCTAGCCACAATTTGGATCGGGAATTCAAGTGAGTTCAAAAAGTTTTGATAACCATAAATAATAGAATTTTGTTCTTCCTCAGATTTCAGATGCACATTAACGCTGGAAGTTTTGACAATTGCTCGGATCCCACCATTTTTTAAGATTATTAGATTATCGCGAATTTCCGCGATATTCATATGCATTTGAGTGCTAGAAGTAGCTGTTTTTTTTGCGTTTTTAACGGTTTCCTTAGCAGGTTGTGCCGGAGTTTTTTTTGCTTCCACGTCGCTTTTTGGCGTAGGCTTTGGAGGTGGAGCAGTGGTTGTTTGTGCGTCAGCCATGTTTAAGAGGGTTGAATTATGGATTGAATGGCCTCGTGTTTGGCCTCAAGAATATCATTATGAGAATCAAGAATATTAGTAAGTTCGTCTAAGTCTTTTAGATCTTTGGTAGCAGCATCTTTTTGTTTTTTCTGACTAAGTTCGGCTTTGGTTTTTGGTTTAGGCTGAGTAATAGAAGTAAATACTTCGCCTCCACCTGGAGTCCAAATTCGTTTTTTAGGTTTGAGTTGGTATTCAAGTGAAAGAAACACAAACTGCGTAAAAGGAATTCCTTTAATTTTCAAGAAAGCGACTCCTAAAGTGATGAGTCCGACGATTACTACTGGCAGGATCCAAACAGTTAAAATATACACCTTAGCTAGACTGATATAGATGAAGTAATCAATACCACCCCCAACTCCGACAATAATCAGTTGTTTGAGCGTGAGAGGCCCAACGATTTTGTCTTCCATCTGAACGTCCTGTGGGATTTTGAACTGCATTTGGTGTTTATTTCAGTTTTATCAAGTAAGTATACCAGGTTTTGGAGATTAAATCAACTTCTGTTAAACTGGTCGGGCTATGGATATTCGCAACTTTTGTATTATTGCTCATATTGACCATGGGAAATCTACCTTGGCTGACCGGTTTCTTGAAATAACCGGGACAGTTGCCAAGCGTGATATGAAACATGGTCAGTTGCTTGACACTATGGATTTGGAGCAGGAGAGGGGGATTACGATTAAGCTTCAACCAGTGCGAATGTTTTGGGAAAAGGATAATGAAAAATTTCAATTAAACTTAATAGATACCCCGGGGCACGTGGATTTTAGCTATGAAGTTTCGCGTAGCCTGGCCGCTTGTGAGGGTGCGATTTTAGTGGTGGATGCTACCCAGGGAATTCAAGCGCAGACTTTGGCGAATTCGTATATGGCCCTGGAGCATGATCTTACAATCATCCCAGTGTTAAATAAGATCGATTTACCGGCGGCGGAGCCTGAAAAGCGTATCCAAGAGCTTAAAAATGCTTTTGGCTTCTCTGAGGACGAAATTATCCAGGTTTCAGCTAAGGAGGGGACTAATGTAGAGGAATTACTTAACCGGGTGATTGATTTGGTTCCGCCACCGCCTAAAGAGAGCCAGGAAGAAGGCGCTAAGGCTCTGATTTTTGACTCGCTTTATGATTCTTATCGTGGGGTAGTGGCTTATGTCCGGGTAACTGATGGTTCTTTTAAACGTGGTGATAAAGTTAGATTTTTGAATACCAAAACTGAGGTGGAGGTTTTAGAAGTGGGTTATTTACAACTTAAGATGGTAAAGGCAGATGTTTTGGAGAAAGGAGAGGTTGGTTACATAATTACAGGAGTAAAATCAGTAGATGAGGCCAGGGTTGGTGATACGATCTGGCATAAAGATTCAACCAAATTAGATCCAATGGCTGTCCAGCCATTGCCTGGTTATAAAAAAGTAACGCCTTTTGTTTTTGCTAGTATTTATTGTTCGGATAATAAAGATTACCCGACGCTTCGTGATGCGCTGGAGAAATTAAGTCTTAATGATTCGTCTTTAACGTTTGAGCCAGAGCAATCTACAGCCTTGGGACATGGTTTCCGATGTGGATTTTTAGGGCTGCTTCACTTAGATATTGTGCAGGAACGTTTGGAGCGTGAGTATGATTTAGATCTAGTAGTGACAGCGCCAGGCGTGTCTTATCGGATTATTCGGACTGATGAGGAGGAGGAAGTGGTTTCTAATCCAGCCTTTTTGCCTGATAAAACGCATTACACAGCCATTAAGGAGCCTTGGATTGCGATTGAGGTTTTAGTGCCTAAGGAATATGTGGGTAAAGTGATGTCTTTGCTTGATGATTGTCGTGGGATGCAAAAATCTATGAAATATTTGGATGAGACGCGAGCGGTGTTGGATTATGAGGTTCCTCTTGCCGAGATTGTGATGGATTTCTTTGATATTTTGAAAAGTGTGAGTTCGGGTTACGCCTCAATGAGCTATGAGTTTTTAGATTATCGTGAGGGGGATTTGGTTAAATTAGACATTTTAGTTTCTGGTGAAAAATTAGAGGCACTTTCTACTATTGTTCATAAGGATGCGGCCCATAATCGGGGCTCTGTAATCTGTAAAAAATTAAAAGAGATTATGAGTCGGCAGAATTTTGAGATTCCGATTCAGGCGGCAATTGGTGGCAAAATTGTAGCCCGTGAGACATTAGGTGCTTTCCGAAAAGACGTGACTGCCAAATTGTATGGTGGTGATGTAACTCGTAAGCGTAAGCTGCTTGAAAAGCAGAAAAAAGGTAAAAAACGTATGAAAATGATGGGCAAGGTTTCGGTTCCTCAAGAGGCGTTTATGGCAGTACTTAAAAGAGAATAATAAATTCCCAACTATTCCCTCCTGCACTGGAAGGAACCTCATCAGATACATGATCTGATGAGAACCCTTCTCCTTGCGGGAACGTTTAGTCGGAAATATTGAGAATTTATTCCCTCTTTTTAATAAAGAATGGTTGTTAATAGTTGCCTTGGAGGGGTTTTTCTGGTAAAATAAATAGATTTAAATTGCCTAAATTGAATCTCATGCCAGAGGAAGTCCAAAACCAAAATCAAGAAAAACCAAAAAAACCGTTAGTTGATCGCATTGATATGATTGTGGGAGCTGTGTTTTTAATGTTGATTGTACTTACTGGAGTGGCTTTGTTTGCCGTGGATTCAGACTATCTTTACGGGGATGTAACTAATTCGGAAGACGTAATTCGTACTTCAGGCACATTGTCTATTGTGTATGATCAGCCACTTCTTACTTATGAGCCCATGGCTATGGGGGCGTATGATCGTGGCTACTTGGTGAATGTTTATGAAGGATTAGTGCGTTTTGATCGTGATTTTAATCTGGAACCTTCCTTGGCCTTGTCTTGGGGGATGCTGGATGACGAAACTTGGCAGTTTAAGCTTCGATCTGGTGTGGAATTTCATGATGGATCGGAATTAGATGCCGAGGATGTAGTAGAGAGTATTGAGCGTGCTCAGATCCATAAGAATTCTAATATGCAGGGTTTGCTTGAACATGTTGTTGAGGTAAATGTAATTGAAGATGATGTGATTCAGATTGAAACTGATCAGCCAGATCCAACTTTGCTTAATAAATTGACTCAGCTTCCGATTGTGCCGTCTGAGACAGGGGTAAACGTGAGTTCGCCTATTGGAACAGGTCCATATGTGTTTTTGCGCGAATTAGATGATGAATGGCAGTTTGAAAGATTTGATGGTTATTGGGGCAGTGCGCCGAGTTTTCCAGAACTGAGTTTGCAATACATTAGTGATAAATTAGCGCGTTATGAGGCTTTAGTTTCGCAAAAAGTAGATGTTTTGGGACAAGTCCCTCCAGTTTTTGTAAGTCCTTTGTTGGAGCAAGATTATCCAGTGGCCAGTCTTCCTTCGTTGGAAGTCCATTTTTTGATGTTTGATTCTGAAGGTGAAGATTCAATTTTTCGACATGAAGAAGTGCGTCGCGCTGTGGCTTATGCCGTGGATGTGCCGACTTTAACAGCTATGGCCTCTAGTTTTGCTTCGCCGGCTTCACAGTTTGTGAGTCGGGGAGTGTTTGGATATAACCCGGATCTTGAACCTTATTTTTATGATGTAACCTCAGCTACAAAAGCTTTGCGTAACCTTGGTCGTGATGAATGGGAAGTAACCTTTGATCTTCCGGAAGGCTTAGAAGGTGTTGGAGAATATGTAACGGAGAAATTAGAAGAGGTCGGAATTGTAGTTGAAGTAGAGATTTGGTCTGCTGATGATTATGAAGAGTTAATTCGGGCTGGTGGAAGTGATTTTTACTTTTTGGCTTGGCGAAGTGATACTGGTGATGCGATTGATTTTTTTACGAACTTAGTTCATTCACGTGGAGATTTGAATGGAGGAGTTTTTGTGGATAGTGGGGTTGATGAGTTAATTGAAAATATGGCCCAAAATGTATCAGAATCAACTCGCGCCGATCAGTTACAGGAATTACAGGAGCTGGTTACCAAGGATATGGTAATGGGTGTGCCTTTGTTTGAAACAGATTCACTTATTGGTATTTCCCCAGATCTTAATTGGGAGCCACGTATGGATAATTTAATTTTGGCTAATGACATCTCTTAAAACAAAACTTATTGCTGGGATTTTTCTTTTGCTTTTAATAGCATTTGGGCTTTCGTCTGTGCTTTTGATTAATCAAAAGACAAATGAATTGGCTATGGATACCTATGCCTCGGTAAAGAGTTTTTCTGATTTAACAGCGCCAACGGTAGTGGAACTTTATGAGCGCTATTTAGCAGAAGATAGTTTTGTGTATTTTAATCGAGAAATTCAAGGGATGTTTGATAAAACACAAGAAGTCACTGGAATTGGGATGGCGGCTTATGATGGAGAAATTTTATATGATTCCACTGAGGAAGAGGCGGCCCAATATGTCGGTGATGCCCTGTATGCACCAGATTCAATGATGGGACGAATTCAGGCAACTTATCCTTCATATCAGTTAGATGATGGCCGAGTGATTTATTTACGTACTGACGTTGATGGAAATATTGATTATTTGGATCAGAATGAGGGGATTGTTGACCCAATTACAGCTTCAGACCGAATTACGGATGTGATTTATCCGCAGGGATCACAGTATGCAGTGTTATATGCGCCGACTTATGCTGTTTTGGAGGCTAGAGTGCAGGCGATGTGGGTGCGAATTGTATTGCTGGCCTTGTTTGCGGTTTTGATTGGGATGGCTTATGCGTATTTCTTTTCAACAGGTTTAACTCGGCCACTTAAATCACTGCGAGAGAAAGCAATGCAACTTGGCGCAGGAGATTTTAAAGTGCGAGTTGATAATGTAAAAACACATGATGAAGTGGGGGATTTGGCTCTGACTTTTAATAAGATGGCTGTGGATTTAGAAAAGAGTATGGATGCGCGAGCTTATCAGGAAAGAGTTGGTAAGGAATTGGAGTTAGCTGCGGGAATTCAGCAAGACTTATTACCAAAAGAAGTCCCGAAAGTGGCGGGGCTTGATATTGCGGCGGGAATTATCCCAGCAGCAGAGGTTGGAGGAGATGTTTTTGACTATATTGCTCCTGATGCAGAGAATCTTTATGGTTATGTGGGTGATGTTACGGGGCACGGCGTGCCAGCTGGTTTATTAGTGTCTGTGACTTCGGCTTTGATTCATAGTTATTCTCATTTACAAGATCCAAAACAGATTTTGATTGAAACTAATAAGATTATTAAACAAAAGACGCGGGCCAACATGTTTGTGACCTTGATTTTGTGGCACTGGAACGTGAAGACGCAAAAACTCACTTTGGTTAGTGCAGGGCACGAGGTTGCGCTTAAATATTCTTCTGGAGTGGTTAAGACAGATGAATTAGAAAAGGGAGGAATTGCGCTTGGCATGATGCCGGATATTTCGACTTTGGTAAAAGATCAGCCGGTTGAATTGGAGGCTAATGATTGTATTATTCTTTATACAGATGGTGTGCCAGAGGCCTGGCGCAACGAAAAAGAACAGTATGGGATGCCTGAATTTAAACGCGTGGTAACGCAGTCTTGTGATTTGCCATCAGCTGAGGCAATTAAGATCGCGCTATTAGCTGATGTTAAACAGTGGACTAATGGATTTGAGCAGAAGGATGATATTACGGTGATGGTTCTTAAACGGACTTAATTATATGAAGGATCCTTTGTTACAAAAAGCGGCGGGGTTGACGGCTAAGTTGCGGAAAGATGAGGAACGTCGTTTGGAGCGCAAAAAGCGACTCTTGCGTCGTGCCGAGGAGTTAAGTGCGCGTTTGCAGGAGCATGAGGAACATAAGAACTTAACCGAAGATTTATGATTGATGTTAATGAAGGACAAATTGAGGTTGATGATGCACCGGATGATGATAATGAGCAGATGGTGGAGATTAGTGAGGAAGAGCGATATCTACTTGCTAAAAGAGGCTTGAGGTATGATTTGTTTCATATGCAAGAAATTGATGAAGATCTCGCGGCCACGGATGAGTTTATATCAGAGTGTTTGATGAGTGCGATTGCAGAGCTAGAGCGGCTTTTGGAATTGCGACCAGATGACCCGGATTTGTTTATCCTGGGTGAGCTTTTTGAGGATATGGTGTTGGATTACTTAGATGATGAAGATATTGAGGATGATGATGGTTATGAACAAGTTTTGTCTACTATGCAAGATATGATTGAGTATAGCCCTGTAGAACGAGTAGGGATTGAGGATTTAGGGGGACTTCCTCGTGTGCAAGCGGTAGTGGATCAATTGCAAGAGTTAGATGTGCCGATAGAGGTTGTATTGTCAGGTCGGGAAAATGCACCGGTTTTAGTTCTTTGTTTGCAAATTCATCCTAATCCGGGGTTATCTGATGAAGATTGTGAAAAATTGGGTGTTATAGATTCGCAGGCTGAGATTGAACGTATTTTAGAAGCGGGGATTGCGGAGCAAGTTTTATTGGAGGGATTGGAGTTTGATGATCCTCTGAGGGGGGGGGCATTTTTTTGGGTGGCGTCATCAATTGAGTTTTGCGCGGGTTATTGATAGCAATCCGGAATTGTTTAAAACAAGGGGGTATGAGGATCGAGAAACAAGTTTTTCGGATAGTAGTATCCCTTATCGGACTACGGGAGTGAATGCTTTTTTAGGGTCTAACATTGCGGAATTGGTTCATCGTAATCCGGATCAAGTAACAGGGGCCATAGTTGGTGGGGCACATGAAATTCAAATAGATGGTAAAGAGGTATTATTAGAAGGTCATTTTGAGGAAGGTTTATATCATGAATTGCCGCTTTCTGAGGTGATCGCTTACTATGGCGTGGATGTAGTGGTAGTAGATACAATGTCTTCTTATATTGATCCGCAAGGAATTCGAGAATTTCAGGCTGCTCGATTAGGGATGGAGGTAGATGAAATGCTGACCCTTATAAGAGAGAAGATGACAGAAGGGTGATATTATAGTGATGGTTCTAAAGCGGGTTTAGTTTGAATGACTGCCTGAAGTCTATCAGCTATTTCGTCACCAGCTTCTTTGAGAGCGTTGTACATAGCTATTACTAGGGAGGTATTTTTAGTTTCAGCAGCTGTCCGTAATTGTCTTATGCGAATCCCTTTTATGAATTGGTCGTCTGATTTTGCATGAAAAAGAGTATCCTTGATTCTTGAGAAGGTCTCATTGACTTGTTCAAGAAGTTCCCAATCGATTATGGTTTGGTTTATTTCTTCCCAATCTAGGTAGGAAATAGTTTGCCGCAAGAGGTCCGTCCATCCAAATGTTGCTGTATCAAACGCCAGCCTGAGTAGAGTGGGTATGTCTCTTTCTCGGATAGCTTTGATCATTTCATCTACTTGAGCTTGTCTTGATAGAGATCGGGCGTGAAGTTCGCTAGCTCGTGGGGACTTAGCGACTAAGTGTTCGATTCCTTGCATTCCGCTCTCTGTAAACGCTTTGTCCGCTTCATTAGCGTGTGTGGCCATTTGAATAATATTGTCTAGGTACTCCCAGACCATTTCATTTCTTGATTTTAATTTTAGACTCGCTGAATTTGGGGTGGAAGGATCTTCAAGCCTTCCCATGGTGGTGGATTAATAATAAGGGTGTCAATTTAGCTTAAACAAGCGATTTTAGTCAAGCCCCGGAACAGGGAAGCTAAGACAGAATTCTTCAACTGCGTCTTTGATTTTGGCGAGTTCAGCTTCGTTATTGTGGCTTTTGAGGGCTTCCAGCATCCAGCCACCAATTTGCTTCATGTCTTCTTCCATCATTCCGCGCGTGGTCGCAGCTGGGGTTCCTAGGCGAATCCCACTTGGTTTGAGTGGTGGGTTTGGATCGTCAGGAATAATTTGCTTGTTGGTAGTGATAGAAACTTCATCGAGTGTGTGTTCGGCTTCGGTGCCGCCTAAGTTAAAGCTTTTGACCGTATCCATAACCATCATGTGGTTGTCTGTGCCGTCAGTTATGAGCTTGGCTCCGCCGTCCATTAATGATTGCGCTAAGGTTTTGGCGTTTTTCATGGTTTGAGTACCATATTCTTTGAATTCGGGGGTCATGGCTTTTTTAAGGGCCACGGCAATGGCGGCAATCGTGTGCATGTGTGGGCCGCCTTGCAGACCTGGGAATACGGCTTTGTCCACGGTCTTCTTGTGTTCTTTTTTACATACAATTAGTCCGCCGCGTGGGCCGCGCAAGCTTTTGTGGGTAGTAGTGGTCATAATATCAAATCCAAAATCCATAGGATTGGCCATGGCGTCAGCTGCAATAAGGCCTCCAATATGTGAAACATCGGCCATAGTTAAGGCTCCAACCTCATCGGCAATTCTTTTGAAATCTTCATAATTATAATCGCGCGGATAAGATGTGTATCCACAAAGAACAATTTTTGGATTGTGTTCTTTGGCGACTTTCATAAGTTCATCAAAATCAATGCGTCCTTCCTGGTCAGGATGAGTTTTATAACGCACAAAATTAAATACTTTACCCATGTGAGAAACGGGGTGACCATGAG
>CAYWKJ010000041.1:0-10457 GCA_964459205.1 uncultured Candidatus Peribacteria bacterium | reverse complement strand
ATTAAGCGGGTTTAAAGATAATTTTTTCGCCGTTTATCCCACTAATTCTGAGGTCGACATAAATCAAATCCATTTCATAAATGTCTAATCTGGGGAGGCCTTTTTTAAGTTTATCAAATTGTTCGTCTAAATCCATAGTCATATCTAGCCAAACAAAAAATTCACGTTCAGTGTAAAGATGGGTTTCTCGTTCAATGCTGTGGTATTCCGCGTACTGCACTGCCATGCCAAAGCGGTCTTCAAAGCTCTGAATAGCTTCTAGAATAAAGGCTAAACGATCTTGAGTTATAACGGTTGTGCCTGGGCTAAGGCTTTGTTCACTGGTAATGTAAATTTCACGGAATCCTTGTTCAGTGGCGGAGAGTTCGTCGTATTCAGCGGTTTGTCCGGCCCGTGTTAAAAAGAATTGTTGTTCATTCCCTTCGTCGGTTTCGACCATCAAAGAGGCTACTACTGGATAGGTTTTTAAGGTTACACGGATGGTATCTGGGAGGTTTTTGGATATATTGAGCGTTTCGTATTGAGGATATTGAGTTTTGAAAAAAGGTTCTAGTTCATCAGCATTAAAAAGTAATAAATTTGAGCCTTTAAAATCTGCGAGCAAAGTATGGATGGAATGGTCTGAAATTTTGATGTCGTTTTCTATAACTTCGATGTCTTCAATAGTGAGAGTCCCAGATAAAAACAAAGCATAACTTAGGTAAACAACTACAAAACCAATTCCTATAAACATAAGGGAACGTTTAATTTGGCCCCACACACTGCGGGTGCGGATTTTTTGGCGCTTTCTTCGTTCAGTTATTTTGGGTTTTTCTTGGCGTTCCGAAAGAGTTTTTCCAGGTGTTCGGCGGCGTTTAGGTAACCGTCGGCGCGCGCTTGACCCTGGACGGCGATAAGTTGAATTTCCGATTTTTTTCTTGCGAAAAGCCATATCGTAAGAAAGATACCAGAAAGAACAGGTATACGTCTATTTCTTCGCTGCTTTTGCTGCTAAGGCAGCTTCACGCCGAGCACGAGCCTTAGCCTTGTTACGACGCTTGTAGGCTTTGCTTTTTGGGCGGTGTTCATTCACGGAGTTCATGCCGTGTTGTTTGGAAGAACTGCGATTAGTCATTTTTTAGATTTTTAAGTCAAATTCGCGCTGGAGTATAACAGGGTTGTTTAGAGATTGCTAGTTTTTTTAAGAAGTGGTGCGTTAAGCATCTTTAAGTAGGGCTTCTTGTTCAGCCAGAGATTCAAATTTTCCTTTAGAATACCTTGGATTCTGAGGGGCATTAAAAACAATGTGGTTAATGCGTCCGCGAACGCGGTCAGCCACGCCATCAACAGTAGCAATTTCTATGAAAACCTGGTGGACAAGGGTTTGGGCTTCGGCGGAAAGTTCATTCTCGCGATGTTCTGCGGCTAGCATGGCTTGAATTTCTTGCATGGTAATACGAGCCGTGCCTTGGGCTGGGGCATCAGGATCTTGTGCAATAACTTCTAAGGCGTATCTACTAATTTGATTTATTTCGTCTCGAATTAAGCGGCGTCCTCCGCCTCCACGAACTTCTTCACGCGTGCCAATGATGACGGTCTCTATTTCTGGGGCAACGGTGATCGTAGTAAGGTCTTTTAGTCCCTCGTCTGAAAGTTTAAAACCTAAGACTTTTTCTGTTAAAGCACGGAGATTGTCAGTTTCTTCACTACCGCTTCGTGGGGAGCAGACTAAAGTTTGACCTTGCGGACGAGGGTTATACCCAGCTCTTATATTTTTTCTTCCGTTTAAACAGATACATACTTCGTTTTTAGACATTTGCCCACTAGCAAGTTGTTGGAGGGCGTCTATGGTGTCGATCGCAAGGTAAACGTCACGTGTGACTTCCCCTTCATCTGTTTGGGGGAAATTTCTGTAAAGGACAATTGGTTCTATCATTTCAGCTGTTACGGGGTCCTCAGGGTCAGCACGTTGGATTTTATCAATTAAATCTAAAATATAAGCGGTGACAGCGGCGGGTTTTTTGGGGCGATCATTTGATTCAGAACTAGAAGGATCGAGTTCAGTAAAGTTAGGACGAATAAACCCTCGAGTAGTACGAAATTTAGGAATTTTGCGGGGATTTCCAGGGCTGCTCGCTTTGATAAAGCGAGCATGTTTGGCTGTGTCTTGAATGGTTAGCCTTTCGGCTAGTCCTACAATTATAATCCGGCGTAATTCTTGGTACATATTGCCTAGGGCCGAGGGACGTCCGGACCCTTGAAAAGCCTCGGGTGAGTGTGTTTTTCTATCTTCGGTTATGACTGATAAATTAGTATCATTATCCATTTCAAAAGAGAGTCGGCACAGCACAGGTTGTCCGCCCTTTTTGCCAAATTTAATATCAAAATGTCCCTCACAAGCAATGTTTGGAGGGGAGATGATTTCGGGTTTTTTGCGTTTAATATAGCACCCTTCTATTTTAGGGCAGGAGCGTTTTTCTTCGATATCATGAACCAGGCCGGGGACATCCTCTGAGACAAAAACAGCTAATTCGCGACAGTCCGTAGTAGCGCTATCAATGGCGTCTTGGGTTTGTTTTTGGCGGCGGGTTTCGGGTCTGCTTTTTAGAGGTTTGAAGTCTCGTAAACTGCCGGCACATTCTCTAATGCGAGCAAAATTTGGGAAAGGGACGACTTCTAGTGGTTTTTCAGGTGGTTTTGGTGCTTTTGGCGGTCGGCCTGGTTTCCTTGAGTGTGCATCGCGTTCTTTCATGGCCCTGGTAATTAGTTCTCGTTTTATTTCTAATAATAATCCGTTAGTATCAATGGCTCCTAAACTGGGAAACACATTGCCAATTAGCCTAGTGAGGGTTGTGTCTGTTAATGGTTTGGCGCGGCGAACTTGTTTCAGACTTTGCCCCATTCCAATTAAGGCTTGATCAACTTCTGGGTTGCCGGTAATAGTTCTTTGCCTCCCCATCCCAATAATTAAGCGTTTAACTGTGTTTGGCCAAGTAGGGTCAGGCATGTGGTCGAGAATTTCTCGACATACTATTCTGGTGGTGACTAGATTTTCAGTGTCTCTTTCGTATGCGGCGGAGACGTCTTCTACGGAAGGGGTTGAGACTTCATCTGTTGGCGCGGTATCTACTGCTTCTTGGATTAAAGCTTGAGGGTGAATTGCGTTGCCTGCTTTACCGGTGAGAGCTCCTCTATATAGTTGTCCAAGTCTAGTAAAAACTGGATGTAAGCCAGCATCGGCGCTTCTTACATCATAGTATTCAAAGGCCATTTGTACGCATTGCATACGAAAAGTCTCTTGTTCTTCGCATTCTTCTAAAGCTAATTCTGTGATTATCCTTTCTACTTCGGGTAAGTTGTCTCTTAAAATACGTTCTTCTTCCTGAATAGTATCGGCGGTTATATCGGAGTTAATGATTGCGTTAGTGAGGGTCGGCTCTGAAAAATGTTCAAGGGTTTGTCTTTGTAATCCGGTGGCGCTGCGCGCAATGGCATTAATTACTATTTGGGTTTGATCTGTTTCAGCGGGGTCGGCTTCTCGGGCTAGACGAGCTAAAACAAGTTTTACACCTTCTCTCCACATGGCGGTGTGATATTTGTTTACAATTGCATCACTAGTGGCGTGGCATGATTGAGCGATTTCAAAATCGTCCTCAATTAATCTTTGTAATTCGGTTGCGGGTGGGTGGTCGCCAGGGAATAGGCGCAGGGTTTCTTCAATGAGAGCGGGGACATCTGGGTCAGGATTTTGGGCTAGGGCTAACAAGTAACGAGCTCCAATAGTTTCGAGAATTGGCGGCATACCAGGTCTTACGCCCTGAGTATGGTAAGACTGCATTATAAATTGTTGAATTTGTAAGCGCCTTGTGTCGGTTTCGGTGGTATGTTCGTTTGGTGCCCCCGGTCTATTCGTCATAAATAAACAAGTTCCTGATAAAAAGGGGTGGTTTTGGTGCCTATTTTAACTCATTTATAATTTATGTCAATCTTTCTCATTAGGATTATCTATCTTAAAGCCTTCGGTTTCATAGGTCATCACGTAATCAATGGTAGAACCTTTTAGATTTTTGAGGGATTTTGGGTCTAATAAAAGGGTAACTCCTTCCTTAAATTCGAGCTTTTTTTCGGTTTTGTTAGGGCGCGCGGCAAAGTCCATGGCATAAGTCCAAATGCCCTTGGTTTTAGTGGCTTTTACTCGAAGGAATGGTGGTTTATTCTCGGCTTCAGCTAGGGCTAGGATTTTAAGGGCAGCGTTTTTGGTTATGTAGATTTCTTTGCGGTTTTTAGCAGCTTCATTAAGAGCTTTTAGGACCTCGTTTAGTGTTTTTTTGTCCATGCCGTGACCCAAAACACCTTGTTCTAGGGTTTCAAAAGAGCTTAAATGACAGCCAGCGCAGTATAGTCCAAAATCCTGAAGAATTTCTTGGGCTTCAGGAACTTGTTCAAGCACTTCAAAGATAGTCATGAGTTTCGTAATCTGGACAGGCTTGGTCATTACTCTTCCGTGGTTTCTTCGGTTACTTCAACTTCCTCGACCTCCTCAGTGGGTTCTTCTTCTGGAACCACGACTTCCTCCTCGGTAACTTCCTCTTCGGCAGGAGTTTCGTCAGTAACTTCGGTATCAACTGTTTCTTCGACTTCAACCGGGACGTCGGTGTCTTCTGCTGGCGGGACCAAAGTGTTTTGCCAGAAAAGGTAAATTACACCGGCAATCACTAGAAGAATAACCAGGATGGCGATGAGGGAAGAGTTGGCGCGTTTGTTAAGCATATGCTTAAGGTTAAGGCCTTTTAAATAATTGTAGCATATGTAGGCTTGAGGGCAAGCTTTTGGCTTAGGGGAGAGGCTAATACAGTTTTTTTAAATAGCACTCCTCACAGTATACATTTTGTTTGAGAGGGCTTTTTATTTCTTTATTGCAGTTAGAACAATTTTGATCAAATAGTTTTCGAGGTGGTCGTAGCTTAAGGCGATTATTATTGCGGCAGTTTGGACATTGTCGTGGTAGGGGAAGTTGTTTTTGGCGGTAGAATTTAAGTTCTTGCTCAATGAGTCGATAATTTTTTGAGCAGCTAAAACAGGTTAGAGTTTCGTTTATAATAGAATTCGGGGCGTCCTTGATATGATCCGGAAGAAGGTCTGTGGGGGCTGTTTTTGTTGATTTGGATTCGGCGGTGCGTGGGAAATATTCATTAGCCACTGTTTCCTCGTATTTCCAGAGCGATTTTTCGGATGGAAAGAATTCGCCCCATTCACCAGTGGTTTTCATATGAGCGATGAGTTGATCGCGTAGTTTTAAATATTCTTCTTTTGAGTATTGTTTATTAAGGATGCAATATTTGTTGCGTTTAAGCCCAATGCAACCAAAACAATTTGAGGAATTGTTCGTAAGGTCGCAGTAATAACAATGATCACAGTAATGACTAGCCATGCAAAAGGCTGAGTAACGCATTTTTAAAGTAGAAATGAGCTCATAACTAACTTCGGGGTGATAGAGAGAGTAATTTAAGTCTTGGCAATCTTTGGCGTCTAAAACGTCATATAGATATTTGCAATCTTCGCAGTTCACAGCGTTAAAAGAGAGGTGGGTGTTTTTGCAGTTTTTGAGGTTGTTGCCCGTGGAGTTTTCACAGTTGATGAGATTAGTTGCGCGCTGAACAGCGTTTTGCTGCCAAAAGTCATGCCACTGGGTTAGCGCGCGCTGCGTTTTTTTATACGACCCAAAATCTAGTTCTTCTTTTTTGCGTTCATACTCCTCGCGCGAGTAGGGTTTATTAAAGATATAGTATTTTTTTTGGCGTAAATTAGAAGAGAAAAGGCAGTCAGAGCATCCTTTTAAGTCGTAGCAAAAAGAGCAGTTGGAGCAGTCTTCACAATTAATACAAAAACTTAAATCATAGCCATTGCTGGCCTGAATGGTTTCGTAACAAAGCTCAGAATGGTAGGCAAAAGTGCAGTCGGCGCAGTTTTTGGAGTATTTGGTAAACAGGTTAAAATAGCAGTCTTCGTTGGCTTCGCCGGCAATGTCTAAATAGCAATTTTTGTCATCGCCGCAGTAGTTGCAAAAATAACTGTTTTCACAATTAACAATGTCGATTCCAAGACGCGGCACAGCTTGTTGAAGTTCAAAAAATTGCTCAAAAAAAGGACGCGAAAAATCAATGTCCCGACCATAATTTAAAGGGTCCCAATCTTCGCTATAAAAAGCATCGGGATGATACACGGTGAGGTTTGTGTTTGGCGAATACATGGAAACAAATTCTTGGCCAGTCTGGTCGCATTTACGGGAGTAAAAAGTGCGGTCATTGCGCCAACAAAGACGCCGTTTGTGGCGGCATTCAGGGCATGATGTTGGGGAAGGGACGCCTAGCTTTTGATAAAGGTTTTTGTCTTGTTCAGTGACTTCATAGGGGGCCTCGCATCGGTGGCATTTAGTTGGCATTTGGTAGTGGTTTACAATGCTCTACTTAAACCCTTTTAAACAATCCCTGATGGCTTCCTCAATAGGGCGCATTTTAATGCCTTCACGTTCTAGTTTAGAGGCATCAAGAATACAATTAGAGCGGGGAGCCTTAATGTGGGCGTCTAACTCTTCAAGTGAAATAATTTTGAACGTAAAGTCAGGATCAACAATTTCTTGGTACATTTTTAGAATAGTGTCGTGATCAATGGCGCCAGGGTTGGTCATGTTATAGATGCCAGTTGAGCGTTTTTTGAGAAGTTCGTAGGTTGCGGGGAGCAAATCTTCGACCACAGTCATGGAATTAGGAATGTTGATGACTTGGTCGTATTTGGTGATTTTGGAGATGAAATTGCGGGGGCCAGGATTAGCATCAATAGGCATGCGGAGGCGCAATACTAAAACTGGAAATTCCTTCATCATTTGGTCGCTCCAGGCTTTGGTGCGGCTATAAAAACTGCCGTAAAAGTTAGGAGCATCTTCTTCGGAAAAGCCTTTGCCATCATTATCACCTTGATAAATACAACCGCTGCCAAGGTGCGCAAAGTGGGCGCCAGCTTCCTCTGAGGCTTGCATTAAAACAAGTGGGCCAGTGACATTAGAGTAAAAAGTTGCGTCTTTATTGTCTTCGCACCAGTCTACGTTGGGGCGACCGGTTTTGCCGGCGCAATTAAGAATTGTGTCTGGCTGGTGTTCTTTGAGGTCGGCGCGAACCTGTTCAAGATTACCAATATCAGCTGATCCCCAAACGACTTCTTCTCCTTGCTCGGTGAGGTAGTCAAAGAAATGATGTCCAAGGTAGCCTTTGCCATAAATTAAAATTTTCATTTTTTGCGTGTTAAATTTGCGGAGGTAGTCTATCATAGGGGTATGAAATATGCATGGATTTTTTCATTGATGATTCTTTTGCCGGGGACAGCCCTGGCTGGTGAAGTTTTTCCAGATGTTTATGATACGGATCCAGTGTCTGAGGCTTTGGAGTATCTAGTTGAGGAGGGAGTTGTGGAGGGTTATTCGGATGGGACTTTTCAGCCGTTGAATCTTATTAATCGGGCGGAGTTTACTAAAATGGTGGTGGAAGGTGTGGAGGGCGTGACTCCGGATGAAACCGTCTATAAAAAGTGTTTTACAGATGTGCAGGAGGATTGGTATGCCAAATATGTTTGTTATGCGGAGGAGAAAGGTTGGGTGCAAGGTTATAGTGATGGGGATTTTCATCCCAGTGATTCAATTACCAAAACCGAGGCCATGAAGATTATTTTTGAAGCTTTGGAATGGGAACTAGAAGATACAATTTCAACTACTTCTTATTATGATGTGGAGAGTGATTCTTGGTATGAGCCGTATGTGTTAATGGCTGAGGAGCGCGGCTTATTAGATACCTTAGATGTGTATCTTACGCCGCACGAGTTAATTAGTCGTAAGCAAATGAGTGAATTGTTATATCGATCTATGAAGAGTGAGGATGAGGAGAGTTTTGAAATATGGGAAATTGAAAATATAAGAAACATATCGCACGAAGATGTTTTGGATACCGGGATACAGGCGGCTTACCCGGGAGATATGGATTTTACACACCATTCACAGAGTGGTTGGCCGTATGGGTGTTATGCTTTTTCTGTCCAAAATTTGGTGGAGTGGAAGTATAATGAGTACCTTGATATGACTGAATTACAGGAGACTATTGGATGGGACGGAGAGTTTATTTGGTCATCCGAAGAGTTTGATGCTTTTGCGGAAGCTTATAATATGGATGTGATTTTTAGTTATAATGGTTCGGCTGAGTTTTTCTTTAAAAAATTGGCGCATGGTGAGCCCTTAATATTGTATATCCCTTATTATATTGGGGAGACTAATGTGGGGCACCAAGTAGTGGCTTATTCGTTTGATGATGATGGGGTGTGGATTGCGGATAGTGCGGATGGTTCACAGCGGCAAATTGGTTATGACGAAGTGTTTTTGTATGGGGCAAACTTTACAATTAATCTGACAGATATCCGAAAAGTAAAGGCTGGGGGCACCCAATATTCGCAAACCGGGCCTTAGGTTTCTTGCTTGACGCATGGCGGATATGTTTATGAAAGAGGCTTCTTCCTGTGGATAAGGAGGCTTTTTTTTGGTACAATATATAGAAAATTAAAAACAAATAAACTCCATGCCTAACCCGACACTACGTTCTTTAGACTCTGATGACATCCTTTGGACTCTGAGTCTTACTAACTTTGAAGATGAGAAATTTAGGGCTTTAGATTCTTTCTTAAGTAAGGTGAAGTTTTCCGAAGCTAATGTGCCGTTTAATGATGAACGGTTAGAAGATTTGGAACTTTCATTTTTGGAGTATTGTGATGAAGTCCTTTTAAAGGTGGCGCAAGATATGCTTGATAAATCGATGCTGGAAGCGATTCACCATGAGGCTTACCGCACAACCTTACTTTGTCACTTAGAAGAGGTAGCCGAGCTAGAGGAGGAGGAGAATTTAGCCCCTCCTTTTTTAATGGTTGAAGAAACTTTGTTGCTTATAGAGACTTTAGAAGATGTGGGAGAAGCTTGGTTGGCTTTGTCTTTCTTGGGATTGCCAAAAGTGCAAAAGTTGCATGACATTGTGTCCTCACTGGAGAAAGGCAAGGGTAAGAAGAAAAATTTTGAGGCTTTGCGTGAGTTGGTTTTGGAATTATTGCAGACCACTCCATTGTTGCGAGGTTTAGAACGTGATTATTTTGGTTGTTTTGTGAAAGCACTACGCGGAGAAATGTTGTTGTTTTTTGTGCAAAGATTTTTGCAAACTAATTTAGAGTATGGGTCGTTTTTGCAAGATCAGTATTTGCGTAAGAATCCTGAGTTAATTAAAAAGATTGCTAGACATCTTAAAAGCGAGGCCACTAAACAGGCCAAGGCTTGGACCGCGTAACATAAGCGCGCCATGTACCGCGTAATTTGCCAAGCGCTTCTTTGGGAAATCTCTTGACCTAAGCAGGGGGACTGAATAATATGGTTTTTACCATATTTAGTGTGTTTTTAGTTATTCAACCACTATATATTGTGTTTTGTTCAAAATCCTTGTTTTCCCCTAACCCCTCCTAATTATGGCTGCTTCGGATCCCATTGAATCAACTTTTGATCGTGATTTTCGTGACCAAATGTTAAATGCTCGCACTGGCACAAAAGGCTTAAAAATCAAGCGTGTTTTTACGCGTGAAGGTGAAAGTCCTTACGCTGATATTGAGTTTGAAAAAAGAATTTCTAAAATTACTAATCCGGATGGGTCAGTAGTTTTTGAGATGAAAGATATTGAAATTCCAAAGAGTTGGAGCCAAGTGGCAACTGATGTGATTGCTCAGAAATATTTTCGAAAGCAAGGGGTGCCACAGGAAGATCGTAAGACAGGTAAGCCGCTTTTGGATAAAAAAGGAAATCCAAAATTAGGAGCAGAATGGAGTGCTAAGCAGGTTATGGATCGGTTGGCTGGCACTTGGCGACATTGGGCTGAGAAGCATGGCTATTTTGAAAGTCAAAAAGATGCCAAGGCATTTGAAGATGAAATGAGATATTTGCTTATGACACAGCGATCAGCACCAAATAGTCCACAGTGGTTTAATACCGGACTTAATTGGGCTTATGGGATTAAAGGGGATGCTCAGGGGCATTGTTATGTGGATGAAGAAACTGAGAAATTAGAACGATCTAAAGATGCTTATACTCGGCCACAGCCGCATGCTTGTTTTATTCAATCTATATCTGATGATTTGGTGAATAAGGGAGGTATTTTTGATGGCGTGACTCGTGAAGCCTTACTTTTCAAATATGGATCTGGGACAGGTTCTAATTTTTCCGCCTTACGTGGATGTAATGAAAAGTTAGGGGGAGGAGGTAAATCTTCGGGTTTAATGAGCTTTTTAGCAGTTTTTGATCGGGCAGCAGGAGCTATTAAATCTGGTGGGACTACTCGTCGCGCTGCCAAGATGGTTTGTGTAGATATGGATCACCCAGAAATTGAAGATTTTATTAATTGGAAAGTGAT
>CAYWKJ010000040.1:0-10666 GCA_964459205.1 uncultured Candidatus Peribacteria bacterium | reverse complement strand
GGGAGCCGGGCTTAAGCCGCTTGTGCTTCGTTTGTGGCAGGAGGTTCAAACTCTTAAAAAGACCGTGGTTTCGCAAAAGGAAGTTGGAAAGTCTGGATATCGGGTATTTAGGCCTCATCTTGAAAAGGGCTTAAGAGAGTTTGTGGTTGAAAAAAAGGATCTTAAAGAAGGTGCGTTATTTACGGTTAAGGGCAAGAGAATTGAGCAAATCGTTATCATGTCTGATTTAGAAAATCGTTCGGCTAGAATGCGAGTTTATGATGTTTTAGAGAAAATGGGGATTGCGGCGGAAATGAGAAAGCAGGATGCCATGCCTGGTGATCAAATCAAAATTGGTGAAAGTATTTTGGAGTTTCCAGGTTAATCTGTTAAACTTTGATCTAGTATGAAACTAATCGTTGGTTTAGGAAATCCCGGCTCTGAATATGTGACGACGCGTCATAATGTTGGGTTTATGGCTGTTGATGCTTTGCGCGAAAGGATTAAGTTAGCTGATTTTAGAAATGAGTCTAAGTTTAAGTCTGAGGTGGCGCGTGGAGAGTTTAATGGAGAAAAGATTATTCTTATGAAGCCCCAAACTTTTATGAATTTGTCCGGGGAAGCGCTTTTATTGGTAAAACAATTTTATAAGGTTTCAAATAGCGATATTTGGGTGGTTTTTGATGATATAGATTTGTCATTGGGAACGCTTCGTATTCGAGAAGAGGGCTCGGCTGGCACTCACAATGGCATGAAATCCGCACTATTGAACTTGGGCACCGAAAAAGTAATTCGTTTTCGTTTGGGTGTGGAAAGTCGTGGTGAAACTGCGCCAACACAGCAGGACACATCTAGTTTTGTTTTGTCTTCTTTCCGTTCGGAGGAGGTGTCAGAATTAAAGCAAATGCTGGATAATTTTACCGAGGCAGCGGTGTTGGGACTTAAAAAAGGAGTTTCAGAAGCTAAGAATAAATATTCTTCATAAAAATCACTTGCTTTTTTCTCTGAAAGTAAGTAATTTGCCTAGGCTTTATGAATTAAATGTTTTAATTATGTTTGCTGTTATTCAGGTTGGCTCCACTCAGTATGTGGTCCACGAAAAAGACGAAATTCTCGTCGATCGACTCGATGTGGAAGAAGGTAAAAACTTTATGATTGAAAAAGTTCTTTTGGTTGGAGAAGATGACGGCAAAAAAGTAGAAGTTGGCACTCCTTATCTTGAGAAAATTAAGATTGAGGCACGTGTTATGGGCGAGGAAAAGGGTGAAAAAATGCGCGTTTTTAAGATGAAACCTAAAAAACGTTATGAAAGAGTTAGCGGGCATCGTTCTGTTTATACTCGAATCAAGATTTTGAAGTTAAGTGTTTTGTCAGGTGGCGCTAAAAAAGCAGCTGTTGCGGCTGATAAACCTGCTGCCAAAAAGGCTCCTGCTAAAAAAGCGGCTCCAAAAAAGGCTGCTCCTAAAAAAGCTGTTGCAAAGAAGCCGGCTACTAAAAAGGCCAAGGCTTAATATAGATTTTTGAGGAAGTCCGCTAGATCTTTTGGGAGCGGGCTTTTGTAGTGAACTGATTTTTTGGTAGTGGGGGAGATGAATGAAAGTTCGGCTGCGTGTAGGAATTGTCGGTTAAGCCCTAATTCCTGCAGAGGATTGTTTATTTTGGGTCGTCCATATGTTGTGTCTCCAAGAACAGCATGATCAATTCCGGCAAAATGAACACGAATTTGATGGGTGCGGCCAGTTTCAATTTTGACTTGGACGAGTGAGCAGGGCAGAGGCTCTCTAAAGTGCTTTTGTACGCAGTAGTGGGTAAGTGCATAACGACTGCCTTTGCGCGTGGAAATACTGATTTTTTGACGTTGATGACGGTTGCGATTGAGGGGCGCTTCGATGCTGCCTTGTTTTGGCGTGAGATGTCCTTCGACGAGCGCTATATATGTTTTTTCAATGGTTTTTTCTTCGAATTGCTTAGAAAGGGCGCGATGAGTTTTGTTATTTTTAGCAATAATGAGAAGTCCGGAAGTGTCCTTGTCGAGTCGGTGCACAATCCCAGGGCGTTCGGATCCGCCACTACTACTTAATTCTTTGCCAAAATGATGGATTAGAGCGTGTACTAAGGTGTGGTCTTTGTTTCCGGATCCTGGATGAACAACTAAACCAGCGGGCTTATCAATTATGGCGTAATTTTCGTCTTCAAAAATAATTGAAAGTGGGATGTTTTCTCCTGTTAATTGGGGGTTAGATTCTTTTAATTTAAGGCTGACCTCATCGCCAATGCGAAGGGTGTAATGCGGTTTAGCTTTTTTGCTATTCACTAAAATTTCGTTGTTTTTAATCTTTTTTTGCCAAAAGCTGCGGCTTTCTTCAGGGAATTTTTTAGCGAGCCAGTGATCTAGGCGTAAACCCTCATCTGTTTCAATCTGGAATGTTTTTGACATATCGTGTACACTCTACCTGTAAATTAATGAATTTTTAAGCTAATTATTATGTCTGATCCAATTTCTGATCTTCTTGATCGCGGAACAGTTGATGTTATTGTTCGAGAAGACTTTGAGAAAAAGTTACGTAGTGATAAAAAACTTCGCGTTCATTTAGGCATCGACCCCTCTGGCGCAGATCTACATATCGGTCATATGGTGGTGATTCGAAAACTAAAAGCTTTTCAGGACCTAGGTCACCATATCATCCTTCTTTTTGGTAATTTTACGGGTCAAATTGGCGATCCTACTGGAAAAGGAGATACGCGCGCCGCAAAAACTCAAGAAGAATTAGAAGAAAACGCAAAGCACTATTTAGAGCAAGTTTCCAAAATTTTGGATGTGGATAATATTGAAGTGGTTTGGAATGCGGATTGGTTGGCCCCGCTTAATTTTGCGGACGTGGTTAAGTTAGCTTCTAATTTTACAGTGGCGCAAATGTTAGAACGAGATATGTTTCAAGATCGAATGGCCAAGAATAAACCAATTTCTTTGCATGAATTTATGTATCCATTGATGCAGGGTTATGATTCTGTGGCCTTGAAAGCGGATGTGGAGATTGGTGGAACAGATCAGACTTTTAATCTACTGGCAGGTCGAGTTTTGCAAAAAGGATACGGACAAGATCCGCAAAATATCCTTACTGTTCCGATTTTGGAAGGATTAGATGGGAAGATTAAAATGGGTAAGTCAGAGGGGAATTACATTGGTGTTAATGATGAACCGAATGAGATGTATGGAAAAGTGATGTCGATTCCAGATGAATTGATTTTGCGTTATTTTGAGTTGGCAACAGATGTGTCGATGAATGAAATTGAAAAAATTCGCAAAGAATTGGATGGTGGCGCTAACCCACGTGATCTTAAGATGCGATTAGGACGAGAATTAGTGACTATTTATCATGATGCGCAGGCGGCTGAGGAGGCGGAGGCTCATTTTAAACAAGTTTTCGCTAAAAAAGAATTGCCGGACGATATTCCAGAGAAAACGATTTCCGAAAACAAACTTCCTTTGATTGAAATGGTGCGACTTATTGATACGGTTTCTTCGAATAGTGAGGCGCGACGTTTGATTGAAGGTGGGGGAGTTCGTGTTGATTCTGAGCCGCAAAAGGATATAGAATTTGTAGTCCCAGTGCCAGAGGGAGATGGAGTATTGCTTCAAGTTGGAAAGCGACGTTTCCTCCGGGTCAAAAAGGGATAAACTATGGATGAACATCGTCATTTACTAAAAACACGGCTTTCTAATGTTTTGCGGACGACCTCGGCCCATATTAGTGAATTAAAAGGTTTGGGAGTGGTGACAGTGGATGATTTTTTGCATTATTTTCCGCGTGTTTATCGTGATCAGAGCGAGATGTGTACGATTTCGGAAATGCGAACCGACAAGGTGAATGTGGTGCAGGGTGTTTTGTCTAAAATGTTTAGTCGGCGCACCAAAACTGGCAAAATTATGACTATGGCCACGTTGACTGACCCGACGGGGGAGGTTTCGGTGATGTGGTTTAATCAGCCGCATATTCAGCGGATGTTTAGAAATGGTGATGAATTGATTTTAACAGGTAAGATTAAGTTTGAACGGGCTAAGATTTCGATGATGAGTCCGCAGTATGAAGTGGTGCGTAAAAAGCAGTTGCATACCGCGCGATTGGTGCCGGTTTATCATGAACGTGACAAGATTAGTTCTAAGTGGATTCGGGAAAAAATTCATCCTTTATTAAAGGGAGCACAATTGCTCGAAGATTGTATGCCTGGCGAAATAATTGAGGCTGAGGGCTTGATGTCTTATGGCGAGGCTGTTCGCACGGTGCATGACCCAAAAAGTGAGGAGGATTTGATGGCGGCACGCAAAAGGCTCGCTTTTGATGAGCTATTTATGCTTCAGTTCGCTGCGCTAAAAAGGCGTTATGAATTTAGAAAAAGCGCCAAAGATTTAGGCAAGAAAATTGTAATTGATGAAGAAATTTCAAAGCGGTTTTATAAAGAGTTTGGATATGAATTAACAGGAGCGCAGGAGCGTGTGATTGGCGAGATTGTTAAAGATTTAACTTCGCCCTATCCCATGATGCGTTTATTGCAGGGGGATGTGGGTGCGGGTAAAACCGTAGTGGCGGCTTTTGGATTGCTTCATGCCATGAATTCTGGTTTTCAGACGGCATTGATGGCGCCAACTGAGATTTTGGCGCGTCAACATTACGAAAGTGTTAGTAAACTACTCAAACCATTTGGGTTTAATATCCAGTTTTTGATGGGAAGTTTGCCTGAAAAACAGAAGAAAACGATTGCAAGGCAAGTTGCCACGGGGACAGTAGATTTAGTGATTGGGACGCATGCTTTGATTCAAGATGGAATTCAATTTAAGAATCTGGGGCTCGCGGTGATTGATGAGCAGCATCGATTTGGCGTTAAACAGCGTGAAAAGTTGCAAGCTCAGGGGAGTCCGCACGTTTTAAGTTTATCAGCCACTCCAATTCCGCGGACTTTGACTTTGGTTTTGTATGGCGATCAGGATGTTTCGATTTTGGATGAATTACCTCCGGGACGGCAAAAAATCATCACCCGCGTTGTGCCGGAAAAAAAGCGTCGCGATGCTGAATTATGGATTGCGGATCATGTAAAAAAGGGCCGCCAAGTGTTTGTTATTTGCCCTTTGATTGATGAGTCTGATGTGATTGAGGTTAAAGCGGTTACAACCGAGTTTGAACGTCTGAAAAACGAGGTTTTTGCCGAGTTTAAATTGGGTCTTTTGCACGGAAAATTGAAATCTGCAGAGAAAGAAGAGGTTATGAATGCGTTCAGCGGGGGAGAGATTGATATTTTGGTTTCTACTTCTGTGGTGGAGGTTGGAATTGACGTCCCAAATGCCACAATTATGTTAATTGAGGGAGCCGAAAGATTCGGTTTGTCCCAGCTGCATCAGTTTCGAGGACGAGTTGGTAGGGGAGAGCATCAATCTTATTGCTTTTTATTTACTGATTCTTATGGCGAAGATTCTCGTATGAGGCTTGGCTCGCTTGAAAAAAATACTGACGGATTTAAATTGGCAGAGATTGATTTGGCGATGCGTGGACCTGGTGAAGTTTACGGCGTTAAACAAAGCGGAATTCCAGATTTAAAAATGGCCTCGCTAGGGGACACTGATTTAATTAAGCGGGTACGAAATGCAGCTGCAGATTTGGTTGTGAAAGATCCAGATTTGGAGTTTCATGAGCCTTTGAAAAGAGCTTTAAGTAGATTAGAGTCAAGCGGCGCTTGACTTTTTGAATAAATCGTTTATATTTAGCAGCCGGCGTGAACTGTGCAGGCTTTAGAGATCTGTTCAGAAAAAAACCACTCTCGGATTAAAAAAATAACAGAGTTTTTATGTTTGAGTTAGATCGGTCCGTTGGGCTGCCTCCGGTTAGGGATGGTGAAATTTCTCCAGTTGTGGGGAAGGTTGTGGGTGTTGAAAAAGATTTGAATAGACTTTTTAGGAATAGGCAAGACGAAGTAAGAATGATGGCGCTGGCTGCATTGTCTGGCCATCATGTGCTTATGTTAGGCGGGACCGGTGCGGGGAAAACGGCTTTGGCTAGTCGTTTTTTAGATCATTTTGATGGAACTTGCTTTACACACCGATGTGCTATCCGGGATCGAGAGCATCATTTGTTTGGACCTTTAGATATGAGATTGTTTCATGAAACTGGTCAGCGTGTTAGGTCTGGAGAGAATTTTTTACAAGGAGCAGATTGGGCATTTATTGATGAGCTATTTGATGCTCCGGATCAAATTTTGAGGATGCTATTGTCTATTATGAATGAAGGGGAGTTTAAAGAGGAGGATGGGAACTGGGTTAAGGCTCAGTTGCAGAGTTTAATTGCGGCCGCTAACTATGTGCGAGTAAATGATGTAACAGCAGCTGTAATAGATCGTTTTATGTTTGCTCCTGTTATGCGAGATGATCCTAGCGTGGCTGATTTGGTAGGGATTTCTATGGATCACCAGGCTGGTTTATATGGTGCTCCTGTTGGTGAGAAATTATCATTAGATGATGTAAAGGCTTTGCGCGCTGCTTCTTCTCGAGTGATGGTTTCTCCGAAGATGGAGTTTTTAAAGGCCTTAATCATTCATTTTTATAAGGAGAAAATAAAAAGTGCTCAGCAGGTTTTAGAGGGTGTATATCCTACTAGAAGGGCTGTGTGGACTACGGGCGTATTGCAAGCAAGCGCTTTGTTGGATGGTCGTTCGGAGGTAGGCTTGGAGGATTTAGATTGTTTTAGATACTGTACTAGTGGCAATGTAGCTGCGAAAGACCCTGCTGGATCTGATAGAGCTATGCGGGAAAGTGTAGATGCTGTGAAAGGGTATATGTATGCTAGTCGACAAATTAGGGCGCAAGTTAATCTTATTTCAGCTTGCGTTGACGGGAGACTTGATCATGGACAGCTTGCGCGATTAGCTGATAAGGCGGGGATTGAAGAATCGATTCCTCGTCGAGTTGCGGAAGACCCGAGGCAGTGGTTGTTGGGGAAAATAAAACCCTCTTTAAAGTATGTTGGCGACTTTAGGGATTGGGCTTTGAAAAGTACTTAAACAAAATCAAAGTGGCTCTTGGGAGGATAGAACATGATGGTGTAGTTGGTCGAGAACTGGAGGCTGGGGCAAGTAATCTTGAGGTGGGTGATGGTTTAGGGCTTTCTAGAGGGTTTTCAGCTCGTTTAAATGCTGTTGTGGGCTCTAATGTGATTAGCAATGATTTATTGGCATTGGTTGATTTGTGTGGGAATAGTGTTCCAGAATCTTTTTATGAAGTGTTTCTTTTGGCTCGCACATTAGATCGCTTAACAGGGGATAGAGAATTAATTGAAGTTTTGGAAGGGGAAGAGAGGACAAATGAGCCAGAAGTTGTTGAGTCAACGGTTGGTTTTGTGGAAAGTGGCTATACCTTGGAACCTTGTTGGCGCGAAGCAGAAGGTTTGCATGATTTAGAGTTAGTTAATCCGGAAGATTTGGCAATGACTGATTTTAGGGAATTAATGCTGGGAGCTATTGATGGTTCGTTAATGGTAAGTGATTTGCGTTTGGCAGGGGAGGCGTCTACCTCGTCTTCTTTAAGTCTTCATAGTGCTGATTCAGATCGGTTTAATGAATCTGAGCAAGATTTGTATATTTTAATCGATCTATCCTTATCTATGGATTATAAGTATCGTTTGCGATTAGCTCAGGTTTTAGTTTTGTGGTATTTGTCTTCTAAATATTTAAAACAAAAGAAAAGACCCCGTCTTCATTTAAGGGGATTTGCAAACGATTTAGGAGACTTAGTGCGAGCCACTCATATGGATGATTTGCCAGCGGTTATCAATGAGGTTTTAGCGGCTGATGCGCGTCAAAAAGGGACTGATGCACAGCAGGCTTTTTTGGGAGCTTTATCTGATATTAGGCATTTTTCATTAAATGGTGCAGCTGTTTTGATGGTTACAGATGGGTTGGGAATTGTGGATGGAGAAGAAATTGCGGCGGCCGTCCCAGGAGACGTTGATGTAAATGTTGTTCGGATAGGAAAAGATGTTATTGAGCCAACTAAGAGCGCTTATCACGCTATTGCTAAGGAGAAGGGATGGGATCCAGCAATTGATGTTAATTTTGGAATGGCCACTGCAGTATTTAATGATAGAATTCAAGCTGAGTGGAATATGTTTTCCAGGGTTATTGATGTTGATGATGTTGGGTCGTTTGAGGTTGATCCGGGTTTTGTCGGCGATGTAAGGGCATTTTTGGATGATCATGTTTTTCCTTTAAGTTTTTCGGATGCTTCGGTCGTAATTATCCGTAGGGCTAGCTTTATTTATGATTTATTGGGTAATATTTTAGCAGGGAGAGAAGGTGCGAAGCCTATTGAGGACGAGGCTGCTTTATTGGATTTGCATGAAGAGCTTGGTGCTTGGTTAAGTCATGGTATTAAGGTTGAAATAGCTCCAGAATTTGCTGGTCAAGATTTGCCGCCAGCTAAAGGCTCATTAAGACTGGGGTCTCATATGGCATCTATGGCCCTTAGATTGCGCGCAAAAAGTAAAGGACTAGGAGTTTTAGTTAATTTTAAGGATTTGGTTATAAAAATAATTTGGGCCGCTTTTCGGAGGGTTTTTCGTCGGTCTTAGCGAGTGTTTATTCGTAAAGAATGAAGGAAGCGCTTAAAACGAAGAAACCGCGATAAATGGCTTAAATAAGCCAAAATCAGGCCTTTATAATTCGTGTAGGGGAGTTTTTAACACTGTTTTCGGCGGGGAATTTTGAGTTGCAAAGTTGTTGCTCGAATTTGAGGCTTTTGTGCGTACAAGTGTGTGTTTGGGCGAGTCTGTGACAATTTGTGTTAAAAATTAATGAACACATTTTTTGACCCGTTAATCTTTGCACAAGATACATTGTGCAAAATTAGGTGTTAGGTTGTTTTGGGTCCCCTATTTAGGAATTGAATTTAAACCTGTTTTCTGGTATAATTAATAGATTTAAAAGCCCAAAATGACTCAAGATGAGGATTCCTTACATTCAGGTGCCCCAAACAAAGGCCCGCAATCAGGTTTAGACCAAGGTGTGGGTTCCGATGTGGAACAAGGCTTGGAAGAATTGGCTGAGTCTCTCCCCTCCCCTGCCCAAGAACGAGCGCGGATTGCGCTGGAAATCCTTGAGGGGCGACGATTAGATAAAATTTCGGTGCGAAATATCGAGCGTATCAGGTTAAATGAGTCTCCAGAGAAGCAAGTTGACAGGCTCAAGCATTTATATGGTGCCTCGGTTCTTTTGGTGGCTTTTATGGTTAAAAAAGGGCGACTTGATAAAAGTTTTGGGTTAAGTGATATTGTTCGATCTGATACAACGGGTTTGGACTTATCGACAGAACAACGGGCTGCCTTGGGTAAGCTTGGTGAAATGAGCGGTGCGCCAAGTAGTGAGGTTACTCTTTTCTGGAATGAGATGATAATGGGGAAACTACAGGAAAGTGTAAGTCTTGTTTCGGCCTCAGCAGATGCCGCTTTGGACGTGGTTAATGGCACGGACTCCTCCCCTGCTGAAGATGCTTCAGAAGAAGAAAAGTCAATTTACTCTAGAACATGGAAATTAATGAAAGAGCACCCCTTTGTGTCTACCGCAATTATAGCGGCGGGAGCTTTGGGCGTCGGGCTTTTTACTAAAAGTTTAATTAATAATATCAAAGAAGAAGGCCCTTTGGCTGGAGCTAAAAGTACGGGTAAATCAGTGGTGAATTGGTTTATAGGTGGGATTGTGATTACCGGTGGCTTGCTGGTGGCTGGTCAGGTTATGGGAACGGAAACAGTTCAAAAATGGATTAAGGAAAAAGGATGGGATGATAATGAGTTTCTTAAGGCTCTGATTTTGTTTTCTCATTTTGACTTTTTAGAGGGTGCTGTGACCTTACGTAAAGGTGTACGAGGAGAAACACATGAAGAGTTACATCGATCTTATGCGATGGAGTATGGCTTGAAAAGTGATTTAAGTATTTGGCTTTGTGGTGATCAGAATTTTAAAGAATTTATGGATCATGATTATACTGATGGGCATTCAATTGCGGCTGGAGGGTTAGCAGATATTCCCTTAATTGGAAGGCTTTTTAAAGATAAGAGACAAGTTAGTGATGAAAGAATACTACAGGGCAGATTACGTGAGCATTTGGGGTCTGTACAAAGACAGCCAGGTTGGGAAAAAATGACTATTAATCAAGTGATGGAATTGGTAGAAAAAGATGTGACTTATAACCCGGATAGCGATTTAACTACTAAATATACTACTGAACCAGAGCGTGAAGAATTGCGTAAACAGCGGGAAGCCGAGGTAGAGCAGCCATCTAGTAGTTTTGATGCGGTGCTGGATTCAGTTGAACCTGAAAAAGGTATTACCCGGGTTCAAAAAAAGAAGCTTTTGGATGAATTGGGCGAAGAAAACGGATTGCTGGCAGATTTAGAATATATGGAAGATCAAATTCCGATTTGGTATCGTCGTTTAGCGCATTATTTTAATGATACGGTGATTGGTGGGGCTGCTTTAGCTGGGGCCGGAGAGGAGGGCGCCTTTGGGGTGCTTGGCCCGGATATAGATGATTCAGCTGAATTTTTTGACAAGGAAGCGTCAGTCACGCAATTAGAACAGTTTTTTAAGGAATTAGGAGTAACTGATATGGAATTAGTGAGTCAATTGATTGTGGAAACACGTTCTTTTA
>CAYWKJ010000039.1:0-10686 GCA_964459205.1 uncultured Candidatus Peribacteria bacterium | reverse complement strand
CATAAAAAAGGCGTTTACCATCAATAACCGCATCTTGAATCCAATCTTGTAATGCAGGCCTTGATTCATTTTTCCGAATTTGCACTTGGGAAAACTTTGCATGATTTAAATCCTAAACTCAAAGATTTACTCCCGTTAGCTAGTCCGATTTCACGGCTTAAGATTAAGGTCGCAGCCCGTCATTTGGCGCAGGATCCAAATCTCTACGGGAACATTCAAATTCAGAATCCCCGTAATCCAAAATTGCTAAAAACTTACGAAAAAGCAGTCCAAGAACTAGTTCAGATTGTTGAGAAGGGAGATTTAAACGCCTTTACCAAATATTTTAAAAGCGGAACAAAATACTTTAGTGATTTTAGTAAAAAGGCTTTTGAGGACACCGATGATATGGTCAATCAAATGGTAGAAGTTAAGCAAGTAGGGAATCCGACTAAGTTTCCTAAAAATGCTATTGGTAGCCTGGGCCCGAATCTTACTTTTAGCTCTATTGCCTCTGAAAAATGGCGCGGGAAACGAAAAAATAAGATTATTTTCTTTAATAATATTACGGCCGTAGCCAAGGCAGTAGATCAGGGGAAAATCGCGGAGGCTGTGCTGCCAATTGAAAATCGACTGCAGGGGAATGTGCGTGAAACCATGGATGTTTTGTTTAAAAAAGATATACATATTATTGGCGAGCTTACTGTGCCAATTCACCACCAAATGGCGGTTCTTCCAGGTGTTAAAAAGGCTGATATTAAAAATGTAATGTCACACCCCCAGGCCCTTGGTCAGTGCGGTGAATTTTTACGAAAAGAGTTTCCAAACGCGACTTGGGCAACGAGCAATAGTACGGCCGCGGCTTTTGATCACGTCCATAAAACAAATGACAAGCATACGGCCGCAATTGGACCTCTAGTTGCTGCCAAGCATTATGGATTTAAGATGTTAGCCAAGAATATTGAGAACGATGGCGAAAATGAAACTCGTTTTGTTGTGATTTCTAAAAAACCTCTCAAAAAAGCGCCCAAAAAGCCCAAGACTTCTATTGTTTTCTACTTTTCAAAGGATAAGGCCGGAAGTTTATTTACTGTTTTTGAAATTTTTAACAAATTGGGAATTAACTTGAGTCATATTGAATCACGCCCGGCCCCGCGCAAGTTAGGGGAGTACTTGTTTTATTTAGATTTTGCGGGGGATGCCAGCAAAGGGGCTGGCAAGGAGGCGATTTCAAAGGTGCGTAAAATCGTGAAGGGTATAAAGATTTTGGGAGTTTATTAATTTTGGCCGTGAGTTTTGAACAATTTGAAGAGCTAGTTAGGTATGCCCATTGCGTCCATGTACATTAGCTTGACAGGAATACAATAATTCCAGGTTGCGTTAAAGCAACATGTCAAACGTTTGGTACATGCCCACAAGAGGACACCCTAACTCTCCTCACGCGGTTCATCTTTTGTTCATCACGCTCTAAGCGCCTCCAAGTTTTTTACATATTTGGCAATTAACGCCTCGGTCCCAATATCTTCACGGAAGAAAACTGGGCCTTTTACGCTGGTAACCGCGCTTTGGGCGAGTTTTTCAGCCTCGGCAATTGTGTCGCCAATCCCTACAAAAGCAATTGCCCGGGACCCAGACAAATAAAGTCCATCCTCGCGCTGATCAACTGAGGCATAATAAGTTTTTACGCCCTCGGGAATGTCCAAAACTTCGATTTTTTCGCCTTTTACCGGGTTATCTGGATAGCCATCCGGCACTACATACTTACAAACCGTGGCTTTCTTTTCGAATTCGATTGGTAAGCCGGCTAGTTCGCCCCGAGCCATGGCCTCACAGACGTCCACAAAGTCAGTTTTTAAGATTGGAAGCACGTTCATGGCCTCCGGGTCACCAAAGCGGGCGTTGTATTCGATGAGCTTGACCCCGTGCCGGGTAGCGATAAATCCGCCATACATAATTCCCACAAATTTTGTGCCCGTATCCTCGCGTAGAGCCTTCATTACTTGCACGGTAATGTCATGCGCGACTTCCAAGTCAGCGGCACTAATAAATGGCAATAAATGATCAGCATCGCTATAAGATCCCATTCCACCGGTGTTGGGGCCCTTATCACCAACATAGGCCCGTTTATGATCTTGAACCGGAACCATATCTACCACAGTTTCTCCATCGGCAAAACTCATTAAACTAAACTCTGGACCCACAAATTTCTCCTCAACCACCACGTGACCAGAATCTTCAATACATTTAGCCGCATAAGCAGTGCCCTCTACGGCATCGGCCAAGTGATCACCAACTACTTTTACTCCTTTCCCGCCTTTCAAACCATCTGCTTTAACTACAAATTCTCCTTCTAAGTCGTTTTCCATGTATTCTTGTAAGCCCTCGGGTGAAGTAAAAACTTTGTACTTAGGATTTCCCGGGATTCCATAATTATTTAAAATTTCGCGTGTAAAAGATTTAGAAGATTCCAAGCGCGCCACAGTTTCCATTGGCGCCAAGCTAGCAATCCCCATTTCCGCTAGCATGTCCGAAACTCCAACCGCAATTGGTGCCTCAGGTCCCGGGATTACAAAATCTGGACCAATCCGGTCTGCAAACTGCTTGATATGATTTAAATCTGTTACAGAGCCGATTTCATACTCCGTCGACATCTCTAGCATGGCTGGATTTTTGGCTCCTCCAAAGGTAAATAATTCCACGCCTTGGGGAGAACGCTTTAGGGCTTCGGCTAAGGCGTGCTCGCGCGCACCATTGCCAATAATAATTACTTTTTTCATACTAAAGGAAGTTGATTAGGATTTTCCGCTAAATCAGATTCATCACTCAAACGATCACAGCCAGCCGCTTCTTTATCCTCAGAGCGTTTTTCAGCAGTTTTAAGCAAGACTTCTTCGGTTACATCACCAGTTTTGTATTCACCATCAAAACATCCCATACAAAAGTCTTTAAGATCAGGATTCCCTTTAATACAAGCCTTAAACGTTTCGTCTAATCCTTGGTAAACTAATTCATCCGCATCAATGTATTTGCGAATTTCTTCAACTGTGTTTTCACCGGCAATAAGTTCATCCCGCGTTGGAATATCAACTCCATATAAGCATTGCCTTTTAACCGGAGGGGAGTAGGACGCAAAATAAACTTTCTTAGCGCCAGCGTCACGCACCATCTGGATAATTTTTTTCGAGGTATTTCCGCGGACAATAGAATCATCAATCAAAAGAATTTTTTTGCCCTTCATTTCCAGGGGCATAGGATTAAGCTTATAACGGATAGATTTTTTGCGGATTTTTTTGCCCGGGCATAATAAAAGTTCGCCCAATATATCGGTTTTTAACTAAGCCTTCACTATATTTCAATCCTAGTTTATCCGAAATAGCTAAAGCTGCTGTCCGAGATGAATCCGGGACAGGCATTACCACATCAATATCTAAATCCATTTTTGCGACTTTTTTAGCTAGAGCCTCTCCCATGCGAACCCGACTTTTATAAACCGAAATATCATTTAACATCGAATCTGGTCTGGCAAAATAAATATACTCAAAAATACAGGGAATATGTTTTTTGGGAGTAAGTTTTTTAGAATGAACTGACCGTGTTTGCTCATCAATAAAAATTACTTCACCTGGCTCAACATCTCGCACTGTTTCAAATCCTAAAATATCTAAAGTTACGGATTCTGAGGCAAAAATATAATCGGTTTTAAACCCATTTTTTCTCTTTCCCATAAGTAGGGGACGAATACCATGAGGATCTCTAAAAGCCAGCATTCCTTGACGGGCAATATAAGCAACAGTGCTATATGAGCCTTTTGCTCGCTTATAAACACTACTTACGGCTTTAAATATATGTTCAGGCTCAAGTTTATCAGCATTTTGCTTGGTAAGTGATTTAGTAAGCATATTCAAAAGCACTTCGGCATCACAATTTGAATTCACTAGACGGTGGTCCCTTTCAAAAATTTCCCTTTTAAGTTCATGGGAATTAAATAGATTTCCATTATGAGCCAAAATAACACCGAATGGTGCTGGGCCTAGAAAAGGTTGGGCATCTTCAACTTTCCCTCCACCAATAGTTGCGTAACGAGTATGACCAATCCCAACATAACCAAGCAGTCTTTTCATATGTCTGGTATGGAAAATATCGCGCACTAAGCCAAGATCCTTGCGCATGTGAAAAGTGCTTCCATCATAGGTATACATACCAGCCGCATCTTGGCCACGATGTTGTAAGGTGACGAGCGCGTCATAGAGGTCTTGAGCGATATAATCATGGGCATAAATGCCAACAACTCCACACATGGTTTAGGGTTTTAAATTATTAATACGCTTAGCTGCTTCCACCACATTTTCCATGAGGCAGGCAACTGTCATGGGGCCACAGCCCCCGGGAACAGGAGTAATATAAGCTGCTTTTTTAGAAACAGCGTCAAAATCAACATCACCAACTAGCTTGTCTCCAACACGATTAATCCCTACATCAATAACCACAGCTCCTTCTTTCACCATATCTCCAGTAATTAAGCCAGCCTTCCCAACCGCCACCACCAAAATGTCAGCGCGACTAGTATGAAAAGCCAAATCACAAGTGGCTTTGTGACAAGTTGTGACCGTAGCATTTCGATTAAGTAGCATCGTAGACATTGGTTTACCTACAATATTACTATGACCAACCACTACAACCTCTTGGCCTTCAATTGGGATGTCATAAGCCTCCAACAATCGAATTACACCTTTGGGAGTGCATGGCACCAATGATTCAAAGTCAGTAGAAAGAGTCATCTTTCCAATATTATAAGCATGGAATCCATCTACATCTTTACTCGGCTGAATTTCTTTAATAACCAGCGGAGTTTCAACCTGCGCGGGGAGTGGCAGTTGTACTAAAATCCCATGCACATCGTCCCGCGCATCTAACTCTTGAACCTTAGCAATAACTTCCTCAGTAGTCGCAGACTCTGGCAGAGCCACATGCTCATATTCGATCCCAGTCTTCTGACAAGCCTTTTCCTTTTGGCGCACATAAGAAGCACTGGCCGCATTATCACCCACAAAAACAACCACCAATTTTGGTGTTATTCCCTGGCTTACAAGTTCTCGCACTTCTCCCGTGACAATTTCTAAACGCTCATTAGCAACCTTTCGGCCGTCAAGAAGTTTCATAGGTTAGGAAGAAAATGTGAAGGACGGACTTGATTGTATCAGGAAGGCAGTTTCGGTGCAACGAAATCCCAAATTAATTTAAAAGTCTCATCTTTTTCGGGCTGCAATTCCACGCGATGCCAATTATGTTTTTTTTCTAGCTGATAATGAACTTCACGACATTTTTCAACTAAATCATGATTGTTTTCATGAATATGACCTTTTTCTACCGCCTTTAGAGCTCTTGTCCCATCAATGAAAACAGTTAGATCTTCTTTATGCAAATGTTTGTTTAAATTTTCCATCCATTCTATGGGAACTCCCTTAGCCGTGCCCCAGGCAATTCCGGTCCCAACATAATCCTCAGCCACCACAATTTTCCCCTCTTTAAGCCAGCCTTTTAGTGTTGGTTGAAATTGATAGCGGTTAATTACGAACCAAAGCTGGAGTTCTTCCTCAGAAATTGATTGCCCTCCGCCAGATCGCAGCAAAGTATTTAAATAATCACCAGATGGGTGCACATCATAAACCGGAAATTTAACCCGCACCGCATCATAGCCCTCGTCACGTAATCGTTTAACCAAACGCTTAGTATGCGTGGTTTTTCCAACATTATTGACCCCGTAAACTGTAATTAACATAATAAGTTTTTAATCTGTGCTACCAAAACCACCTCGACTCTCCGCTGCAATCTCGTCAACTTCTTCCCACTCAAACTTATCAACTCGCACAAAAACACCCTGCGCAATTTTTTCGCCGCGCTTAATTATTACAGGCTTTTCTGAAAAGTTATAAACTTGGATTTTAACCTCGTCCTCCGGCCCACAATAGTCATGATCAATAATTCCAAATCCGTGTGGGGGAGTTAGGCCTTTTTTGCGTGGAGTGCTGCTTCGCGAGGCCACCGCCAACATATAACCTTTTGGTACCTCTACAACCACGTTCCCAGGCACTAACTCAATTGTGCCAGGCTCAATAGTTGCTTCTTTCCTAGCAACCAAATCAAAGCCCACTGAACCATCTGTTTCATAAATAGGGAGTGGGAGATCTTTATCAAGACGCTTGATTCGGACTTTAGTAGCCATCAGGGAGAGGGATTTTATCTAATAATTGTTGTAATTCATCTTTTAAGGCGCCTTTAATTACGCGCCCATGCCCCGGAATAATGACATCACCTCGTTCAAAAATCAATTTCATACTTTTAATAAGTTGCTCCGGGTTTCTTGTGGAAAGAGGATTTTTACCGCGGATTAAATCTTCACGCACCGCATCCCCCGCACAAATCCAAGTTTTTCCTTCATGCTGATAAACTAAACTAATATCTGTTTGCGTGTGACCAGGTGTTTCCATTATTTCTACAGTTTTTGGTAGTTTTCGTACTTCCGCTGGTGGGAAAATATGGCCCTTACCATCATGATCTAAGGTCGCATGACAAGTCTGGATTAGGGCTGTCCCAGCAAACAAGTAATCATTAAAAACATGGTCAGAATGATGATGACTATGCACAATATGATCAATGTCAGCCGGTTCTAAACCATGCTCATTAAGGGCCTTAATAAGTGGGGTTTTACTCCCCATAGAGCCGGTATCAAACAGAATATTTTGCCCCTCGGTTTGAATAAGCGTCACGCTGCTGCCCAGCGGATCAATATGATAGTACTGTCCTTTGTGCTGGTGATTTGTGTGTGTGCCCTCAAGTAAAACGGTAATCATAGCTGTTGACAAAGTATTTAGTAAATGGTATAAAATCTATAGATCTTAATTTAAAACTAACCTATTACCATAGTTTCTCCAAGTCCAAAAGATGGGCCTATCCCTCACGAACAGAGAGTACAAGCATTACAAGATTGGATTCAAGATGCGGTTATTGATGGTAAACGCCTTTTTTATGATCGTCAGTCAGCCATGGACCCTCGTCTTATCCATATAGAATTTGACCAGGACGATGGAGCCACTGTTCATCGAGTGCATCGTGATACTCTGCGCGAGAGATTTAGAACCGAAGAACAAGAAGAGCCACTTGGGGCCACTTGTTATGATCTGTCACAGTTTGTGGCCGCCAGATTAGAAGAGGAAGGAATTGTAGATAGCGCCGAAGTTTTTGTTTGTGTTACCGAAGGTGAGGCTCATTATGGAGTAGTTGTTATTATCGATGACCAAAAATATGTGGTTGATCTTGGTTATAACCAACCGATACTTATTCCTGTTGCCGTTAATGGAGAGCCGCATGTTTGTGATTTATATACCGCGGACGAGGATGACTCTTTTAAAGGCCCTGTCACGTATGTAGCCACTGAAAAGGAAGATGGAGTAATTCATTTATCAGTTACTTCTGCGGGTCGCAGCACAGAATTTCCATTCCAGCCATTAACCGATGAACTTGCCAAAGAAAACTACAGATACTGGAAAGGGATGACGGCTAGCAAATATTCTGCTCAAGCGATGCGCACCGCAGATGGCAGAGTCAAAATGAAAAAAGGTCCAATTGGCCCGGCCGCTACAGAGGATCTAAAGGAAGGAGACACCCGCATCCATAAAATAGCCAAAGCCAGTCGCGACAAAATCCGCGTTATCTTTGTTAGAGAGTTCCCTCTACCAGAAGAGCTGCCGGCTGCTTAAAGGTAAGCCCCAACATCAACTTTAAAGCCTGGGCCCATAGTAGTAGTAAGGGTGGCAGTTTTAATAAAAGTACCTTTCACACCTGGTGGACGGCCCGCAATAATCGCCTTGATATAAGTTTCAATATTATCGTTGAGTTGTTCCTCAGTAAAAGAAACTTTTCCAATAGCATTATGAAGGTTCCCTTGCTTGTCATTACGGAACTCAACTTTACCTTTTTTAAGATCAGCCACTGCTTCGACAATATTTGGAGTAACTGTGCCGGCCTTAGGGTTAGGCATCAGACCTTTCTGACCAAGAGTACGGGCTACTTTACCTATACTTTTCATTACGTCTGGATGGGCAACTGCCACGTCAAACTCCAGCCAACCTTTTTCAATATCTTCGACCAAAGCAGTAATTCCCGCTTTTACTGCTCCAGCATCGAGCGCCTCTTTGGCCTTAGTATCTTCTACAAAAGCCACAACACGAACCTCCTTACCAGTTCCATGCGGTAAACTAACCGTACTTCGAACTACTTGATCCGCTTGTGTTGGATCAATCTTAAGGTTCATGTGGATTTCGACAGTAGAGTCGAATTTAGTAGGGGATAGTTCCTTAAGAAGCTTGGCTGCCTCTTCTACAGAATACACCTTGTTTTTATCTATCTTTTCGAGCAGTGCTCGGTATTTTTTGCCGTGTTTAGGCATGATTTAGGGGTTAAAGTGGTAAATGGCGCCTTATTAAGGGAAAGGCTCCCACTAGAACAAATATGAATTTTTTTTAAGCAGACTCTCCTTCAACCGTAATTCCCATATTTTTAGCTGTGCCAGCAATAATTTTGGCACCAGCCTTGATATCATTAGCATTTAGATCTGCCATCTTAATTTCAGCGATTTTCTCAAGTTGTGCTTGGTTAATAGTCCCAACTTTTTCAGTATTAGGACGACCAGAACCTTTGGGAAGACCAAGCTCTTTTTTAATAAGCTCCGCGGCCGGAGTAGTCTTCATTATAAAACTAAAGGTACGATCTTCGTAAACAGTAATCACAACTGGAACAACAGCATCACCCATTTCTTTGGTAGCGCTGTTAAATTGATTACAAAAATCTTGGATTTGTAGACCATGCTGACCAAGAGCAGGACCAACCGGTGGAGCAGGATTTGCCTTGCCAGCTGGGATCTGAAGTTTAATCTGAGTTAGAATTGTTTTAGCCATAGTATTTAAGACGTTTAAAGCGGTGAAACACTACTGTTTTATAGTAGTTAAGTCAAAGGGTTTTTAAAGAAGCTCAATCAGAGAACTCATTTGTGAGTGATAACTCGGAGAGTATTCAAAGGCATAAATAACACCATTTTGGCGTAATACTAGAAAAACCATGCTTATTTTAGTGTCATGGTTAAAGTAGAAAGAAGCTTCGCCATAAGCGTTATTTTCATTAATCTCACCTGTTTCAGAGGCCTCAGCCACTGAACGTAGAGTTTCGTAAGTTGTAAATAAATCAATTGCACTATTTGGCTGAATTTCATAAACCGTACCCAAATAGTCAGCCCCATCAAATAGTTTATGTTTAAGTACTGTTAATTCAGCAAATTCCTCAGAAGTATCCCAAAACCCATACACTAAGCCATCATAAAAAGAAGTAGTTAGAACAGGTTCAGTAACACCAGTTTGGGCAAAGATTTCTTGAGTTAAAACCGCCTCATAGGTTGTTTCTTCGGTTATTACCTCCTCAGTTTCTCCAACTTCAGCCTCATCGCCACGCAATTCAGGGTCAACGTCTGCTACAACTTCTTCGGTAATGGGTTCCGCCGGGATTTCATCCTCCTCCACAACCTCTTCAGTAATTTCTTCACTTGCAAAATCATCACCCATATAATCATTTACTACCAATTCCGCGACAACAAAAATCACAATAACCGAGAGCAAAATCGTAAAGATAGTGAACTTGTGCATGATCTAAGAGGGCTATTTCTTTTTAACCTGGGTAAACTCGAGTTCAACCGGAGTTTCACGTCCAAAAATAGTGATAAGAACCTTAACCTTACCTTTCTCTTTATCAACTTTTTGGATAACACCATCATAATTGGCAAAAGGACCATCCAAAACAACCACTGGATCTGTTTCCTGAAAATCAATCTTAAATTTAGCATCTGCTTCACCCATATGACGACGCACAACTTTCCATTCTTCAGCCGAAACTGGCACTGGAATCGTTCCAGAACCCACAAATCCGGTCACATTAGGAGTATTTCGAACTACATACCAAGAATCATCATCTACTACCATATCAACCAACACATAACCTGGGAAAAGGCGCTTTTTCTCAGTTTTAGGCTCACCTTTTTTAATCACAATTTGGGTTTCCTTAGGGACAACCACTGCAAAAATTTTATCTTGCATGTTCATTGATTCAATACGTTGCAGTAGCGCTTCACGCACGGCATCTTCATATCCGGAATAAGTGTGAATCACATACCAGTTTCGCCCAGTATTTCGAGCCTGTTTAGCCATAAGTTTTTAGGTTAGAAGAGAGCAAGAAGTTCGGTAAATCCAAGCCCGAACACATAGTCTAAAATGCCAAAGAAAAGAGCGACAACTAGACTAAAAATAGAAACAATAATAGTAAGTCTTAAGGTTTGTTCCTTGGTTGGCCAAGTAACTTTTCGTAGTTCACTCCAGCAATCTTTGAAGTAAGTAATTAAAGCGTTGTTTTTCATAAGTAAGTTATTTAGGAGGATATCTTTAAAAAGCCCGGTGGCCTCTGATTTCGAGCTTATTGTAGGGGTTTCTCGGGAAAATGCAAGTAAAATTTATAGGTTTACGTTCTCTGAAAGATTAAAATAAAATCAAATTAATTTAGCAAATAAAATCAATCGTATGTTAAATCAAGCTGTAATTAGATCCTGCCCCCAGGAAGTCCAGGCTTTATATATATCCAGAATATGTTACGCCACCTTACAATTACAAG
>CAYWKJ010000038.1:0-11414 GCA_964459205.1 uncultured Candidatus Peribacteria bacterium | reverse complement strand
TAGGCTTTGCCATTTGGGCCAATCATATTTTGTCCATCAAAAATGCCTTCTACAAATTCAAGCCTGGTTTGTAAATGGCGAATTTGAAAAAGTTAAACAAGGGTGTGAGGAGATTCTTCAAATTTCTCCAAACAACTCAATTGCCCAAGATCTTTTGCAAAAAGCTAATGAGGCAATAAATCCAACATCAGCTGAGGCGGAAGCAACTACTCCGCCAGAACCAGCTGCTGCTAATCCACCTCCACCCAGGCCAACGCCTAAATCTGAGGCTCCGGCAATTGATCCAATTACTCCTGAGCCAACTCCTGCTCCGCCTATCCCCCCACTAACAGAAACCGAAGAGGCGCCAGCGGAAGTTGTAACACCAGAAGCACCAATGCCAGAGGCTGAGCCTCCAATGCCAGAAACTATTGTTGAGTCTTCAAACGAAGACGCTATTCCTATGCCAGCCGCGGAAGAACATCCAGAAGATGATCATCACCGCAAACATTCGCTAATTGTGAATGTTTTAATCTTGGTTGTATTAATTGTTGTGGGAATTCTAGCGGTGTATGCGTATCAAGCCATCAAAAAAGACGACGCTGATACTCAAACTCCAATTATAGAGGATCAGGTGGAAGACACCGAAGAAGTGACTGACGATGGCAAAGGGGATGAAGAATCTGAAGACACTGAAGAAGTGACTGAAGAAACAACTGATGAAGAAGAGGTCACCGAAGAAATCACCGAAGATGAAACTGAAGAAATGATTACTCCTGATGCTGAAGCGCGCAATAACCAACGTTTAGCTGATTTAACTACGGTTGAAGATGCTCTTATGCGCTACTACGACACTCACAAAAAATACCCAACCGCCGAAGAAATTCATTCTATTCTAATTGACGAAGAATTACTTGAAGCTCTTCCTGTGGCCCCATTAGAAAATGAGGCTTATGTTTACGCTATTTACGACACTGATTTAGGCCCAGCTCAAGTATATGTTTTAAGTGCTAATTTTGAAAACGAGGATGGCACTACTTCACCGTGGTCAACTGGAGGAAACGTTACGGTAGAATACACAGATTTCAATGATGTTACTCAAGAAAACATCACCATTTTGACACAAACCATGACTGAAGAAGAATACTTAATTGCACTTGAAACAATAATGGAAACTATCGCAGAAGAAGAAGTTGTCGTAGAAGAAACTGACGGCCGAGTTCGTGTCCCACGCAACCCTGTCGAATAATTTTCAAAACAAAACAAATGCCCGAAGAAACCATTCAAAAACTGCTGCAAACTGCAATTCAATATCACGCTTCTGATATTTATTTAGGAAGTGGGGCAAAACCTACTCTTCGCGTAAATGGAAAACTAGTTCCAATTGAGGAACATCCTGAGCTTACCACTGAAATGGTTGAATCTTATTTACAGCAAATTCTACCTGAATCTATGAGTATGCGAATGCAAAAAGAAACAGATTTAGATGGAGCCGTAGCACTCGATGGGATTGGCCGTTTTCGTGTAAACATATTCCGCCAACGCAAAGGACTTAGCGCTGTTTTTAGAATAATCCCAGAGATCCCCATGACATTGGACGATCTATATCTTCCAGAAAGCCTCCGAGACCTTACCAAACTTCATCAAGGATTAGTGCTTATTACTGGACCAACTGGATCTGGTAAGTCTTCTACTCTGGCCGCTCTTATTCATGAAATTAACAAAAACAGATCTAAACATATTATTACAATTGAAGATCCAATTGAATTTATCCACGAAAACGATAAATGCATTATTGAGCAACGCGAAGTCGGACCACATACTCCAGATTTCCAAACCGCTCTTAGAGCAGCCTTGCGTGAAGATCCTGATGTAATTCTACTTGGAGAAATGCGCGATTTAGAAACAATCTCTCTCGCTATCACGGCCGCTGAAACCGGTCACTTAATCTTTTCTACACTTCACACCAGCGGCGCGGCCAAAGCCGTTGATCGTATTATTGATGTATTCCCAGCTGAACAACAGCAACAGGTCAGAACTCAAGTTTCCGAAACAATTGAGGCTGTTATTTGGCAGCAACTACTCCCCGCGGAAGTCGAAACTGTAAATAATACCAAAAGAATTGCCGGCTGCGAAATCTTGCGCTCTAATCATGCGGTTCGCAACTTAATCCGCAAAGGGCATACTCATCAAATAGATTCTGTTATTGAAACCAGTCGCAAAGAAGGCATGCAAACCATGGAACACGCCTTAAAAGCACTTGTTAAACAAAACTTGATCAGCGAGGACACTCAAAAACAATACGTCCCAGACAAAATGGAATACTAAATTGTGCAAAACTCTTAGGCCTTTTTGGGGTGCCCATTGTGGCTATGTACAATAGCTTGACAGGTACCCAATAATTCCAGGTAGCGTTAAAAAGACATGTCAAACGTTTGGTACATACACGAGGAGGACACCTCTAACTCCCGCTTTCTCCGTTCATTTTTTATTCATCTCACACACCAAAATCTGGTGGAGCTAGTGGGATTCGAACCCACGACCTCTCGCATGCCATGCGAGCGCTCTGGCCAACTGAGCTATAGCCCCGAATTATCAATTGCAGTGGAGGCGCGCCTAGTCTCCGCATGGAGAGGCTATAGCCCCAAGCAGCTTTCCTTTTATACCCAAATCCCCTCCAAATTGCAACACCCCCTTAAACCTGTTGCCCTCTAGGCCTTTTTCTGGTATAATTATAAGAAATAATCACATCTTATGAAACGTTTTCTAACAAAAATCACATTCCTAGCCCTCCTATCAAATTTCCTACTAATAGGAGCGCCAGCCTATGCCGCCACAACCGAAATATTCTTAGACGAGATAGATTCCAATGATTCATTTGACGTTGGGCAAATCTTATCTGTAAATGACAACGCTGGCGACGGCACTGACGATGAGGAACAAGGACAATCTTATTTACAAAGCGAATCACCAGTAGCGGCCTTTATCCTCGACATTATTAACTTTATTACCAAAATCATCGGAACTATTGCCATGGTTTTAATTATTGTAGGAGGTTTAATGATGATCGTATCACAAGGAGAAGAACACCTTCTTCAAAAAGGGAAAGACACGCTAACAACCGCTATTTTTGGACTGGTAATTTCTATGTTTGCTTATATTATTGTCCGTTTTGTACAATCACTCTTTTATTTAACCGGCAGCTAAATGAATTTACTTAAAAAAACTCTTGGATTTCTTGTTTTACTAAGTACGCTACTCATTATAAACGCTAGCGCTACATTCGCGGACTCTGAAACCCCAACCTGTATGACAGGCCAAAGCCGAGACGCCACCATAAATTGGATGGGAGCTGATGGGTCATACGTAGTAACAGAGTTAAACGAACCCCTTTCCGCTATTGATGAAGTAATCGTTAGTAACAACATAACAACCAGTCAAGTTTTCCTAAAATACAAATGCCACGCTGCAGCAGATAATGAAACAGAAGGAACCTCTTATTTAAATAGTATCTGGGGCGAAAATGACGCCGGAGAACCAGTCTTAGTGGACGGCTCCGCTGGTGACACCTGGTTTTACATTCCCGCCACTTGGGGAGCGTGTCCAGAAGGCGCCTCCTGCACCTACGTCCAAATCCTCATCGGAACCTCCGGAACAGGATTGCTTAAAACCTATATCGCGATTATTTACCGCTGGGCCGCTAGTATTGTCGGTATTATCTCAATTCTGGTAATTGTGGTTAGTGGTATTCAAATCTCTATGGATCAAGGTTCTGGCGAACAAGTAGGTGAAGCCAAAAATCGCATTATGCAATCTCTCGCTGGTTTAGTTATTTTATTCTTATCAGCGTTAATTCTATACACTATCAATCCAACCTTTTTTACGGCTTAATTATGAAAAAACTAATCGCAAAATTTATTTTAGGAAGCATGCTGTCCGTGATGATAATCGGAATAACCGCAACTTTGAGTACAACGCCAACTTTTGCTCCAGCCCACGCTGAAGTAGAGGCCCCCAGCATGCCAACCATTCCTAAACCAGACCTACTTCCTGGCCCAGACGAAGAAGATCAACAAGCTGATGTCCAAGAGTACTTCCGTAACGAAGCAATCCCAACCTTTATTTCTGGTTTTCTGGGACTTATCGCTGGGTTCGCTCTTTTAGCCTTAATTTATTCCGGTATCCGGTTCTTAACTTCCTATGGTGAAGAAGAAGGCATTACCGAGGCTAAACGAATTGCTCTCTGGTCTATTGCTGGTTTTGGAATCACTATCCTTGCCTACGCTATAGTATCTATTATCAATACGCTTGCCTTCCCAGAAGGACAATACGACGCAGGTTCACAAGAGCAAGTTATTTACGATGACATCTAATTTTCTCCTATGAAAACCATTTTAAACAAATTAATCCTTATTTTATCAGCTAGCGCTATTTGGATTACTCCCGCACTAGCAGGTGATGACACTGATCCATGTGCTGATCCTCAAACTGCTGAAGAAAAATTAGATTGTCTTTTCCCAGACCAAGTTGAACTAATTGAAAATTCACCTCAAGCCCACACTGACCAGGGCAATGTTAGCCTTCCTTCTGGAGATATTACTAGTGATTTTCTGCCATTTTTTATTAATACTGCTCTCTCTTTAGCTGGCACATTAGTATTTATTGCTATTCTTTACGCTGGATATTTAATGATTACTGCTAATGATAACGAAGAAAGCATTACCAAGGGAAAAAGAATTCTGGTTTATTGTGCAATTGGCATTGCTGTTATTGCAGTTTCTTACGCTGTGATCTTTGGTATTGCTAACCTTGATTTAGATTAATATGAATCTTTTAAAACGCATTTCCGCATTTATCATAATCACTGCTCTTAGCTGCTTATTCTTCCAAACAGCCGCTCAAGCTGCTTACGGAATTGACGCTGATTTGCGACCTGATTATGCACCTCAAGGCTACACCGAAGTTTATGAAGACACTGGGCACACCTCAACTAATTTTAGCGACGCCTCCATTACCTACATTATTGCTGATATTGCTGTTGTTCTTCTGCAAATAGCTGGTATTTTGGCGGTTTTCTTTATTGTGTTAAGTGGATTCAACTACATCAAAGCCTTTGGCCAAGAAGAAGAAATTGCTAAAGCAAAAAAAGGTATGACCTGGGCTATTATTGGCTTAATTGTGGTGATTCTTTCTTACGCTATTGTTCAAAACGTTCTTCGCATCACACTTACGGTTGATCCAAGTAGCAGCTCCTCTACTGAAGAATCTGCTACCTCTGAGTAATTACTCCTCTGTGCGCGGAAACAATGGTTCGCCTTTTTCAACCTGCGTGCCTGGTTTTAGCCGTCCCCATTCACGCAAAGCCAAACCTTCACTTTCGGTTTCTTTAACACCAAGCTGCTGCCTAATTTTAGCGGCACAATCTGGCATATACGGCTCAATCATCCAACTTGCTTGTCGCAATCCTTCGAGCAGCACATACATCACCTCATTTAACTTAGGATCTTCGGCTTTAGCTAAAGCCCATGGCTTTTCCTCCTCTACATAACGATTACCCGAATCCAACATCGACCAAACCCCTTCCACGGCTTTTTTAATATCAAAATTAGTCATACCATCATCAATCTCTCCCCATTTACGATTCAAATGCTCCAAAGTAAGTTTTGGGGCACACTCCTCCGGCACTTTCCCATCAAAATACTTCACTGTCATAGCAATTACCCGACTCACTAAATTTCCTAAATTATTAGCCAAATCACTATCATACGAAATCTTAAATCGTTCCTTACTAAAATCCCCATCCTCAGCCGTTGGGATATCCTTCAAAAGATAAAAACGCAGGGCATCAATCCCATGTAACTTAGCAGTCTCAAATGGATCCACTACATTCCCTAGTGATTTACTCATTTTTTGTCCCTCCGAAGTCATAAAACCATGAATAAAAATCTGTTCTGAAGGTTTAACTCCAGCTGACATCAGCATAGCCTGCCACATTGAAGACTGCTGCCGCAAATTATCTTTCCCGGCAATTTGCCAGCCTGGCCATAATTTTTCAAAATTCGCCTCATCCTCTGGCCAACCCAAAGTAGAAATATAGTTAATAAGGGCATCAAACCACACGTACATCACGTGCTCATCATCACCAGGGACGGCTACTCCCCAAGGCATTTTTTCTTTTAAACGAGAAATACTAAAATCCTCAAGCCCCTTTTCCGTAAAGTTCGCAATTTCCGTCAATCGATGCTTAGGCAACACAAAATTCGGCTGCTCTTTATACAGCTTTAAAAGTGCCTCTTGATACCGTGAGTACTTAAAGAAATAATTCTCCTCCTCAATAATTTCTATCTCTAAATTAGGATGCATTGGACACTTGCCCTCTTCTAAGGCCGATTCGGTTTTTTCTAGCTCACAACCCACACAATACTTAACTTTGTATTTTTTCTTATAAATATCACCGTTAGCATCACATCTTTTCCAAAACTCCTGGGCAGCGGCAATATGATGTTCGTCTGTAGTCCGAATAAATTGCGTATAGCTTAAATTAAGCGCCTCTTTAAGCGCGTCAAACTTAGCTGCATACTCATCACAAAATTCCTGCGCCGAAATCCCCTGCTCCTCAGCTTTCCTAAAAATCTTAAGTCCGTGCTCGTCAGTCCCAGTATTAAAAGTCACCTCCTTGCCCTGCAAACGCTGATACCGCGCAATTGCATCCGCCTGAATTATCTCTAAAGCAAATCCAATATGCGGATCTGAATTCACATAAGGAAGAGTCGTCGTAATATAAAAAGAATCAGCCATTATTCAGTTTGGTAAAGAACAAAATCAAACACAGGGAGGAAAGAATCAAGTTTAACTAAAACATCAATACTTTGAACCGCACCACCACTCTCACCATCAGCTTCAATCAAAGTGTATTCGCAAGCCGCTTCTTCGGAGGAAGTTAATTGAACTTCCATATCAGAATCAGACAAATTGCTTAGCACTAAATAATTTAAAATATGCTCACCCAAAAACTGCGAAATTGAATAAGTAGAATAATTTGTATAAACAGGAGCAGAATCTAAATCATAATGATTCCCATCATCACTAGAATCCAAAACATTATCCGAACTCATCGGGTCAAAATCCAAAAGACCACTCACGGCCTCGGTATAACTATCATCGGCGTCTAATCCCAAAATCTTCCATCTAAAAACATCTGATTCTGCAAAAGCATTATCCGGAATATCATAAGTAACTGTAAAAGATGTCAGGTCATAACGCCCATCATCTGCATCCCATTTAAACAATGGCCAAGACACTGATTCCTGCGCTGTTAAAACGCGTGCACTAGCCCCATGACAAGGCACCGTACTTTGCGCGGCCAACATTTCATAACTCATCAAAGCCCCATTCAAAAGCTCATATTCCTCAACAAGACCTTCATAACCAGGAAGTTTGTTTTCATGATAATAAAGCGCTTCTTCTACTCCCCCTTCCGCGGCAAAATATGCTTTCCCAGCCTCAATCACATTACGCTCCACCCGCACAGAATCTACAATTAAACTCGAAATTCCGAGTCCAAATACAATCACGAAACTCATAAGAAGAATCGAAATCAGAAGAGCAGAACCGCGAGTGTTAGAAAGAGATTCCATAAACACGTGAAGAAATAGTAGATTGCAAAGTTATTGTTAGTTGTTCAGGAAGGAAAGCCGACTCACTGGTTGCACTAATTACAACATGCACACTGGGCTGATAACTACCGCCATTATAAGGGCTACTCAGCGGATAAATATCAAAATGAATATCATTTAAAACTACGGAGTCACTAGCAAATTCTACAAACCCAGAATAATATCCAGTAGATTCGTCCCAAGCTCCACCCACATAATCAAGTTCTAAAATCGAAAACACACCATCCTCATATAAATAAACCGTACGATGCGTCCCATCCGCGGAAATCAAAGGCAAAAACCGCCCTTCATAACCAGAACATTCCATATACTCAGTGGTTTGGTAACCCGTCACATTATCTAAACAACTATAATCCACAGTATAAAGACGCACATCCTGCGTAATTTTATCCATTAAAAACCGAGCCTCAGAATATACCTTGCGCACCTCACTAGCGTGCCGCAAGGATCGCGTCACGGAAATATAAACCGTAGAAACCACTCCAATAAAAATCGTAAAAACCAACATCGAAATAATAAGTTCCACTAGCGTGAAACCACGCTTATCTTCTCGCCAATTTTTAAGACTTTTAATCATAAAAAATGTTTAAATTGGACCTTCGCGCCAATCTGTTAACTCCGTAGAAACCTCAACCTCGATAGTCCGCCCATGATCATCCCAAAAAACAACTGCCGTGGCCTGTAAAATCCCCTCCGAAACATGAGTAACTTCAATGTATCGATTAAACTTAGAACTTAATTCAGTCCAACTAATATCCACATCATGCACATAAAAAACTTTTTCACTTGAATCCTTTACCAAGGTTAATTCCGTGCCAACTGTAGTATCTGTTACTTGTGAAAGAACCCAGGGTTGTGTCGCATGAGGTTGATAGTCAACTGTGTAATAACCATCACTTTCAAAATCTATTCCCCAACCAGCATTCCGGGCCCAACCATAATTCTGAAGCCAGTTACTATCGCGCATATTCCGCAAACCCTCAAGACCTTCTTGCGCCAAATAATAACCTGTTAACCGATTAACATTCGCCTGATTAGCCTGGATAGAAACAATTGTCAGAACCGTAATCGAGGCCATCACAATACTCAAAATCGCCACGCCAATAATCACTTCGACTAAGGTAAACGCAGATTTGTGAAGGCCCCTCTGAAAAATATTGTCGCGTTTGATAAAATTATCAATTTTTATCTGTTGCGAGGCAAGCCGACGACAGCCTATCAAATCAGATAAGCTGAGAAGGCTTAACGAAGCAACAAAGGAAAAGATTAATTTTAGCATTGTGAGAATATTTTTCAGAGGGGCCCAGAGGTTTTTTTCACGAGCGCTAGTATATCACAAAACTGGCAGTCACCGGGGTAATTTGCACTGTTTTGTTAAAAATTTCTTCATCGGAATCATCATAAGAAACAGTTACTTCCATTGTCTGTATGTCCAAAGGGCCAGGGTTGCCACCTTCATAAACAGAAATATCACCATCAGGTGGTGAAAACACAATCCAAGCCTCACTTAAAATAGTTTCACCAGTGGCTGTTTGGGCTGTGATCCCACTAATCCCTACTTTTACCCAATTTAAATCCTCTGCCTCCTCCTCCATTGTAGGCACTCCGCATCCATCACTCCAACTATATGAACCCAGAACCGGCGAACTATTATTATCAGACAATGACAAAACCCAACACTTAGGCTCAGCTTGAGCTCTAACTCCCCCATCCTGCAACAACAAAATCAATTCCTCGGTCGCAACTTGCAATCGAGCTTTTTTAACCGAGGTACTATAATCTATCATCGCTACGGCCGAAAGAAGCGCGATGACCGTCATCACCACAATAAGTTCAACTAAAGTGAAAGCTTTGGGAGGGCGCATGGGGTTATTTTACACCAATTCCGAAAGCGAGAACACTGGACCTAAAATTGCTAAAGCTAATACTGCTACCGCGACTCCCACAAAAACGATCAGAGCAGGTTCCATAACAGTAGTCATGTTTTTAATAGAATGTTCGATTTCTAGTTCATAATGATCTGCTAATTTATCACAGGCCTGGTCTAAAGTTGCAGAATTCTCACCAATAGAAAGCATTTGCGTTACTGTGGATGGAAACAAAAATGGTGTAGTTGAAAGATTTTCCGAAATTTTGCCACCTTTTTCGACGCCATGCACAACCTCGCGCACTTTCATCTTATAAAGCATATTACCCATAGAATCTCCCAAAATCTTAAGCGCCTTATGAATGGGCAAGCCAGAGGCGGCCATCACTCCTAATAAACGCACAAATTTAGTAATCAAAGACTGCTGCAATAATGGTCCAATAAATGGAATTTTAAGCATCCAATAATCAAATTTCAATCGTCCCGAACGAGTACTAACAAACAGGTTGCCAAGCACTCCAAAAATCATGATTCCCAGTACAAACACCCACCAAAATTCACTCATAAAATGGCTGGCTCCCATCACAATTTCAGTTAACCACGGGAGGGTCACGCCACTGTCATCAAAGAAAACTTCTAATTTTGGAATAACCAAAGTCATTACAACTAGTGTCGCAATAGCCAAAACTGTTAAAACCACAATTGGATAAGTCATTGCGCCACGAACCTTTAACTGAATATTATAAGTTCGCTCCAATTGCTTAGAAAGTTTAGCCATCATTTGGTCTAGTCGCCCAATTGCCTCACCAGATTTAACTACCCCAATTTCCGCATCATCAAAAACAGTTGGAAACTTAGACATAGCCTCAGAAAGTGGACGTCCACCCTCTACATAATGAGCCATGGTAGCAATCACCCGGCGAAAACGTTCATTAGTAGATTTTTCAGAAAGAATAGTCAACGAATGCAACATTGGAACGCCAGCATCTAACATCACCGATAACAAGTGAAAAAAGTAAGATTTTTCCTTAATTGGCACTCCAGAACGATCAACTAGCGCATCATTCAAGCGAACCCAAAACGGTTGCTTAGAACGATCAGTTACGCCATATACAACCTGCTCCGCGCTATCCTTAGCAATCTCGCCATAAGAATTCAAAATGTCATCAACTCTAAAGTGATCCATAATTATTGATAATAAGCTTCTAGAGAAACACTAAAAGTCATTTCTTGGCTACCATCATCGGTAATGTCACCGAGTTGAACGCCAATTGAAACAACTTTAAATAAACGATCGTTGCTTTCAAGTTCTTCTAACAAGCGACCTAAATCTTCATAATTACCTGAAAAATTACAAACAATAGCGACCACATCAGCGGTTGCGCCTTCAATATTTTGCTTAGAAAAAGTCATTGAATTTAAATCAACATTAGCGCTATTGCTAATTTCATCTAAATTTTGGACTAAAGCATCTTGATTAAGTCCAACTGGGACAGATTCTAAAATACGCTCACGTTCTGCCTCGGCGACTGGAAGCTCTTCTTCGAGCACCACCAGTTCAGCTAACTCAGATTCTAGAGACTCAAGTTCCGATTGCATATCAAGCAAGTCTGCTTCTAAAGATCCCACGTCATCGCGAGCTGGTTGCCAAACAAATAGCCCGACCACTAGGGCAGCAATGAGCAAAACTGCGGCAATAAGAGTAGAAGTTGTGTTTTGTTTAGCCATTTTAATTAGTGTTATTTACAGAAAACGTGATTCCAAAGCTCACTACATCAAATCCAGCATCAGCCGAACCTTTAGAAAGAGCAGAGACAAAAACATCTGAGAAAGTGCTTTCCTCATCCAAAACAGCAATAAGTTGAGCCGCGGAATCATAACTATCAGTTAGG
>CAYWKJ010000037.1:0-11587 GCA_964459205.1 uncultured Candidatus Peribacteria bacterium | reverse complement strand
CACCAATCAGTTTAATAACTTCATCCACCACCGTGTCAAAAGGCACCATTTTTTGCTGCCCTTTTTCCATATCACGAATAATAATAGTGTTTTCACGGACTTCGGTAATTCCTAAGATAAGCGTATAAGGGACATTAAATTTATCAGCCAAACGAAGTTGGGCTTTCATGCTGCCTTTGCCCAGAGCTCCAACAGTTTTAACACCGCGATCACGTAGTTCCCAGATTAAATCTAAACACTTTTTCTTAGCCTCATCACCTAATTGCGCCACAAAAATATGCAGATCATCTTTTGAGGGCACATGAATTTTTTCCCGTTTCATATTCAAAATAATACGTTCCATCCCAAAAGCTGCGCCTAGTCCTGGAGTAGGAGGGCCACCAAGAAGTTCCATTAATCCATCGTAGCGTCCACCACCACCAACCGCGTTTTGGGCTCCTTCGCTACGATCCCAAAATTCAAAAACAGTGCGGGTATAGTAATCTAGGCCACGTACAAGTTTTTCGTTTTCTTCATATTCAATGCCAGTTGCATCCAGAAACCCTAAAACCATGCTATGGAATTCTTTACAGTCCTTACAGAGATACATTTTAAGTTGCGGTGCTAATTGGGCTAAAATTTGGCAGTCTTCCTCTTTACAATCAAGTAATCTCATGGGGTTTTTATCAAGACGTCTTGTGCATGGATCACAAAGTGACCGTTCTTTGCCAACGTAATAGTTTTGAAGTTGTGTTAAATACTCTGCTCGGCATTCTGGACAGCCAATCGAGTTAATTTGAAGCTTTAGCATATGCGCAATACCCAGGTCTTCAAAAATCTTATGAGAAAGTTGAATAACTTGGGCATCTAGGGCTGGATCTGATTCGCCAATTATTTCGTAACCAAATTGCCAAAATTGACGGTAGCGTCCTTTTTGAGGACGATCGTATCTGAAATGTGGCTCAATATAATAAAGCTCAACTGGCTGAGGTAGTTCTTTCATGCCGTGCTGCAAATAAGCGCGCATAACTCCGGCTGTGCCTTCTGGCTTAAGAGTTAGACTGCGGTCTTTACGATCCGAGAAGGTATACATTTCTTTTTGAACAATATCTGTTGCATCGCCAATACTGCGCTCAAACACATCTGTAAATTCAAAAATAGGTGTAGTAATTCGACGAAAACCACTTTGTCTACAGCGGTGACGGACAACTTTTTTGATGTGAGTGTAGTAGAGTTGATCATCGGGAAGAATATCAAAAACTCCAAGCGGTGTTTGTAGTTTGCGGAGTTTTTTCTTTTTTGGCTCGGTTGACTCTGATTGGTCGTCTGACATGAAAAAAGTAAGTTAAAGGCCGATGTAAAATAGCACCCTTTACCTTATCACCAGATTGGATCAGAGGCAAGCCTCAGCCTCTACATTTTTCCATTCCTTATACAAACCTGGCTGTTCTCTGTAATTAAAGAATCCCGCCGCTGCAATCATGGCCGCATTATCCGTGCAATAAACAATTTTTTGCGGATAGCGCAGCGGTATTTTAAGGCGTTCTGCTGCTAGCTCCCTAAGACGTAGATTAGCTGATACCCCGCCCGCGAGATGAGCTTCGTGCGCTCCATATTCTTCGGCCGCGCGGGCTAGTTTAGCAGTTAAAACATCACAAATTGCCTCTTGAAAAGAAGCAGCCGCATCAGCGCGATTAAGCTTATCGCCTTCCTCTTGAATTAAGCGTAAAGTAGCTGATTTTAAACCTGAAAAACTAAAATCATAACCTTCGTTCATTATGGCGCGCGGGAGTTTATAGCGATTGCGATCGCCAGATTCTGCTAGACGAGAAATTTCCGGGCCACCAGGGTAAGGAAGCCCAAGCAAGCGCGCCACTTTATCAAACGCTTCACCTGCGGCATCGTCCCGCGTAGAGCCTAGTGTTTCTATTTGGCCATGATCGTGCATAAGAAAAAGCTCATTATGCCCGCCAGACACTGTCAAAATTATCGCTGGGAACTTAATCTTCTCTTTTAAATCCAACCAATTCGCATAAATATGACCTTCAATGTGATTTACGCCAATAAGTGGTTTTTCCGTCAGTAAGGCCAAAGTATTAGCAGTACTTGTCCCCACTAATAAAGATGAAATAAGTCCTGGTCGCTGCGTCACGGCAATGCCATTAATATCGTCCATGCTTACCCCTGCTTGAATCAATGCTTCATCAATAACTGGCATAATTTTACCAACATGCTCTCTGGCAGCCACTTCTGGCACCACCCCACCTGTTCGTCGATGCAACTCAATTTGAGATGCAATAATATTTGAACGGACAATTTGACCATTTTCTACCACAGCAGCGGCTGTTTCATCACAAGATGTTTCAATTCCTAGTATTATCATGAGCCGACTATACCAAAAGAAGCGCGCCAACAAAATGCTGACACGCTCCTTTTAAAAGTTAGGATGAAAACTACTCAGTAGCTTCTTCAGTAACTTCTTCTTCGACTACCTCTTCTTCCATAACCTCTTCCACAACGTCTTCTACCTCTTCAACAACATCCTCGACAACGTCTTCAACGACGTCTTCAACAACTACTTCGACGTCTTCAACGTCTTCAGTTGGGGGAGTGACACATCCAAAGAGTGCAAAAGCGAATACAGAGAGAGCTGAGATTGCAAGAAGTTTTTTCATAGCAAGTGAGCTAAAGAATAAAAAATAAAAACTAATAAATAACTATTTGGAAAGTGTCTACTTTCCACTCTCCATCAATTTCTGACCAAGTGACCTCAAATGGCAGTACTTCTCCTGAGGCCCAATAATAATTTCCAGTAACCATATTCTCGGTCATTTCAACATTATCCATATGAGAATAAGTATCTAAAAGCATCGCTGAGGCTGAAAACTCAATCATTTCATAAGAATTTTCAGCTTGGAAGGTAGGGGAAGTCATGTCATAAGCTGTTTGAGTGCTTTCGGCAAATGATTTAAAGAAGTCTTCAGTAAGACTTTCAAGGTCACTAGTTTCTTCAACAACATCCTCGACAACGTCTTCTACCTCTTCAACAACATCCTCGACAACGTCTTCAACAACATCAGCTGGAGGGCTAACACATCCAAAAAGTGTCAAAGCAAATACAGAGAGAGCTAAAAATGAGAAAATCTTTTTCATGCCAAGTGGAGGTAAAGAATAATTTAAGTTTGGCGTTGTGGCCCATTATTACCATAAAACTCCTTACCTGAAAGGGAAAACAACTTGCCAAAACGTCATCTTAGTATAGGGAGCACTTTAGTTTTATAGTCCTTCATTCTAGGGAAAACGGTGTTACAATGCCCCTGATGCAAGCAACTTCTATAAAAATTGTTAAGATCCTGCAAGATGCCGGCCATGAGGCCTATTGGGCCGGAGGATCAGTGCGCGATATGCTACTAGGGGCTGAACCTAAGGACTATGATATTGTCACCAGCGCCAAACCTGATGAGATAGAGGATTTGCTTGAAAAAACCATCCCTATTGGCAAGGAATTTGGTGTTATTTTAGCGGTTGAAGGAGATCATCATTTTGAGGTGGCCACTTTTAGATCTGATAGTGGGTATTCAGATGGCCGCCGCCCTGATGCCGTGATGTTTACGCACGCTGAGGAAGACGCTAAAAGGCGTGATTTTACAGTAAACGGCATGTTTTATGATCCTCTCACCAAAAAAACATACGACCATGTCGGCGGCCAAAAAGATCTCGATGAACGTTTAATACGTTTCATTGGTGATCCGCACGACAGAATTCTCGAAGACCACTTGCGCATTCTGCGTGCCATTAGATTTAAAAACACTCTCGACTTCCAATACCACCCGGATACCTACCAAGCTATTCTCACACACGCTAAATTAGCTGATAAGGTTTCTGGCGAGCGCATTCGTGATGAATTTAATAAAATGCTTTCTTCGGAACATGCTTTAGATGCCCTTGAGGACCTTCTTGAAACAGGCGTGTTAGAAGAGGTGCTCCCCGAGGTTTATGCCATGAAAGGCGTTGCTCAACCTTATGAATACCATCATGAAGGTGATGTTTGGGAGCATTCCAAAAGGTGTCTTGATTCACTTGCTAAATACTCCAGTCTTAATCTGCGTTGGGCCATTTTTTTACATGACATTGGCAAACCAGTTACTTTTAAAATAAAAGAACGTATTCGATTTGATCAGCATTGCGAAGAAGGCACTAAAATTGCTCGTAAAGTTCTACGTCGTCTCAAATTCCCTAAAAAAGATATTGATCACATTTGTTGGCTTATTGAACATCATATGACCCTCCCAAATTTTCTTGATATGCCACTGGGGCGGGCTCGACACTGGTTTTTACTGCCACATTTCAAGGATTTACTTGCTGTTTTTGAAGCGGACATCGCTGGAACAGACCCCTCCAACTACGAAATCTACACCAAGGTTTTAGAACTATATGAAGAAACTCTCAAAAAAATCCCTAAGGACCCTGCTCCACTCCTTACTGGTAACGAAATTATGGAGATTCTTAATCTTAAACCTGGCAAAAAAGTTGGTGAAATCACGACCGAGCTCCGCGAAAAACAACTTGGGCACGAAATCAACAACAAAAAACAAGCTAAACAATGGTTGAAGGATATGGACTAAATATGTCAAGCGTGGTAAATTGGCGACCACCCTTAGTTATCCACCCATGAAATTAGAAGACGGTCCACCTAGCGACCCGGACACTATTGTTACTAACGCCTTTATTGATATTGAAGGAGTTAAGAGGGGAATCAAGAACACTTTAGGCCAGCAGGCAACTTTTGCTATTGCTCTCCAAAAGGCCGGAGTTGATTTACAAGAAGCCCAGAACCAAGTTGAAGCAGCCCTAAGAAGCGCTCATCAAGAATTCGCTAAAACCTTTGATCTTTGGCAGATTTATGATTTCAAAATAGGATTTATTGGGCCCGTAACAAAACCAACTTACATAGAATTTTATTTTGAAGGATTGTTAATGAGCGGCTCATTAGCCACTTTCCGCGTTATGTTGGAAATAGAAACAGGCGCTTGGTATACAGACTATAAAGCGCATTTCAAAGAATTTAGTCGCGGGCAAATTCCTGATCGTGAAGCCTAACCATCATTAAGTATCACTTTGTGTCCGTCTTTTTCTAGCATGGTCTTAATTTTTTGAGCAGATTTTGCTGATGGCGGCTTAACTCCTTTTAATTTATAAGGCTGTCCTAGTTGCTTCCATTTAAACAATCCAAAGGTGTGATAAGGCAGTAGTTCAATCAATTCGAAATTCACCTCTTTTAAGAATTTTCGTAAAGCAGTTAGATTTTCTTTTGTGTCAGTCCAACCTGGTAAAATCACATAACGGAACCAAATTCGCGCTTTCTTTTTACTCAAATAACGGATATTAGAAAGAATTGGCTGATTAGTGACGCCGGTAAGTTCACGATGTTTGTGGTCATTAAAATGTTTCAAGGAAATCATCCATAAATCCGTCAGCGGCAAAAGTTCATCCAAATGACATGGCACGGTAAAACAAGATGTATCAATCGTAGTATGGATTTTATTTTTCTTACAAAGTTTAAAAAACGTCTTTGTAAATTCTGGTTGCATAATGGGGTCACCGCCAGATAGCGTAACCCCTCCTCCCGAAGATTCAAAATAAGGTTTGTAGGGGAGCACAGTATTTAAAAGCTCTGTCGGAGATAGTTCCTTATAATCCACCATATCCAGCATATCCACGTTATGACAGTACTGACAACGCAGCGGACATCCTTCCATAAACACTACAAACCGAAGTCCAGGGCCATCCAGCGTTCCAAAGGATTCAAATGAATGAATTCGGCCTTTTGATTTACAAGTTGCACATGATTTTCCGGGCATATTAAAACTGTTTATGGAAAGTCCTAGAAATAACTTCCTCCTGTTGCTCTTTGGTGAGCTTGATGAAATGCACCGCATAACCAGAGACACGAATTGTTAGTTGCGGATATTTGCCAGGGTTCTTCATGGCGTCTTTAAGTGTTTCACGATGAAGAGCATTTACATTTAAATGATGGCCACCTTTATGAAAATAACCATCTAGCATGCCGCGCAAGTTAGCGACACGTTGTTCATCGCTTTTTCCAAGGCTGGATGGCGTAATAGAAAAAGTATTTGAAATTCCATCGCGACAGTATTCGTATTTGAGTTTGGCCACTGAGTTTAGCGAAGCAAGGGCGCCAGATTTGTCACGGTTATGCATGGGGTTGGCCCCTGGAGCAAATGGCTCACCAGCCTTCCGACCGTCCGGAGTGGCTCCAGTATGATGTCCATAAACAACATTCGCCGTAATTGTAAGTAGAGACACAGTATGTTCTGCCCCGCGATAAGTTGGGAACTTACGCAGTGTTTGAATGAATTTACGAATAACTTCCACTCCAATTTTATCCACGCGATCATCATCATTACCAAACGCTGGATAGTCTCCCACGATTTTAAATTTCTTGGCCACGCCTTTTTTGTTGCGTACCGGTGTAACTTTGGCGTGTTTAATGGCTGACAAGCTATCTGTAACAATCGAAATTCCCGCAATTCCAAACGCCATATAGCGATGAATTATCAGATCATGCAACGCCATTTGTTCAGATTCATAATTATATTTGTCATGGCTGTAGTGGATCGTATTCATGGTTTCTACATACTTTTTACAAAGCCAATCCATGCGTTTAAAGAACTCTTTTTTAACCTCCTCGTATTTAAGTGGTTTTTGATGCCTGAGTTTAGGAACGCCCTCTACAATTAATTCATTATCCATTTCATCGCGCCCCTCATTAATCGCGAGTAGTAATAATTTAGGAAGGTTGCAGCGTGCCCCAAAAAACTGCATTTCTTTTCCAATTTCCATGGCGGAAACACAACAGGCAATTCCATAATCATCTCCATGGTGTGGTCGCATTAGTTCATCGTTTTCAAACTGAATAGAACTAGAGCTGATCGAAATCTTAGCCGCATAATCCTTAAATCCTTGCGGCAAACGATGAGACCATAAAACAGTTAAGTTTGGCTCTGGCGCTGGCCCTAGATTCTCCAAAGTGTGAAGAAGTCGGAATGAAGTTTTAGTTACTAACGTCTTATTATTTTTGCCCATGCCACCCAATACACAGGTCACCCAAGTTGGATCACCCGCAAAAAGAGCATTATATTCTGGCACGCGCAAATGTCGAACTAGCCGGAGTTTAATCACAAAATCATCTACAAAATGTTGAACTTCCATTTCACTAAACTTACCTTTAGCTAAATCTCGCTCTGCATAAATATCAATAAAAGAATCAATTCTCCCAAAACTCATCGCTGCTCCGTCTTGTTGTTTAACTGCGCCCAGATATCCAAAGTAAAGCCACTGAATTGCTTCCTTAGTATTTTCAGCTGGTCGACCAATGTCTAGGCCATAACTAGCCGCCATTTCCTTTAAGTCTTTAAGTGCTTGAATTTGATCATAAGCCTCATCACGCAAACGGAGATTCTCTTCATTCATATACACACACTTGGCATTTAGTTCTTTTTTCTTAGCAGCAATTAAATAATCCAGGCCATACAAAGCCACCCTTCTATAATCTCCAATAATTCGACCGCGGCCATAGTTATCTGGCAATCCCGTAATAATTCCTTTTTTACGGAATAAGTTATGTTTTTCAGGGGTATAAAAATCGTCCCAATTCAAATAAATATTAAAAACCGCGCTATTATGAGTTTTAACATGATCGCGATATAGAGCCTCCACCTTAGGATCTAGTTTGTATCCATAAGATTCGCACGCCCGCCGCACCAAGCGCACTCCACCTAGAGGTTTAAGAGCCCGCACTAGTGGCTTATCAGTTTGCAGGCCAACAATCGATTCGTTTCGCTTATCAATGTAGCCCGGCTTGTGGCTGGTAATAGTGGAGGCAGTTTTGGTATCAATACCTAAAACTCCACCCTTTTTGAATTCCCGTTTTTGTAGTTTCTCGACTTTTTTCCAAAGTCTCTTGGTTTTAGCGGAAGGGCCTTTTAAAAAGGTTTCATCGCCTTTGTAGGCTTTGTAGTTTTTTTGAACAAAATCCCGGACATCAATGGCTGCTAGCCATTTCCCAGGTTTAAAGCCCGAATAAATTTTCGGAAGTTTAGGTTTTTTTGAAGGCATATTATAGGGAGGTTATTAGCTAACCTCAGTATAGGGCCTATAAGATTTCGTGCAACCACATTGAGTGAGGAAATACAAAGAGATGCACAATAACCCAGGTAACAGAAAGCACTCGGACCGGCCATATAATCTTTGGGTATTTTTTAGCCAAAATATATCCCAAAATCATCAATAGTGGATCAGCGATAATACGGTTTGGCCAAAATTCTACACCCTGGAACCAATACTCTAACCATTCTCCGCCTAAACCAATTTCTAAATAATGTTCAATTGTTTCCCACAAATATGCCACCGCCGCAATCCCCATGATCCCAAAGTAGTAAGAGTGTAAGTCATGCTTGCGGCAACCTAAGAGTCTTCCTAATATTTTGTGATTTTTCTTTTTCACAGCACTTCCAAATGACACTCCACTTAAAAGATGTTCAATACTCCATACATCTAATATGGCTTGCGTTTTAATTCCCCAGATAATCTCTAATATCGGCATAGTTTACAGTATTTCTTGTAAATACATTGAGTGAGGGAATACAAAAGCATGCACTAAAAACCAAGTTAAAAAAGCCCAACGCATTGGACGGACGCAACCAGGATATTTTTTAGCAATTAAAAATCCAACAATCATTAAAAAAGGATCGGCAAATAACCTGTTAGGCCAAATTTCAACACCATGTAACCAGTATTTAACGCGTGACCCAAGCAACCCTTTTTCTAATTGAAATTCAAACCATTCCCAAAGATAAGCAATCATGCCCACAGCCATGATCCCAGAATAGCGAGTTTGCGATTTATGACGTTTTTTTTTGAAAAACGGTCCAACCGCAACTCCACTCAAAAAATGTTGAATACTCCAAAGGTCAAAGATCATAATTTGTGAGCTTTAATTAGATCTTTATAGGTAGTGCGTAGTGCCAAGAACAGTGCTCCCGCTCCAGTAATAAAAAACACAAAGCCAGCGATCCAACCCAAAACTGGGATAAAAGAAATTAGTTTTAGAATCAACACACCAAGTGCCAAGACACCAAAATGACGGAGGAAAACCTTCTTTTTCTGGGTGTTCTTTTTTGAGTTATCACGGATAATTAGTGTCCCAATTGCATAGCCAGCTGAAACTCGTCCTAATTCACCCAAAACAAATAATAAGGCCATAATAATAAACGCCAATTGCACGCCAATAACCGTAAAAGCAGCGATTACCGATAGGGTGCCTCCTAGGATGAAAACTAAGAAACCAACTCCAAAAGATTTAGTACCTTTAGTTTTGATGCGGGTACTAGCTCGGTGTAGCAAATTTGGGAATAGCCAAATAAATAACCCACCAATCAAAAGCAATGACAAGTAGCCCCAGAATTTTCCAATTAGTGACCCACTTGATAAAAATCCACGCACTCCTTCCTTAACTTTATCAGAGCTGGACAAAACCTCATTAAAAGATATTTCGCCTTCGATAACTCCACTATGGTCTTCAATTTTTTCTGGTGCAAAATACTTAACATTTCCTACAACATGACCAGTATTAAGTAGTACGAGTTTCTCAGTAACACGAACATCAACATCACCATTTACAGTTCCGCCAAGAATTAACCGTCCTAAAATCCCACGCACGCTTTTATTAACTGTCCCATACAAGTTAGCCTTTCCAGATAAGGCCACTAGATCTCCTTCGATTACAACGTCTTGGCCCACATCTGCGCTACCCCCAATTAAAATTACATCACCACCCACTGAGCGATTTAAGGATAAAGCGCCACCAACCATTCGCACATCATCTTTTACTTCTTCATTAACCAAAACATTTCCCCCTGCTACAAATAAGTCTCCATTTATAATTCCATTAATTGTTATATCTCCACCGGCCACAAATAAATCTCCTTCAATATCTTGTTGAACCGTCACATTTCCCCCGGCTATATACACATCTTCGGTAACATATTCATCAAAAAACAGCTCTTCCCCAGATTGTAGAATAAGAGCGTTGGCAGTGATCGCAAAAAGCATGGAACCGAAAAGCACCAGGCTAAAAAGAGCAGTAAATTTAGAAAAACGGGACATTTGTATGGGAGGTTAAATTTTGTCTCCTCCAGAATAGGTCAAAAGCGCCACATTTTCAATGTGATAGGTATGCGGGAACATATCAACCGGTTGAACATATTCCAGCTGATAACCGTTTTTAGTAAAAGTTACAATGTCTCGGGTCAAGGTAGCGGGGTTGCAAGAAACGTAAACAATACGTTTAGCCCCAATTGCCGCAACTTTTTCGGGGGTATCACCCTGCAGCCCAGAGCGAGGCGGGTCAACAATAACAACATCTGGAGAGGGGAGATCATGTTCTCCCAGAACTTTAGCTATATCCCCTATAAAAAATTCAGAGTTTTTTATGTTGTTGAGTTCAGCGTTTTCACGCGCGTTTTGAATGGCATTTCTATTAATTTCAATTCCAATTACTTTAGTAGCTTGATGCGCGCAAAATAAACCAATTGTTCCCGTGCCACAATAAAGATCATATACAGTTTCTCCTCCTGTTAAGTCAGCTGCTTTAAGAGCCTCAGCATAAAGATTTTCTGCCTGCAGAGTATTTGGTTGGAAAAAAGCATCTGGGGAAATTTCAAAACGAAGAGCAGAACCACTTGGCATTTTCATTTTTTCAAAAATCATATCCCTCCCCACAAGCGTTGTAGACTCACGCCAAGTTGGCGTGCCGCGCCGTTGCATTACGGTGGTCCAAACCAAGGATGTAATTCGTTCATCATCCACAAACAAATCCTTAAAACTAGGAATACACGGGAAAGAATTCTCACTTGTCACTAAGTTCACCATTAATTCGCCAGTATTTTTACCCTCTCGAATTATTAAATTTCGAAGTAATCCATCTTGGTGGTGATTATCAAAAACCACTAAGCTTTCTTTGTTGGCCCATTCCCGTACTTTTATTACAATTTCGGCCGCAATAGATGAGCATAAGTGGCATTCTTTTAAGTTAAAAACATCATAGCGACGTTTAGGTAAATGGAGCCCTAGCATTACCTCATCCTCATTCATCCCAAAACTAAATTCCATTTTATTACGATAATCCCATGGCTTTTTGCACCCTAAAATTTTTCGAACTTCTTCTCCGCCAAAACCACCTAGATGCTGTAAGGTTTCGCGTACTTGTTCCTCTTTGAATCCCAACTGCTTTTCATACGGCAAAAACTGCCAAACACAACCACCGCACTCTTCAAAATGTGGGCATTTAGGCGCTACGCGCAATGGCGACGGCTCTATTACCTTAACTAAACGAGCCTCCATTCTTTTGGGCTTAATCTTAGTAATAGACGCTTCCACTGTATCACCTGGCACAGTATCATTCACAAAAGTCACCCTTCCTTCCCATTTACCAAGGCCAGCTCCACCAAAGGCAAGTTTCTCGATTTCCAAGGTGATAATTTGTCCTTTTTTAAGTGTATCCAAACTATCTGGCTTTAAATTTGGA
>CAYWKJ010000036.1:0-11997 GCA_964459205.1 uncultured Candidatus Peribacteria bacterium | reverse complement strand
ATAAAGAAAAGAACTTAAAAAAATCATTATGACCGAAGCACAAGCGCCTGGGGTGGATGACCAAGCTCTAGAGGAATTTTCGTCTGCAAGTAGTCCTGATGGTCAAGTTGATGAAAATGCTTCCGAAGACGTGAAGCAATTACAAAAAACTACCGCCTTTTCCGATGGAAGAGTTTACCAAAGAAAAAGTTGCAGAAGGAGGCTGGGGGGAAGAGGTTTTTGAAGAAAGAGGGACTTACGCGCGGTTTGAGCATATGGAAGAACGAAATTATGCAGTGCCGCTTTTTAAGCCTGGCTCGGATGAGCCACTTATTCATCCGAACCCGGACCAGCCTCGAAACAAATTTCATAAAGCGGGGATGCACCGTTTAAGCTCTACCGTAAAAAAAGTGGGACAAATCGAGCCAATTAAGCTCGTCCCTTTTATGACTCCCGAAGGAAAATTTGAGTTCGCTATATTAGATGGTGAAAGGCGTTGGCGTAGTGCGCTCGCAAAAGGTCATACTCATATTAAAGCCACTATCTGTTGGGCCAAGACTAATGACTCTCTTTTTCTCCAATCCTTTGCCGCCAACCTAGGGCGCGAAGACCATAATCCGATCGAGTACGCTGAAGCAATTTTGCACTGTATGGATATTCTGAGCGAGGAATACGGTATCCCGCGACGGCTAACGGGAAAACTCAAAGAGAGAGTAGCGGAAGATATGGGTATTACTCTTTATAAGATTAATCGATATCTAAAATTTTTGGATTTAGATCCAGCTGTACGTGAACTTTTGGCAATGGGCAAAATCAAAGAAGGGCATGCCAATAAAATTGCGGCGATTCATAAGGCAAAAATGACTGAACTCAGAAAAAGATTTGGAGTCGCAAGCGTTGAAGATTTAGACCCAGAATATCAAATCACTCAAACCGACCTAGCTTTTACTGTTTTAGGTATAACCAGTATTGATGAAATCGAAGGTTTGCCGAAAGCTACTATGGGTTGTGTTTCTAACGCTCGGCTGATTGTGGCAGCTAAATCTCTACTTGGTGAGGTAGAAATGGATGAAACTCCTATTAAAGCGGAAGGAATGGCTTCGCAAACTATGGCAGCGATTGCGGCTATAAATAAAATCCTAGATAAATTGAAAGATGCTTCTCCCGAGGAAATAGGTTATGTTTTAGATTTTTTAATTAACCGCCCGGGGACCCCATTGGCCAGGCTTTTAGCAAGATCTGAGAAAGCTGAAGGCTTATTAGCTGAATTTAATCAAATGCTAAGAGCATTCCATGAAATCCCAGCTTTGCCAAAGGTAGATGGACGAACCGACTTCTTTGGTTATGTGGTGGAATGCGAGGATGCCCTGAGCGATCGAACAGATACTCGTTTTAGAATGGTCCAAGAGCTGGCTAAGGCTTCTGATGAAAAAACTGCTACTACTATAAGTGCTCAAGAGATAGCTGATGCTTTGGGGGTTGCGCTGGGGACGGTTACTGGTCATCTAAAATCTTTGGAAGATGATCTTGCTCCTCTAGATTTGCACTTACAAACAATTCCAAGAGAAAAACCTAGAGCAGGGGGAAGATTGGGGGAAACTAACACTTATCGTCTAATCTGGAAGGAGCATAAAGAGGGATTTGCGCGGGGCGCAGAAGATGGGGATGAGGAAGCGGAAAAAGTGTCGACCTTACGCCTGCTCCCATCAGATATCGAAGCTACTTATGGGGAGTGCTTGTTTGAGGAGTCTGCTCTACCTGATCCTAATAGCACTCCTAACTCTTTTGATAACCCTGGATTAGGCTATTTTTTGGCTCATATTGCGCCTGGAGATCGTTTCCGGAAAGGAGATTTTACATCCGGATTAACTTTGCCACGTGATGCGCGCAAGCCTCCTACAAATGGGGCGCTTATGCAGCGTGGAAAGTTTTTCTTACAAACTATGGAGACTGCTTTTCCTGGTTTAATTGGAGATAATGGAAAGCTTAAATATGCACGCCTCTATCATCTGGAGGAAAGTCAACTTGGGATGGTACAATTAGCTGATCCAATGCGAGCTGTGGTTCGCGCTATGCATAAAAAAGATCCCCATTCTAAACGTAAATTAGACAAATGGATTTTGCCTGCATCTATTACGGTGTGGGGCGAAGAAATCCGAATGGATCGCGTGCGAATTGCAAATTTACTCGATGGCGCTCCAGTTAGTCTTGGTGTTGTTGGGATTGAGGAAGAAAAAGATGATGATGGCGCGGGTGATGGAGGAGGAGGTGGTGCATCTGCTGCGTCGGATCCACCAGTCGCCCCAGTTGAAGCGCCAGTTGTGGCTGCGCCTCCAACAGCGCCGGAGCCAGAGCCGGCCGCGCCTGAACTAGAGCCAGTGGCGTCAGCGCCAAAACCAGTGGCCGAAGCCGAAGACCTTGCGCCAATTCCAGAAGAACCACCAGCCACATCGTCGGCGAGTGTAGACGCCCTTCTTGAAGAAGCAGCTGTCGTGACGGGTGCGTTTGATGCAGCGGCAGATGAGCATGAGCCCGGGGATCTCGAACCAGTCCCAGCCGAAGAGCCAGCAGCTGAGGAGGAGGATCGTGATTGGGGAGGGGAGGCTGAGACACATTTAACTACTCTAATGAATGGCGAAATAGAACCAGATGTATTTAGTACAACCTGCGACAAGCTACGAACCGCCTTAGGCCACATGGAGCAAGCCGACCGCGATCAGTTGGCAGAGGATTGGGACTTGGATCCTAGCGGCGACATGATTGAGGTAGAAGTAGAAGGCGAAGAAGATCGAACGATTGCGTATGATTTTGATGAGCATGAACTTTTGGTTTTGACTCAGGGGGAGTTAACAGCGCGCGAGGCCGAAGGTCGAGCTGCGGGAGCGTCGGCAGATCTTAGGGATCTTTTAGTTGCTCGAACGACTCCATTGGATGCCTCTCTGGCACCTCTTTTGGAGAGCTTAAATGGAGCTTTATCAGATATGGAAGACCCTGAATTTGCGGCCTGGCGAGAGGCTGGACCAGGAATCCCTGATGAACAATTTGAAGTAATGGTCGGAGATGATGTGTTTCACGTTAGCTTTGATGCAGAGGCGCAAGCATTTACAGCACTTACCCAAGCACAAGTAGACGCTGAACGCGAAGCCAGAATCCGAACGGAACAAGTAACACGGGCCGTAGCGATTTATCAGGCACTGACTAAAGGCGGTACACTGGCCGAATTTACGCCACAGATGGAGGGATTAAATACATTGCTTGAAGAAATGGGTGAAGAAGGCCGTCGAGACTGGAAACGGGAAGCCGGCTTTGACGGTGCCGCGCGTGAGGTAAATTTAGGAATGCCTGATGGCGCAGCAATTACTGCTTATCGTTTAGAATTTGCGGATAGGCTTCATACTTTTACTTTAGTTTCTTTGGCAGACGAACAAAGACAGAATGAACAAAAGGCCATAACCGCCGCAAAAGCGAGTTTTACAAGAGAAGCGAAAAATTTTGAACCAGAAGAGAGTTGTCCGAGACTCGCATTATATCAACGTCGTGTAATTGATCCTTTACAGGAAGCGTTGACAGTTATTCCTCCCGAACAATGGGACGCCTTATTTGAAGAAATTGAATTCCCAACCGAGCCAACAGAGGTAGAGTTGGATGAAGATGATTATCTAGTAACGCTTGATCGGTCAACTGGCACTTTCACATTAGAGCCAATGACTGCAGTCAGATTGGCGCAAAATTTAGCGGCCGCAGCAACAGCCTTCACCGCGCTTAAACCAGCGGAAGGCAGAATTGATGGTGATACATATTTAGAACAACTAGAGGCACTCAACATAGCCCTTGGAAAAGTACCAGCAAAGGCTCGTGATACATGGGCGTCTGAAGCAGGTTTGGGCACAACTCAAGAGGTCATTGTAGATGACGAAGGCAGCGAAGAACCTTATGTTTTGTCTTATGATCTTGAGCGGCATGTTTTTGGAATGGTTCCCAAAAGTGAATACACGGAACCTTATCCAGAAGCAGGATTTCTGGAAGATGAATTTACTCAGTATTGTCGAGGACAAAGCATCGAAGGAATGGATAGAACAGCTTTAAAATCAATTTTGTTAGCTGGGCCCAAAGGTCATACTACCCAACCTTTTGGTACAGGCGATTTTAATTGTAAACAATTAGCACAGCGATCTCCATTGATAACTCAAAGAGGTCGCACCTTTGTGGCTGATCCAAGCTACGTGGCAAGGTTTATGCCCTGGACAGCAGATCAAGGCTTAGAAATCGCTAATGACCTTGATCAAAATCACGCTATCCATAAGTTTGATGTAGCGCCACTGGCAAGACTGTCACCTAGCTCCATACGTCGTGATCCTAGCTTAATGCCGTTTATGCATCGTCCGGTTAAATTGTTTGACGTTGCGTTTAGTAAGCCAGCTGATTATCGATTACCAGCACGTGCTGGTAAAAATGATAGACGCCCTCAGTCTCATCAAGATTATGACCAAATTCTAAAAACATCTTTTGGATTGCCAGATGTTCGCGTGATTAAGGATGATGAAACTTTGGTAATTGTGGCGGACAAAAATGGACGTTGTGTTTTCCGTCGCGTTAAAAATTTGCAGCCAGATGATCTAATCCCGTGGCCAGCGAACTAGCAAAAAATTGCGCAAGTTTGCTATACTCCCAGCATGAATTTAATCACGGACCTTCATATTCATTCTAGATTTTCGCGGGCCTGTAGCCGGAGCTTAGATTTGCCGCATATTGAGGCGTGGTGCCAGTTAAAAGGGATTGATTTGGTGGCGACTTCGGATTTTACGCACCCCACCTGGTTTAAGGAACTCACGGAACAACTCGAAGAAGTCGATACCGGAGTCTACCAATTACGCCCAGAATTTCGTGAGGCGGCTTCTGACGTAATTGTGCCGAGCGCGTGCCAGCGTGAGGTGCGGTTTTTATGTTCTACCGAGGTTAGTTTGATTTACAAACGTCATGACCGTGTGCGAAAGGTTCATTTAGTGATTTTGGCGCCGAATTTAGAGACTGTCGCGCGTATTAATATTGAGTTGGACAAGCGTGGAAACGTGAAGTCTGATGGACGGCCGATTTTAGGCTTGGACAGTGAGGAATTGTTGAAGATTTTGTTAGATATTTCGCCGGATATTCAGGTTATTCCAGCTCATGTTTGGACGCCGTGGTTTGCGATTTTTGGGTCGCAGTCTGGGTTTGATACGGTGGAGGAATGTTTTGGGGATTTGAGTGATCACATCTGTGCGCTGGAGACTGGCTTGTCGTCGGATCCTTTGATGAACTGGAGGCTATCGCAGTTAGATAAGTATGTTTTGGTGTCGAGTTCAGATGCGCATTCGCCGCAAAAGTTGGGGCGCGAAGCTACGATTTTTGATACGGAGTGCACCTACCCGGCCGTATTGCATGCTTTGCGCCACGATCATGAAAAGGTGCGCGGGACCATCGAGTTTTTCCCAGAAGAAGGTAAGTATCATGCGGACGGCCTTCGCGCCGAAAAATTGTGTTTGGAACCTGATGAGACGCTGGCTCACGATGGAGTTTCTCCGCAAACTGGTAAAAAAATTACCGTCGGAGTTTTGCACCGCGTAAACAAGTTAGCCGACCGAAAAATGGGCGATCGACCAGATTCAGCTCGTGACTTTTGGCATATTATTCCGTTGATCGAGATTGTGTCGGAAATTGTGGGAATGGGCGTGGCTAGCAAGCGCGTTCAGAGCAGTTATTTTTCTTTACTCGAAAAATTAGGATCAGAATTCCACATTTTAAAAGACGCCCCAATCGAGGACATTATGGCTGTAGATGATCGGGTTGGAGAAGCAATTGCGCGGATGCGTGATGGGCGCGTGATTGTTCAGCCAGGATATGATGGTGAGTTTGGAGTGATTCGGTTATTTAAAGAAGACGAGCTCAAAGAATATGGCGGACAAGGGGCCCTATTCTAGCGCACAAAAGTAGCAGGCGGAGGACTCTAGGGGTATGCCTTTTGGGGCATGTACAATAGCTTGACAGGAATACCACCTTTCCAGGTTGCGCGAGAGCAGCATGTCAAACGCTTGGTACATGCGCGGAAGGGAGTACCCCACCTCTTTGTGTGACTCCTTAAATTATGATACATTACGACCAACTTGTAATGCCTCCCAATGTTAAATGATGAGCAAAAACAGGCGGTGCTAGCTTTAGATGGGCCTATTCGAGTTTTGGCAGGGGCCGGAACTGGGAAAACACGTACTTTAATTTCACGCGTGGGGCATGTGTTGAAAACTGAAGTGGCCAAAGCTGAGGAACTTTTGATCCTGACTTTTACGAACAAAGCTGCTCAAGAATTAAATGAAAGATTGGAAAAAGCAGAATTACCGCGGGTGCATGCCACAACTTTTCATGGGCTGGCTGCGGGGCTGCTTCGAAAATATTGGAAAAATGACTTTGTGATTATGTCGCAAAAAGAACAAGAGGATGCGTTGCACGAAATTACCTATTCGCATGAGCGCGAGGACCTCAAAAACGTGGTCTCAGATTTTAATAATGTGCGGCAGGCGGCGGTGTGCGAAGCTCCGTGGCCTAAACTAATTTCCGTATGCTCACTGGATCGGTTTGGGGAAATTTGGAAGGCGTATCACGAGGTTTTGGAAAGAAAAAATGCCATGGATTTTACAGGTTTACTCACGACTTTATTGCAGCTATTTAGGGATAAACCCGAGGTGCTGGCCGCGTGCCAAGAACGATATAAATATGTGTCCGTGGATGAGTACCAAGATGTGTCGCCAATCCAAGCTTATTTAGTTAATAAATTGGCTCAAAAACACCAAAACATTTGCGTGGTAGGAGACCCTGATCAGACGATCTATTCGTGGCGGGGCGCGCGCGACGATAGCATGGAGGAATTCATAAAAACTTATCCGCGCGCGCAAACAATTACTCTCGCCAAAAACTACCGCAACGCCGCTCACATCCTTGGTGGCGCCGAGACTTTAATTAAAAACAATACCGGTCGGCTCGAAAAACCACTAGAGCCAACTTTGAACGGCGAAAAACCAATCACCCTCTTTGAAAACCGTGATGAATGGCAGACAAATGAAGTAGTTTTTTATCTGTTAGAGCAATTTTTTGGTAGTCACGACCACATGGCCTCAGCTGACTCGCTCGACGCCGGACGCGACGATGACCTGCGTCCTTTTTCCGACGTGGCCATTCTTTATCGAACCAAGCACGAAGGTCGCCAACTCGCGGCGCAACTTGAAAAACACGGCTATCCATATCAAATGTCTTCCATGGAAGATTTTTGGGAACACCGCGACGTGCAACGGTTCTTAGAAAAACTCCGGGCCATGCAAGAAATGGGCACCATCCCGGCTGAACACGCTGATTTCCCTAAATTTAGTGACTGGTTCCGCGATCAACTCGACAAATTTATTTGGAACCAAAGCGTTCCCGAAAGCAAAGCCAACAGACTTAACACACTCCTGTCACACGCCATGAAATACGATCATTTTTCAATCGAAGAAGGAGTCGCAAATTTTCTTGACGAAGCCCAAACTGCGCAAGAAGTCGATAACCTTCTTGAGGCTGACAAAATCAACCTCCTCACGCTTCACGCCGCCAAAGGACTCGAATTTCCAATCGTAATAATTCTTGGCTTAGAAGAAGGAAATCTCCCCCATCATAAACTCACCGAAGATGATTACTGGCTCCGCGAAGAACGCCGCCTACTTTACGTTGGCCTCACCCGCGCCAAAGAGCAAGCCTACTTACTCCGCTCCCGCGCCAAAGATTCCAAAGAACGCGAACCATCCCGATTCATCGCCGAAATTGGCACTGACCACTTAACCTACGGCCAACTCCCGGACCGACAAGCCTTGGCTAGCCGTCGCAAACAGGTTAAAAAAGCACAGACAAAGTTGTTTTAAAGATTGACTTAATCCTTTCTTTCACTATAATAAACAACCTTTATTTAACCTTATAATCATAGATTCTCTTCGCGCACGACAAATTGAGCAAAATGATCACTTAATCCCAGCGGAGCACTACTCAAATGCGGCGGCTCAAGTTATTTTGGGAGCCCAATTCCAACATCACCCGCGTTATGCCGAGGTAGGTTTAGGCGGCCTTTTAGAGGCCCTAAGATTTACAAAAGAAGAGTTTCGAACGCTTATTGCTAGCCATACTCCGCCCGGGACAAGGGTTGCTCACCAGGGCTATCATACCAAACGAGCGCGAACTCTTTTAACAGAGCGCTGTGATTTTGTACGTGGGGACCCTAAGGAGGGCTCATTATCGTTAGATATTAACCAGCTCCCTGAGTTAGAACTAGAGACAACTCGAGCTATCACTAGATTGGCTTCTATTCAATGGCTGGCTCAAATTAATGAAGAAGGTCGAACTATGTTTATTGAAGAAACTGATGAAGCATTGCCAGTGGAAGACCAGCTAACCCCCGACCAAAAATTACTTTTAAATGAAATTCTGCTTCGACCAGGGCATAAATTTTCTACCAATAGCAAAGGAGCTACCCCCGACTTGAATAAACTTGAGCGAAGAGAAGCTTTGAAATCCCTAGCTGATAAACTAAATCGCCACTTTGGAGAAGGAACAATTACTTGGCCTCCGGCACAGAATTACTTTCAGGCCTCTCAAGATTTAATTGATTCAATCCCTGGCTTATTAATTCAAGATTTAATAGATACGCATGAAGAACGTTTTGGAGCGCATTTACCAATTACAGCTTATCTTTTGCGAGAAGATCAAAAAAAAGCAGCAGCCATCGAAGAAGCGCTTTCCAGTCTACGCCGGCATGATAGGACCTTAGGAGCTACTCGCCGAACTCAAGGCCAATTGGAAGCGTTAACGGATTCAGCGTAAGTTATTACAACCGATTGATCTTGTACTGCAGATAAAAAACCGAAAAACATAACGTCCAAACCCAAGAGAGTTTAGTTTTATAGTGCTCTTTTAGCATGCGACGGATTTGAAAAGACAACATCAAAACGCCAACGCCACCCATTAAACTAACAAAAGAATCAATAATAGTAATTGTGAGCGCGATTTCTTTCCCTTTAAATATATGTAAGGGAATTAGCAGCAGAGCAGATGTTACGAAAAGCCCTAAAATAAACAAAATTGATCCGCTGTTAAGTTTTTCTGAAGACTTTAGTTTGTTAAAAATGTCCTTGTGGCTTAAAAGCCAAAATGGAATGTAAATTCCATAAGTAATGATTGAGAATAAAATCATCAGCAGGACGCTCTTTTTTGGTAAAGGCATAATTAATTGGTTACTTAAGAATCATACCACGGCTTTCCACACTATCTGCACACGCCTCTATTGACCCTCGTTAAACCGTTGCTATACTTGATGCATATGAATAATTCTGTCTTCAGTCCATCTTACGTTGAAATGATGATGAGCCCCACGAACTTCGTGGCAGGCTCTTCTAACGACTAAGGCAGAATAGAAGATTAACCTCACATCCCCACGAAGTTCGTAAGAACCTCGTGGATTTTTTTATGCATAAATTTTCTTCCCATGAAAAATCCGCTTATCCAACAAGCCTGCCCTAACAAAGCCTGTAACAATTACGGCCAGAGTAATGATATTGCGGTTCACGATAGAAAATTAAATCGTTTGCGCTGTCGGATTTGCGGAAAAACCTGGAGTGCGCATCAAAATGAGTTTTATTTTTGCTTAAAAACCAATCCTATAAAAGTTCAACGAGCCTTAGACATGTTAAAGGCTGGCATTTCGATTCGCACAATTGCCCGTCTGGTCGATGTAAATGCTGGCACCATTATGCGCTGGAAAAAGAAACTTAAAAATCTTTAATTCCTTAGCTTAACTTTTAAATATTATGTCTAAACTAAATTATCCAGATCGCATTGTTTCACTCAGTGATTGTCATGGGGGAAGGGCCGCGTGGCACCCGCTTAAATCACCAGATATTGCGGCGCGTTTGGCCGAAGGAATTCGTTCTGATTTGCCAGGTTTGGAGCGCATTGATACTTATGGGGCGCCTCCTGCTCTTTATGATCACGTGGTAAGAGAGGCGGTGCGTTTGCATGGTGAAAACCCTGATTCCGGGCCCACCGGTTTGTTTATTAATAGCGCGCCCAGAACAGAAGAAGATTCGAATGGAAGTTTGTTTTATCGGGCCGATTTTGATGAAAATATTCGAGTTGTGACCACGCCGCTTAGTGCGTTGGCGGCGGTTAGGGGCGCGGTTCGGCGGTTGCAAGTTTTGCCGAATGACAGGAATGGGCTTTATGGATCGCACGAGCAGCACCGATCCAGTTTTACGCCGCGGTTGCTGGCCGATAATCATGGGATTGCGTTGCAAGATGTTGATCCGAGCCGCATTCCAGAATTGCCGCCGGGATGTTCGTTGGTTTATGTGGACCGGTTTGGGAACGTTGTGCTGCGTGAAGAACCACACCCAGACATCCAAAGTCTAAGTTCAAAAATCGCGGAAAGCGCCGGCAAAACGCTTCCATTACAGATTGGGAAGCGCGTTCGCAACGTCCAAGTTGGCACCTCACTTTCGGAGGCTGAGCCTGGCTCGTTAGTGGCTTATGCTAATGATGGCAGCATTGAAATTTTAGGAAAATGGCAAGCTGGTTGGGGCCTACAACAACGCACTCATCGTTCGGCTTGGGCAGCGTTTGGTAGGCCAAAGCTTGGGGCTGAATGCCAAATTAAAGAACGGCGAACTTTCCCTGCTTTAGCGGCACCAGGATTGGAACGAAGAAGTGCGGTGACGGCGTAGGCAGGCCTCTTACCTCTTGAGAAAAGACATTCTTTATGTTATAATTAAGGGAAAACTAAATTAAAAACATGCTTTTCCCAACAGACGACGCCGCCCAACAATACTTTGAAACCCATGTCCCAGATCCAGAAAACGTTAAAGACGTTGATTTGGAACCATACAAAGAAAGACTTTTTGATGTTCCAGATAAAGGCTCTTTGCGCCCCGGTGAATATGAATTTTTGGGTCCAAATGGATTAAAGGTTTCCTTTGAGCTAGTGGATAGTACCCGTTATGCGTTCAATAATTGTTATCCAGATTTAAGGGATGATGACGCTATTCAAGGAGACTGGCGTCCAATTTATTCCATGCTTTATTTAACTATTGAATCGCCAAATTTTTCCTATAGCCTTAAATATCCAGCTTCGCAAAATCACGCGCAAATTAATTCGATTTACTGGCTCCCAGGTTTAAATAGTGGCGAAGGAGATCTAACGCACGATTATGTAAATGTTGGTAAAAAGAAAATCTACCTTTTGGATGAGGTTGGTTTTCTATCTAAGATTATTCATTTATTTGGATTTCTACACGAAGTTGGCCATATCGAAACCGATGAAGACCTTCCTCATAATGCAGATACACAAACCCACACAATGTTTGGGCCAAAAGCTCGAACCCGTAAAATGACTGCTTATGAGCTGCAACGTGAAGAAGTAGCTAACCAATGGGTTATGGATAATTGTATGCCTCTTTTTCAAGATTTAGGTCTTACCCCAGAACAGGTAGCTGACTACTATAACCACGTTCAATTAAAGTCTTATCATGAGATGGTAAGAAGTTGGTATATGCCAGGAATTGAAGATGCAGAGGAGGCTGCAGAAGAGTCACCCAATTAATATCCACCCTCCAACCAAAAACAACATCCCTCCAAACACATAGTTTTGGATCTTGATGGCTTTTGATGAAAGGAAAAGCTTGGATGAAAATTCGCCGATAAAAGCCCAGCCAAAATGTCCGATTATACAAAGCAGCACAAAACTCACAGAAAGAGTTAAAACTTCTGTGACCAGGTTCATGTCCGGGCGAAGTAATTGGGAATACATCAACATGATGACGGTGATGCTTTTGACGTTTAAACTACTGATTACAAATCCGCTCAAAAACCCCATATCCTTGGTTTTCGCTTTGGTTTTGAGGTGTGAAGTGATGATTTTCCAGCCAAGATAAAAAACATAAACCCCGCCAGCGTATTTAAGGATTTCAACTGTTACGG
>CAYWKJ010000035.1:0-12304 GCA_964459205.1 uncultured Candidatus Peribacteria bacterium | reverse complement strand
ATTTGGGTGTCTTCGTAAGAAACAGATTGCTTTCCAGTGATATAATTAACAGTAGAACACATGCCTAGGGCCCAACCACTGTCGTATCTTTTCCAAATAATGCCCGAGACTAGAGCCATGTCTTCTTCTAAAAACACTTCACGCTCAATCATGGAGGCAGTGATCACAATTTCGTCTAATGAACGGCCACTTTGTTCAATTAAAGAGATGTTTTCATCGGTCAAGACTTTGGTTTCAAAAGTATCAAGTAAGCGCGCAATAAATATTTCACTAGAGAAGCTGTTGGGGTCAATAAAGTAGGTATCTGGGAAAAGATAGCCTTCGAGGCTTGAGTAACCAGAAAGTAGCCCCCATTCTCGTTTAAATTCGCAATTCTCGGCGCAATATTCAAACTCATTATCTTCGATTAAGCCGGTTTCGTATAAGCGATCGTCGATTTGGGCGATAGTGTAGCCTTCTGGAATAGTGAAAATGACCTGGCCAGGTTCGCCAGTGATGGTTTCGATAATTTCGTAAGGAGTCATGGAAGGGGAGAGCAAGAATCGTCCGACTGGTATTTTTTGGCCTAAGTCATTAGAACGAATATACCAATAAAAAGCCCATTCACTGGTGATGAGATCTTCTTCTTCGAGGTGGGCAGCCACAGATTGTCCGCTTTCACCAGCTTCGATTTCGAACATTTGGGTGGCTTCGTCATTTGACGCAGGGGTCATGAGCCAATTATCGTACCAAGAAGGGACATTTTTGAGGCCGAGTAGCACTAAAATCACCGCGATAACCATCCCGATGTACAGAAGTGAATTGCTGTTTTGGTACTTTTTTCGCATTACATTCCTGGTAAATTCATACCCATTTCGCTCATCACATCTTTCATGTTTACAGCCGCGACTTCTTGAGATTTTTTAAGGCCTTTTTTAAGAGCACTTAAGATAGAAGCTTCTAGCTTTTTTTTATCCTTAAGCGCATCTTCGGAAATTTCAACACTAACTGGTTCTTGTTCACCATTAATAGTGATTTTTACGCCTTCTTCTTCGGCTTCGATATGAATATTTTTGAGCTTCTTTTTGATGTCTTTAGCCTGTTTTTGAAGCTTGTAGAGATCTTTCATTTGTTGCATTTTTCCCATTTGAAAAGTGGTTTAGATTATCGACCATTTATTCATATCAAAGAATTCAAGAGATGGCCAGGTGCATTTTTTCTTGATTGCTGACGGGTTTTTAGTTAGTATCCGTGTGCTTTGAAAAATTAAAACCTTATTTCTCATGGATTTTGTACAACTTGCGGCTGAAAAAAGAGATGCAGCCCTTAAACCTAAACAGTTACGTTCTAATAGTTTGCTTCCGGCTGAATTTTATGGGCATGGAAGGGAGAACTTATCTCTACAAATGGATTATCAAGCTTTTCGGCATGCTTATATAAAAGCTGGTGAAAGCACAGTGATTGAGCTTGAAGTTGAAGGCGAAAAAGAGCCAATTACAGTTTTGGTTCATGAAATTCAATATGATCCTCTTTCTGGGAAAATGTTGCATGTTGATTTTAAAAATGTGCGTATGGATGAAGAAGTTCAAACTACTATTCCTTTGGAATTTGTTGGTGTTGCACCAGCTGTTAAAGATTTGAGCGGAATGTTGATGACTAATATTTCTGAGATTGAAGTTAAATGTTTGCCACGTCACTTGGTTCATTCTATTGAAGTGGATATTACTAGTTTAATTGATTTCCATACCGCTATTCACGTTAGTGATTTGATTGTCCCAGAGAATATAGAAGTTGTTACTGATCCAGAACGAAGTGTGGTTACTGTTATGGCTCCACGCCTTGAGGAAGAAGAGCCAGAAGTAGAAGAAGGAGAAGAGGGTGAAGAGGGCGCTGAAGGTGAAGAAGGTGCTGAAAGTGAAGGAGGCGCTGAAGGAGAGGAGAAGAAAGAAGAGGGTGAAGAAGGAGGTGACTAGAAAATAGATAGTTTTAAAAAGCCCTGCCTAGTGTGGGGCTTTTTTGTATACGTAGTTGACAAATATATTTGGTGTGTTAATTATAGATACTGACATTTAACCAAATTAGGATGCCTACCTCTGGAGGAACAGCTTACCCCGACCATTATTACCCCCAACCCCAGCAATTTGATACTACTGATTTTAGACAGGTTGTCCAAAAGGACGAAGTTGAGCTGGCTGGTTCTTTGGCGGAGGCCAGGCAGGAGTTGCGAAGAGCGCAATTAGTTGCTGAAAGCTTAGAAATTGTAGATCGTTTAGAGCCTGAAGATAGAGCTCTTCTTGATTTAGAAGGGTTCTCCGAAGAAGGTGCTAACGTTGAGGTCCAACAAAGGCTTTTGGACCTTGCATTGGATGCTGAAAGCGATTTGGCTGGACAGAGAGCAGGGTTTTTACGTCAGGATTTAGTTGAGGCCAAAGGTCGTTTTAGACAAGTTTTTCAAAGAAAAATATCTGAATTATTGTCTTTACGTCATGGGTTAGTGGCTCTTCGGGAGTTGCAATGGGGGATAGATCAGTGTGATGATGCTTTGGAACAAGGAGAGAGAGGATTATATATGGAGCGTGCTCGGGAGTTGGGAGTTGTTTTGGAATTTATGGAAAGGTTTTATAAAGAGGGGAAAGCGTATAACGGTCCAGTTAGGAGAGCGAGGGCAAGTATGATGGGGATTCCGTTTCTTGGCGGTGGTGCTCAATTGTCTCCAAATGTTTGTTTAGAGCCTTCGCATAGTGCGGATGAAGCAACCGCTATTATGACTCATAAACATGGGAGGCCAGGGATAATGCCTGCCTTTTTGCGAAGAAAGGAGCCTTTAACTGGGGAGGAGGTACGTCAAAATTTGCTTGTTTTGGCGCGAGCAGAAGTTGCGAATTGGGCGGAACGTGATAATCCTCGAGTTTTATTATCATGGAAATTATTTGCGGAGTATGTCGGTTTATTAGTTGAACAACTGGGAAGAATCGAAGGAGTAGAAGAGTTGTCACAATTGAATTTATCGCGTTTAATGGCTAGTTTTTTGGGGGATCGGAAAAGAATGAATGAGCAAATTCATGGTCAAGGTTTTGTAGATTCTATAATGCGGAGTGAGCACCAAGGCGAAAAGGCGTTTAATGTGGCTCAGTTTGTTCGTAGTAATTTCCGGGAGTTTATGGAGTTTTTTAGAGGGACTGATTTGGCTCGGGAAATTATAGAATTTGCTAGAGCTGATGAAGGTATTACCGTAGCTCCACATGTTCATGATACTTTGGTAGATCATGGTCATTATATTTTGCGCGAAGGGCGGGAGGCTCAAGGTGATGATAAAGCTAAGATTAAGGCCTGGAGAAGAGCTGGGGATTTAGTAGAGGGTGGAGTAAATCCTATAGTTTTTAATGAGGCTGATTTAGAAGACAGGGTCTTGATGCGTTTAGTGGAATCTATTGGTCGAATGGATTTGGGTTATCAAGCCGCGATGTGTACTGGTGAAGGGAATGCCTTGCGTAGCGATACTTTTGAGCAGGCTTTAACCGAAAAAATGTGGTTTATGGAAAGAAAATGGAGAAGTCTGTCTCCCGGAAATAGGAAAAAATGGCTAACTGGTGAATTTGGTAGAGTTATTAGCCCGGAAGGTGCTTATGGTGACACTATTTGTTTAGGGGCAGAAGATTACCATACTGGCTAGTTCACCAATTCCTCCAATAGTTGCCTCATATGTTCCATGTCATCGCAGTCTTTACAACATCTGTTATCTAGTTTTTGGGGGATTTTTAGAGTGATTTTGTCACCTACTTGATGTCCTTTAGGGAGTTTATCGGTGGGCCAGTTAATTGAGCCGGCTTCTTCGGAGACGAGAGTAGCTTGGCCGTTCGAAACTTGATCGATGCAAAAAGTTACCTCTAAAGGAGATAGAGACCCCGCGCTAGGCGAGGCCTCTATTGATTTATGAGAACGCGAATATTGTGGGAGGTCATCCATAGTGGTTCATTCTATCCCCAAAAGCTCCAGACTGCAATTAAAGGAGCAATAATTAGAGCTACAGTGTTGATTACCTTGATTAGGGCGTTAAGAGCTGGTCCAGCCGTGTCTTTGTAAGGATCACCAACCGTGTCACCAACTACAGCGGCGTGATGAGCGTGAGAGTTTTTGCCGCCAAAATTACCGTCTTCAATGTATTTTTTAGCGTTATCCCAAGCACCTCCTCCATTAGACATAGAAAGAGCTAGAAGTAACCCAGAAATAATCACACCAGCCAGTAATCCTCCAAGAGCGTGTGGTCCAAGAGCAAATCCAACTAAAATTGGAGCGCCAACCGCGAGTAATCCCGGAATAACCATTTGAGCCAGAGCAGCTTTGGTTACAATATCAACACAAACATCGTACTGAGGTTTGGCTTTTCCAGTCATAATTCCTTTGATTTCTTTGAACTGACGGCGAACTTCTTCGACAACTTTGTGAGCGGCTTTTCCAACGGCTTCCATGCAGAGAGCACTGAATAAGAAAGGAAGCATTCCACCAATAAAGAGACCAATCATAACACGGTGGTCAGTAAGGCTGAATACAAATTCTTCGCCACCACCATTGGACATTAATTCTTCGTTATAAGATTGGAAAAGTACAAGTGTGGCTAGAGCAGCTGAACAAATAGCGTAACCTTTAGTAACTGCTTTGGTTGTGTTTCCAACAGCGTCGAGAGCATCTGTGTTTTTACGAACTGATTCTGGAAGATTGCTCATTTCCGCGATTCCACCAGCGTTATCAGTGATTGGGCCATAAGAGTCCATGGCAATAACAGTACCGGTAGTAGAAAGCATAGCTACAGCAGCTAGGGCAATACCGTAAATACCATTTTGAAGGGTAGAGGTTTCGCCAAGCCAGAATGAAAGTCCAATACCAGCTGCAATCAAAAGTACTGGCCAGAAAGTGCTGAATAGTCCAACGGCGAGACCAGAAATAATGTTAGTTCCCGCTCCAGTTTTGGAGGCGGCGGCAATTTTTTGAACAGGGCTGTATTTAGTAGAAGTGTAGTATTCAGTAATCACAAAAATAAAGAAGGTGACACCTAACCCAACGAGAGTGGCATAGAAAACACGCATATCACCATCCATGAGCCATTTGTTGGCAAAATAGAATCCAATAGCGGAAATAACACCAGTAGCAATGGTTCCTTTATAAAGGGCACCCATAATGTTTTCTCCTTTGCCTAAACGGACAAAGTAACTACCAATAACAGACGCAATAGCGGCAATAGCACCTAGTACAAGTGGGAATTCAATGGCGATTTGGCCAGTAGTATCAAGGAGAGTAGAGGCTGCCAAAATCATGGCGGCAATCAAAGTCACAGCGTAAGTTTCAAATAAGTCAGCTCCCATGCCGGCACAGTCACCAACGTTGTCACCAACGTTGTCCGCGATAACAGCTGGGTTGCGTGGATCGTCCTCTGGGATTCCTTTTTCAATCTTACCAACAAGGTCGGCTCCTACGTCCGCTGCTTTGGTGAAGATCCCTCCACCAACACGAGCGAATAAGGAAACAAGGGATGCTCCAAAAGCAAATCCAATTAAAAGATTTGGAGCATAGCCAACTGGCACATCCCAAATTTGCGTAAATAGAGCGTAAAATCCACTTACACCAAGTAGAGAGAGACCCACAACAGCGAATCCAGTCACAGATCCTCCACGGAAAGCCACGTTTAAAGCTTCTTTTAAGCCAGATTTAGCGGCATTAGCGGTACGTACATTGGCGCGGACCGACATTCCCATACCAATATATCCAGCCAGAGCAGAGAAAAAGGCACCAACAATAAAGCCAAGAGCCATTAGATAACCGTCGTGGAATTCTCCCTGAGGAAGGCCAAAGCCCATCACAAGGAAAATGAGAATAGCAAAGACCGCAATAGTTTTAAATTGGCGGTTTAAGAAAGCCATTGCACCTTCTTGAATAGCACCAGAAATTTCTTGCATGGTTGTGGTGCCAGGTTTTTTGTTAAGAACATTGATTACTATGATTACAGCGTAAACTAAAACAGCCGCGCTCACGATCAAAGCCATTAGAGGGATTGACATACCTTTGTTGGGTTAAGGAATTTGTAAAATTTAACGAGCAAAAGTCTACCGGATTTGTTCTCTTATAGGAATATATTTTGGGCAAGATGAATTGGCAAATCGCTATTTTGTGGGGAAGAATACTGGTATGCTAAAAGCCATGAAAATAATTGCTATAGATTTTGGTGGGTCTACTATAGATGTGGCCAAGTGGTCAGGCTCGGAGTTTGCGACAATTGATTCTTATGAGAGGGATGATGTGGATATAAGTAGTTTAGAACAGTTTGCAAAGAGTATTGATTTGGATTTTAAAAAGGTAGATGAAATTTGTATAACAGGAGGGAAAAGTCATCGGGAAGTTGATGAAATTAATGGAGTCCCAGTTCATCATGTAAATGAAATTGAAGCGATTGGAGCGGGTGGAGCGTGGTTATTAGATCGTATGGGCGATGTGAAAAAAGATTGTTTAGTGGTGAGCATGGGAACTGGTACGTGTTTGGTAGGGGTGCGTGGTAATGAGATTTTGCATGTTGGTGGTACGGGAGTAGGCGGTGGGACTTTTTTAAGCCTTTGTGATTTGTTGTTGGAGGAGCCAGCACCGGATCGGTTAGTGGAATTATTTAAAAAGGGTGATCGTTGGAAAGTTGATTTAAGTGTGAAAGATATTGTTGGAGAGGGAATTGGACGGGTTCCAGGGCATATGACAGCTTCTAATTTGGGGAAAATGGCCCGCGGGGCCAAAGAAATTGATTTCACCAAGGAAGATTTGGCCGCGGGCCTGGCCAACTTAGTGGGCCAAACTATTGCTACTAGCGCTGTATTTGCGGCTAAGGCCGAGAACCTGGAAACCATTGTCCTAACAGGGAAGTTGGCTCGCATAAAGCCGATTACAGATATTATTTTTGAAGTAGGGGAGCTTTATAAGCGGGAGATTGTTTTGCCGGATCAGGCTGATTATGTTTCGGCGATTGGAGCGGTCATGGTAAAATGCATTGTATGAATCTACCCGCGATTCTCAAACGAGCAATTAAGATTGTGGAGCTCAATGACTCTGCCATTAAATCTGTGTCTAAAGACCCTTCAGCAACAGGTCCAGCGGTTTTAATAATTGCAATTTCTTCGTTTGCTGGAGCAATTGGGTCTTTACTTTTTCCGGTTAAATATGGCCCGGTTACGTATCGGCCAACCTTAATGGAAGCGATTGGGCATGCCTTAATTGCGATTTTGTTTGTGTTGGCTGTGGTTTATCTGTTGCATCTTATTGCAAACCATCTTTTTAAGGCGCATGGAGATTATGTTTCGTTACTTAGAGTAGTGGGGCATGGGTATGTGATTGGCTTTTTAAATATTTTTCCAGCTTTAAGTGTGCTGGTTCTTTTGTGGATGTTGGTAATGCAAGTAAGGATCTTAAAAGATATAAAACGGCTTACTACAGAGAATGCAGTTATTGCGATGATTTTGACGGGAATTGTAGTATTTGTGTTTTTGGCTTTATTTCAGGACCTAAATGCTGATAATCTGTACGGTGGACTTTATCTAGTCCCTTATAAATAAATTATTTTTAGTTCTTTTATTCTTAACTTTCTAAAAATGGAAGAAACACCTCCCGCAGCGCCTACTAATGTCCCACCTAAGCCAACAGGGGCTAAGCCGGCGCAACCTTCACAAGCAGGGCTTGTCGCAGATTTGAAAGGCGTATTAATGCGCGATAAAGCTGCCATGGTTCGCGTTGCTAAGAGTCCTAAATACTTTGTTTATGGACTTGTTTTTATATTACTAGTTCAACTAGCTAATGTGGCTTCTCAATGGATGGCTATGAAGGAAGCAAATGAATTTGCTGAAGCTTTTGGTATAGATGTTAGTTATGGGCCGATGGAAATGATTGGATCTGGTCTTACAGGTTTAATTATGGCCGTTGTTTTGGTTTATATTTTGTTTTGGCTGTCTCTTAAATGGGGCGGGACTAAACAAGGTGATATAAAAGGCTTTTTTGGTCTTTATGGTTTCCTAATGTTGCCAATGGCTCTTAGCCTGGTACCAATTGCTGGTTTAATTGCTTTGATTTGGGTTTTGGTTCTCTACTTTACAATGATGAAGGCAGTTTTCGGATTTAATTTTTGGAAAGCACTTGGAGTTTCACTTGTAGCCGGAATTTTGGCTGGAATTGTTATGATCCCAGTAGGTTTGTTATTCGCTGCTTTGGGCTTAGGGACAGCAGCTGGATTTAGTTATTCGTTTGGGGATGTTTCTACAAGTCTACTTAATCTCTAGACTATAGATGCCTCAATCTATTCGTGCATTGAAGGGTCATCGGAAAATTGTCGTCTTAACCGCGTATGATTATCCGATGGCCCAAATTTTAAGTAAGGCGGATATTGATGTGATTTTAGTAGGGGATTCTTTGGGAATGGTTGTTTTGGGATATCAAAACACTCATTTTGTAACCATGAACGATATGATTCGCCACACTCAAGCTGTGATGCGTGGCCATACGAAAGGGTTGGTAGTCACGGATATGCCAAAGGGTTCTTATGAGACGCCGGAGTTAGCCATTAAGAATGCCGAGCGCATGATGGAGGAAACAGGTGTGCGAGCGATTAAGATTGAGGGATGTCCGGAGATTTGTAGGGCTTTGGGGGAGGCTGGATTTGCAGTGATGGGACATGCGGGGCTTAAGCCGCAAGAAGCCGATAAAATGAAGGTTAAGGGGAAAGTTGAGGAGGAAGCGAATAAGATTTTTGAGGAAGCCATAGCTTTAGAAGAGGCTGGCTGTTTTGCGGTGGTGTTGGAATGCATTCCAACCGGTTTAGCAAAGAAAATTACAGATAAATTAACAATTCCAACGGTTGGCATTGGAGCTGGGCCTCATTGTGATGGGCAAGTATTGGTTACAAATGATTTATTGGGGCTTTATGGTGATTTTACGCCAAAGTTTGTAAAGAAGTACGCAGATTTGTCGGTCGTGATTAGTGAGGCGGTAATTAAGTTTAAATCTGAGGTGGAAAGTGGTATATTTCCATCCCAAGATGAAAGCTACAAATAACAGTTTGGGTTTTGTTCCAACCATGGGTGCTATCCATGAGGGACATTTGAGTTTAGTGCGAGCGGCGTTAAAAGATTGCGATAAGGTGGTGGTTAGTATTTTTGTAAATCCCACGCAATTTGGGAAAGGAGAGGATTTTGAAAAATATCCGCGTGATTTAGAGCGTGATAAAAAGTTGCTTTTACAGGAGGGAAACGTGGAAATTTGGTGCCCAACTGTGGCTGAAATTTATCCAGAGGGGATAGAGAATGTGGAGCGAATTGAGCCGCCATGTAAATTGACCAATATTTTATGTGGATTAACGCGGCCCGATCATTTTCCGGGAGTGGCCACCGTAGTTAAACGTTTATTTGAGCAGGTTCAGCCCACAGATGTTTATTTTGGACAAAAAGATTTTCAACAAACGTGCGTGATTGATTGGTTAATTCAAAAGTATTTTCCGCAAATTAAGTTGCATGTTTGTGAAACTGTGCGCGAAGAAGATGGGCTCGCGATGAGTTCACGTAATGTTTATTTGGATAAAAATGAACGCGAAAAAGCCTTAGTTATAAGCCAATCATTGGAGGGTGTGAATAAATTATTTGAACAAGGAGAAAAGAATGTTGAAGGCTTGCTAAGTGAAGTTTCGGCTAATTATGAATATGCTGAAATTCGGGATGCGCGTTCTTTAGAAAAAATTGATCGTGTGGAGGGCCCGGCAATTATGGCGGTGGCCGCAAAGTTTGGAAATGTACGTTTAATTGATAATATTTTGCTTGATGCTTAAAGGAAAAAAGATTGTTCTCGGTGTAGCTAGTAGTGTAGCGATTTATAAGGCGTTGGAGCTGACGCGGTTGTTTAAAAAACAGGGCGCAAAGGTTCATGTTTTTATGACGGCACATGCCACGGAATTAGTAAGCCCGCAGTTGTTTCAGGCGGTTTCTGGAAACGCTGTGCATCACAAAATGTTTGATTGTTCGGGAAACGATCCCATGCCTCATTTACAGGTTATGAAGGAGGCGGATGCTATTGTTTTGGCACCAGCCACAGCGAGCTTGATTGGACGTTATGCCACGGGTTTGGCGGATGATTTGCTAACAACGGCTTTGCTTGCCACGCGAGCGCCAGTTTTGGTAGCTCCAGCCATGAATGAGGCCATGTACTTGCACCCTATTGTGCAGGAGAATTTAGAGCGTTTGCGAGAAGCTGGAGTGTCAGTTATTAAACCTGTTGAGGGAGAGTTGGCTTGTGGGGTTTATGCGGTTGGTCATTTGGCGCCGTTGGAAGCGATTATGTTGCGAACAGAGCAGCTTTTGGTGCCGCAAGATTTAGCAGGAAAAAAGTTTTTGATAACTAGTGGTCGAACTGAGGAACCATTGGACCCAGTTCGTTGTCTTACTAATTTTTCGAGTGGGAAAATGGGGTTGGCTCTGGTGCGTGAGGCCTTATTGCGTGGGGCCGAGGTCACAGTAGTCTCTGGAAAAGTTGATGTTGAATACGTAGAGCATGAGAATTTAGAAATTGATTACATTGCGACTACGGAACAGATGCGCATTGCGGTGTTAGATGAGTTTGAAAATTGTGATTTTTATATTTCTGCGGCTGCGATTTCTGATTTTAGACCACGACAAGTCTCGGAAGTTAAGCTTAAAAAAACTGGGGATGGTCGGGTAATTGAATTAGAGGAAAATGTTGATATTTTAAAGGAAGTGATAAAAATAAAGAGAACAGACCAAGTAGTGATTGGATTCGGTTTAGAATCTGGTGATTTACAGGAGCTAGGAGAGCAAAAAAGGCAGGATAAGGGAGTGGATATTTTGGTGGCAAATTCGGTGGATGTTTTAAATGAGGAAGAAGGAGAATTTGTATTGATTTCCGAAAGAGAACAGCGGTCGGTTAGAGGGTCGAAAGCGGAATTAGCTTTTTCTCTGTATAACAGATTGAAAAAAGTTTAGTTTTTTGGTATAATTTAAGGAAAGAAATAGCCTTTTTGTATGCCAGACGAAGATCCAAAAAAAGATGACACAAAAAATACTGGGCAAGATCCGGCAGCTTCACAGAAAATAGTGGATGGGGCGGCTCCTAGAAAACGTCGTCGTCGTTCTCGAAAAAGAACCACTAAACCTAAAGATCAGGCGGCAGTTGTTCCAGATTTAGCAACTGTGCATGATGAGGCAGCTGAAGAATTGGATCAGCCACATGATGAAACTGAGGAATTTGTGAATGCCCCAGGCAAACCGGAGGCTAAGCCTGTTGATAAGCCAGAGACTAAGACTTCAACGGCTTCACCGGCGCCAACACCAGCCCCATCTTCTGAGCCGTCACCATTTGATTTGGCAGCTTCTTTTGATAATAGTGGGGCAAACCCAGCGCCAACAAACCCAGAGCCAGCAGAGCCGGCACCAGTGCCATCAGCTCCAGCTGAGCCGAGTCCGGGTGGGTCAGCGCCAGCACAGCCACCATCTTCTGAACCGTCACCGTTTGATTTAAGCCCGCCACCGTCAACTCCAGCTTATGAACCGCCTAAAACTGAGAAGCCAAAAGAACCAAAACCAAAAGAGCCAGCCAAAGATCCGGCTCCAGCTCCAAGCCCGTTTGATATAGCTTCCCCGGACGAGATGGGTGGTGCTAAGAAGGAAAATGATAGCTTTGGTGATTATCAGAGCCCTTTTGGAGCATCTTCTGGCCCAGAACCAGAACCAACATCAAAGCCAACGTCAAAACCTGTTGATGAACTAGAGGCTCCAAAATCTGATCCATTTTCTATGGCTCCTGAACCGGAACCAATAGCCCCGGAGCCAGAAAAGAAGGAGGTACTAGAAGGGGAGGTTGTTTCTGAGGAAGCTCCGCAACCCGAGAGTGTTGATAAAGGAAAAGAGGAAGGCGAGTCAGATGGTTCATTAAAAGAGTTGGCTATGGAAGGCACGTTTACAGAACGAATTGAACAATTACTACATGAGGCTAACTTAACACCGCGACATTTAAAATTTTGTTGTGGTTCTTTAGTTTTGGTAGGAATTATTATTTTAGGAGGATTTTTCTTAGCTCCAAAACTCTTAAATGGCGAGTTTTCGCTTTTTGATTCAGACGATCTAGTGGTTATCGATGATGTTGAAACCGATGAAGATGTGATGCCAGATGATACAACTCCACCAGATGATGTTGAAGTGGTGGAAGATACACCTCCGATTTCAGAAGGTCCAACATGGGTAGATCCATCTATTTATGGTGGTCTTTTGTTAGGTGATCCAGCCGCTGAGTTAGATGATGC
>CAYWKJ010000034.1:0-12323 GCA_964459205.1 uncultured Candidatus Peribacteria bacterium | reverse complement strand
AACGAGAATTTGACCTTTTACGAAAAAAATACACCATCACCGACGAGGCTGGCGCTCCAATTTGTACCTTACTAGGCCCAATTTTCCATCCTTGGACATTTGAAATTAAAGAAAACGAACAAGTCGTCGGTAAAATCACTAAAAAATGGAGTGGAGCCCTCAAGGAAGCCTTTACTGACGCTGACAACTTTGGCATCGAATTCCCGCCAAGCTGGGATGAAAAGAAAAAATCCATCCTTCTTGGCACGGTCTTTTTAATCGACTTTGTCCACTTTGAAAGCAAAGGCAAGCATTAATATCTTTAACCCTCCCAACCATGAACACTAAACGATTCCTACTCGCCAGTCTTGCAGTTTATTTAGTCTACGAAATCACCACCTTTATTATCCATGGACCGCTAATGGGCGCATCTTATATGGAAACTGAATCTGTTTGGCGCCCAGAAATGATGGATTACATGTGGGTTATGTGGCTTACGGCCGCGGCCTTTTCTCTTACTTTTACCTTTATTTTTATAAAAGGTTACGAAAACAAAGGACTACTCGAAGGTCTTCGCTATGGGTTTATCATCGGCTTACTAATGTTAATTACTGGCATGTTCAACCAGTGGGTTGTTTATCCAATTCCTTTTATGATGGCTCTTCAGTGGTTAATCTATGGAATGGTCCAATATCTATTGATTGGATTAACTGTAGCTGCGGTTTATAAACCTAAGAAGTAAACCACCTAAAAACATCTTTCACCTTAGTTACAACTCTAGTAAAGAATCCGTCTTTTCCTTGCTTGTTTAAGTTATCCACAGCTCTTTTTCTAAGCCCGCCAACCTTATCAGCGTTTTGATGGTTATAGTAAATCCCACGCACAAAATTACTCAACATACTAATCAAAACACCGCGAACCTTACTCTTATCATCCTTCATGCCAGGGCTATCATTAAATCCAGGTAAAACCTCTTCGTATAACCTTTGTTTATTATCCTTCATAACTTCATCCAAAAGCCCTGTCACTCGCCTCCGAATAGAATCATCTGCATCTGTTACCCCAATATTTTCCCACGAATGACAATCCTCAAACGACTTACCACGCGGAGCAATATAAGAGTTATATTCTTCAACAAGATCCTCGCTTCTAACTCCAGCCACAAACTTCTTAAAAGCATTTCTTGTTTGACTCAAAACCTTATCCAAAATTCGGTGATTTATATCGGCAATATCGGGCTTTATCTCTTCGCCAAACATCTCAATTTCAGGTTTGCCCTGGCTAGATAAAATTTCATTTGCCTTTTCAAATTTAGCAATCTCAGTGGGATCGGCATTGGCAATGTTCAAAGAAACCCCTCCTCCTTGAAGGGAATTTGCAATCTGTTCAGCAGTTTGGTGAATAAATCTAGTGACATCATGAGTCGCCGCTGGCAATTCATGAATGTCAGCAATCACTTTCCTGCTAGGAAATTTTGAGACTACAGAAACTGAAGCCATAAAACATGTTTACACTTTCTTGAAGATCATTATAACAGTTTAATTACTCCTGTCAACCCCTAAGGCCTCTGATTAATTGACCTCCCTAAATCTTTCCTTTAAAAGGGTTAAGCAACAAAACGAAGAAGTTGCTTTTAACTTCTTCCTCGCCTACCTGTTATCAGATGGCGGGACATCTCAGCCCACAAACAACTAAGACTACTTAGCCGGCCGAGATGGGCGGCTATTTTTGTATCTTTAACCTCAAAAAACCATGCCAGCAGCAAAAAAAACCACTAAAAAAGCAGCTCCTAAGAAAGCTGCACCCAAAAAAGTAACTCCAAAAAAAGCCTCCACCAAAGCTAAAACTAAAGAACAAGCCGCTAAAGACTCCAAAAAAGAGACTTCTACCGCCAAACAACGCATCCGTATTAAGATCAAAGCTTTCGACCACAAGGTTATCGACGACACAACTCGCCTTATTATAGAAACAGCGGAACGCAGTGGAGCTGTTATTTCTGGTCCAATTCCCCTTCCAACTAAAATCGAAAAATTCACGGTTAATAAGTCTACTTTTGTTCACAAAACCTCTCGCGAACAATTTGAAATCCGTACTCACAAACGATTACTCGATATCACGGAAAGCACCCCCAAAACCATTGAATCTCTATCTGGTCTCAGCCTGCCAGCTGGTGTAGATATTGAGATTAAAATGATTTCTACTTAAAAAAGTCTAAAAAAACCTTGACTTAGGGAGTCACCCCCGTTAGTCTAGGCGGGCTGAAATCTGTTAATTTCCCTGTCCATCAGGGAAGAGGGCGGAGGCCAAATATGGTCAAAACCCTTTATAACCTCTACCTAATTATGTCTGGTATTCTCGGTCGAAAAATCGGTATGACCCGCATCATCCAAGATGATGGCCGCGTGATCCCCCTTACAGTTGTCGAGTGCACTCCTAATGTTGTCACTCAAGTAAAGACTCCTGAAAAGGACGGATATCCGGCGATAGTCCTCGGCTTTAATGCGTTGGCTAAACCTAAAAAGACCAAGAAATTTCACTTCGCTCGCGAATTTAAGACCCTTGAAAACGAGGAAGCCCGAAATCTTGGTGACGAAGTTAAAGTCGACATCTTTGAAGAGGGTGAAAGTGTAAAAGTTACTGGTGTTTCTAAGGGTAAAGGATTTGCTGGTGTTATTAAACGCCACAACTTTTCCCGTGGTCCAGAGACTCATGGTTCACACCACCATCGTGAACCAGGCTCAATTGGTATGTGTGCCAAACCGGCTCGCGTATTAAAAGGCAAAAAAATGCCTGGCCAAATGGGTAATAAACAAGTAACCCTAGTAAATTCTACTATCGCCTATATTGATCCCGAGAAAAACCTTCTTGGAATCAGAGGTGCTGTTCCTGGCGCTAATGGCGGCCTCGTTATTATTCGAAAAAAATCCTAAATTTATAAATGAAAGCAACTGTTTATACACAAACTGGAGAAAAAAAGGGGGAAGTAACCCTTAATAAGGATATCTTTGGAATTGAAGTAAACGAAGGCCTAATTCACCAAATGCTTATTCTTCAACAAGCTAACTCTCGAAGCCCGATTGCTCACACTAAGACTCGTGGTGAAATTAGAGGTGGAGGTCGCAAACCTCACCGTCAAAAAGGAACTGGTCGTGCTCGTACTGGATCCACTCGTGGTCCTATCCATCGTGGTGGAGGAATCGTATTTGGACCTCGCAACACTCGCAATTTCACCAAGATGATGCCTAAAAAACAACGTCGCAAAGCTCTTTTCTCTGCTCTTTCTAGTAAGGCTAGCGACAAACAGATTTTAGTGGTAGAAAAATACGATGCCAAAGAGACTAAAACTAAAGAATTCGCGGCCATGATCGACAAACTACCAGTTGAACGCAACGCTCTCTTTGTTATTCCAGAAAAAAACGAAGTTATTCAAAAATCATCTCGCAATCTTCCTAAGGTAAAGACTGTTCTAGCTAATTACCTTAATATTCAAGACGTTCTCAAGTACCAATCTCTAGTATTCTTAAAAAGCTCTCTTCCTAAGTTGGAAGAGACTTTTCTAAAAGCTTAATAAATGGATTTACACTACGTAATTCAAAAACCGGTCCTCAGCGAAAAAACTACGCGCGACGCAGAAGGTCGCTACACCTTCATTGTTCACCCAAAAGCAACTAAAATCGATGTTAAAAACGCAATCAAATTACTTTATGGCGTTAATGTAAAAAGTGTAAATGTTCGCCCAACACCATCTAAGGTTCGTCTAGTTGGACGCGGACGTGAGATCAAAAAACGTGACCGCGTTAAGAAAGCAACTATCACGTTAGAACCTGGCAAAACTATTGATATCTATAAATTCTCTAAGTCTAAATAATTTCCCATGGCGGTACGCAAAGTTAAAGGAACAACACCGGGACGACGACAAATGAGTGTTTCCGACTTCTCTGAAGTCACCACTAAGAAACCTCTAAAAGCGCTTGTGAAATCCAAAAAGCGTGGATCTGGTCGCAATAACCAAGGACGCATTACTGTACGCCACCGTGGAGGAGGAGCTAAATCTCACTACCGTGAAGTTGATTTTAATCGCACCAAAAATCTAAACATCGAAGGCCGCGTTGACTCTGTAGAGTACGATCCAAACCGAAACGCCTACATTATGCTTGTTGTTTACAAAAATGGTGACAAGCGTTATCACCTTGCTCCTGAAAAAATCAAGGTTGGCGATAAAATCCTTACAGCTGAGCACACTAAAATCAAACCTGGAAATCGCATGCATGTCCAAAGCATTCCAGTTGGTTTTCATATCTACAACATCGAACTAACACCAGGTCGTGGTGGGAAAATCGTACGTTCCGCCGGCACCTCTGCAAAACTTGTTTCCCTGGAAAGCAAAATGGCTCAAATCCAATTGCCTTCTGGAGAAGTGCGTTTTGTTCACAAACACGCTTTCGCCACTGTCGGAACTGTTAGTAATTCTGAATTTAGTAACATTAAAATCGGAAAAGCTGGCCGTAACCGCTGGAAAGGAAAGCGTCCACAAGTTCGTGGTAAGGTTATGAACCCTTGCGATCACCCACATGGTGGTGGTGAAGGATCAAACCCAATTGGTATGAAACATCCAAAAACGCCTTGGGGATTGCCAGCGCTTGGTGTAAAAACCCGCAAACGCAAATCCAAGACCAGTATTTATCGCATTCGCGATCGTAAAGGCAGAAACCTTATTAAAACGTCTTAAATTATGTCTCGAAGTTCTAAAAAAGGCCCATACGTTGATCCGAAGCTACTCAAAAAGATTGCGCTTCAAAACGACAACAACCAAAAAAAGGTTATTAAAACCTGGGCTCGAGAAAGTGTTATTGCTCCTGAGTTTGTTGGGCACACTATTGCTGTTCACAACGGGCAACAACACATCCCTGTATTTATCACTGAACAAATGGTTGGACACCGCCTCGGAGAATTCTCTCCAACTCGTAAATTTAAAGGACATGGCGGCAGACTAGCTAAATAATAATTATGATTGCACACCTTCGAAAAACTCGTATCTCTCCTAAAAAAGTCAGCCTAGTTGCTGAAATGGTCCGTCGTAAACCAGTTTCTGAAGCTCTCGACATCCTTAAATTTACCCCTAAAAAAGCAGCTAAAGTACTCTACAAAGTTATTCAATCTGCTGCTAGCAACGCTGAAAACAACTTTAAACAAGATATCGGGACACTCACAATTAAAGAAATTATTGTTACTCAAGGCCCAACTTATAAGCGTTTCCAACCTGTCTCTCGCGGACGAGCTCACCCGATTCTAAAAAGAACATCTCACGTGACAGTCAAAGTTGAAGCTACCGCCGGGGCAAAACCTAAGACAGCTAAGAAAGAAGACAAGCCAGCTGAAACTGAAAAAGCTGAGAAAACTGAAGAGGCTAAGCCTAAAAAGGCTCCAAAAAAGGAGGCCGCTAAAAAAACTACTGAACCTAAAAAATCTTAATCTAATCTCCCCTCTATGGGACAAAAAGTTAACCCAAAATCACTACGTATCGGAATTATCAATACTTGGGAATCTAATTGGTTCGCTGGCAAGCACCAATACAAGAAACTCTTACACGAAGATTTGCAAATTAGAAAATTCATCAAAACGTATTTCAAAGAGGGTCACATTTCTAAAGTTGAAATCCTTCGCGATGCCAACAATACAAATCTGATCATTCATACTTCTCGCCCTGGTGCGGTTATCGGCCGACAAGGTGAAGGCATTGAAAAATTCCAAGAAACTCTACAAAAGAAATTCCGACCAAAACGATTTTCCGTAACTGTTAAAGAGATTAAGAACCCTGATATAGACTCTTATATTGTCGCTGAAAATATCGCGCGCCAGGTTACACGACGTGTTTCTTACCGCCGCGCTATCAAAAGTGCGATCCAAAGAGCAAGAGAAGCCGGAGCTAAGGGTGTAAAAGTTGGCATTAAAGGACGTCTTAACGGAGTTGAAATCGCTCGCGCTGAAACCTTCACTGAAGGAAAAATTCCACTTCATACCTTAAGAGCAAATATTGATTACGCTTTTTATCCAGCTTGGACCACCTATGGAACAATCGGAATCAAAGTTTGGATCTATAAAGGAGAGGTCTTTAATAAACTATCTGAAATGGTCTCTGAATCTATTAAACCTGAAACTAAATAATCCCCCATGCTTCTACCTAAAAAGATGAAATACCGGAAGATGTTCCGCCTCAGAGGGAAATTCACAGGAAAAGCCCAGCGTGGCGACAGGATTAGCTTTGGGTCTTACGCCTTAAAATCTACTGCAACTAGTGAAATTACATCTCGCCAGATAGAAGCTGCTCGTCGTGCTATGACTCGTTACATCAAACGTGGTGGAAAAATCTGGATTCGAGCTTTCCCACATACTCCAGTCACCAGAAAAGGTGCTGAAGTCCCCATGGGATCTGGTAAAGGAGCTGTTGATCACTATGTATTAACCGCCAAACCAGGAATGATTCTATTTGAAATCGATGGTGTAGATGAAGCAACTGCTCGTGAAGCTATGCGCTTAGCTGGCCACAAACTCCCGGTGACAACTAAATTTATTACTCAAGAAACTATCTAATTTTCTTTCAATGCTTCCATTCGTTGAACTACGAAAACTCAATCTCAAAGACCTAAATGCTGAGCTCCAAAAAGCTCGCCGTAACTGGCTTAGCGCCAAGCTATCGGTAAAAATGAGCCAAGATAAAAAATCTCACTTAATTACTGCTAACAAACGTTATATTGCTCAGATTTTGACCCTTATGAACGCCCTGGCGAAACAAGAGCCCACCGAAGAAGCTTCCCCTAAAAAATAACCTTTAAATCATGCGCAGCAAAACTGGAACCGTTATCACAGCCAAAGATAAAACTATCGTCGTCCAGGTAGACACCTACCAGGAACATGCTAAGTACAAAAAACGATACCGTATCTCCAAAAAATTCCATGCTCATGATGAGAAAAACCAAGCTAAGGTCGGAGACACCATAACTATCTATGAAACTCGTCCACTATCTAAAATGAAACGCTGGACAACCGAAAAACCTACTAAAGAAACTACTTAAATAACATGATTCAAACTCAAACTCGCTTAAAAGTCGCAGATAACACTGGTGCCAAAGAGGTAATGTGTATCAAAGTCCTCGGAGGGTCTAAGCGTCGCTATGCTCGCATTGGAGACCTAATTGTAGTCACTGTTAAAGAAGCCGCTCCTAATGGAATTGTTAAAAAGAAAGCTGTTGAGCGCGCTGTTGTTGTCCGTCAACGCAAAGAAATGGGTCGTAAAGATGGTTCTTATGTTCGCTTCGACGACAATGCTGTAGTTATTGTAAACAAAGATAATGTACCAAAAGGAACTCGTGTATTTGGTCCGGTAGCTCGTGAGCTCCGTGACCGTGGGTTCCAAAAAATTATTTCCTTAGCTCCTGACGTAATCTAATCATGAAAGTCAAAAAAGACGACAACGTATTGGTAACCGCTGGAAAAAGCCGTAATTCAACCGGCAAAGTAATGCGAACCTTCAGAAAAAGCGACAAAATTGTGGTTGAAAAGGTAAACATGCGAAAAAAGCACATTAAAAAGACTACTTCTCGTCCTGGTGAAATTATCACTTTCGAAGCACCAATTCATGCTTCTAACGTCAAAGTGCTCTGCCCACACTGTAGCAAGGCAACTCGCGTTGGATATATCATTCTCGAGAACAAGAAAAAACAACGTGTCTGTAAAAAATGTAATCAATCTTTAGATAAAGTCTCTACTAGTAAAAAATCTTAAATAATGATGAAAGCTCTGTACAACAAGATTCTCCCTGAGGTCAAAAAAGACCTAGGCACAACCAACGATCTTGCTGCACCACGCATTACCAAAGTAAATGTAAGTGCCAGGATTGGAAGCTACATCCGAAAAGGAGGAGACAAGAACTTTGAACAAGTTATTGAAAATCTAACTGCTCTAACTGGTCAAAAACCAGTTGTGAATAAATCTCGTATGGCTGTTTCGAACTTTAAATTACGTGAAGGAGACCCGGTTGGAGTAAGTGTGACTTTACGTGGCAAGCGCATGTACGACTTCCTTGGAAGATTAGTTCATGTGTCATTACCACGTATTCGAGACTTCCGTGGAATTTCTGTTCGTGGCTTTGATGGCCATGGTAACTACAGCCTCGGAATCAAAGAAATCACTGTATTCCCCGAAGTAAACCCTGATAATGTTAGTCGCAATCATGGTATGCAAATTACCATTGGCACCACTGCTAAAGACAATGTTGCCGCTTATAAGCTTTTAAAAGCTCTTGGATTTCCTTTCAAGGATGAACCTAAGCAAGATTAATAACCTAATGCTCTATGGCCCGCAAAGCCCTCGTCGTCAAATGTGACCGCAACCAAAAAAAGCACTTACGCGCTTTAAAAGCTGGTAAAAAATCTACTTTTTCTACCCGCGTATATAACCGCTGTGAAAACTGCGGAAAAATCGGTAGCTACATGCGACGCTTTGGACTCTGTCGCATTTGCTTCCGCAAACTAGCTAGTAACGGCCTAATTATGGGCGTTAGAAAATCGTCCTGGTAATAATCATCGCAACCTAATAATTTTCTCTCATGAACACCGATCCCATCGCTGACATGCTAACAAGACTTCGAAATGCTGACCGTGCTGGTCACACCGAAGTCCGTATGCCTTTCTCTAAAATGAAATATAGTGTTCTTCAGGTAATGGCTAAAAACGGCTACCTAGAAGAAGTTAACATCGACACCAGTGGAAAGTTCCAAGAAATTCACGCTATATTGGTCAAAAAACCACAACAGTTAAGCCTGAAACGTATTTCTAAACCTGGTCAACGAATCTATGTTAAAGCGAGCAAAGTACCTTCCATCCTTAGTGGATTAGGTATAGCTATTCTTTCTACGCCACAAGGCATCATGTCTAACAAAGATGCTAAGAAAAACAAAATTGGTGGCGAACTTCTCTGCGAAATTTACTAACTATTAATCATGTCCCGAGTCGGAAAACAACCTGTCGCAATCCCAAATGGCGTTACCGCTACTTATGAAGGCAACGTACTCACCATTAAAGGGTCAAAAGGAGAATTAACTCTCTCCCCTCACCCTGATATGGAAGTCATCGTTACTGAAAAAGCTGTTACTATTAAGCGTCCAAGTGATGACCGAGAACACAAAAGTCTACACGGTTTAACTCGCAGCTTAATTGCTAATATGATTACTGGTGTTACCGAAGGATTCATTCGAAAGCTAGAAGTAAATGGCGTTGGTTATCGCTTTCAAATTCAAGGCAAAAAGCTTAATTTAAGCCTTGGATACTCTCATCCAATTGAATACTTAGCGCCAGAAGGTATTGAATTCAAAGCAGACGAAGAAAAAAAGAACATCCTAATTATTTCTGGAATCGACAAACAACTGGTTGGACAAACCGCCGCTGAAATCCGCGCCTTCCGTAAACCTGAACCTTACAAAGGAAAAGGTGTTAAATATCTAGAAGAACATATTCACCGCAAAGCCGGTAAAACTGCTGCCAAAGCAGCCTAATAATTAATCACCATGCAGAAAAAAGATATCCTCAGAAAACGTCGTCATAATAAGATCCGAGCCAAACTAAGTGGCACGTCAACTCGCCCAAGACTAGTAGTCTTCCGCAGTTTACGCGCTACCTACGCTCACCTTATCGATGATGATGCTGGTAAAACACTTATTACTGTTTCTGACCTGAAAAAAGCCAAAGGAAAGAAACTTGAAAATGCTAAAGCGGTTGGCGAAGAAATCGCTAAAAAAGCACTGGAAATGAAAATTAAAGAATGTGTTTTTGATCGCAATGGCTATAAATATCACGGACGAGTACAGGCTATTGCCGATGGTGCTCGTGAAGCTGGCTTAAAATTTTAAACAACCTAACCTACTATGGGAAAACCTCAACGCAATAACCGGAAACGCGGCCCTAGGCAGCAAGAACCAAAAGAATATGATGAAGCAGTGATCCAACTGGATCGTGTGACTCGTGTGGTTAAAGGAGGACGACGTCTTCGCTTCCGCGCTACTGTTGCGATTGGCAATCACAAAGGAAAAGTTGGTGTTGGTGTTGCTAAATCTAATGAAGTTGTAGGTGCTATTAAAAAAGCCGTTACCAAGGCTAAGCACAATCTTATTACAGTACCGATCACCAAAGACGACACTATTGGACACCGCACTCAAAGCAAATTCAAAGCCTCTAAGATTCTACTTATCCCAGCTGGTCCTGGTACTGGAATTATTGCTGGCGGAGCTACTCGCGTTATTATCGAACTTTCTGGAATCAAAAACATCCTTAGCAAAACTCTAGGATCACCAAATAGACTAAATAATAGTAAAGCGACTATCGAAGCTTTAAAAGCTCTTCGCGCTCGCCCTAATGACAAAGAATTCAAAAAAGAAGAAAAGAAACCAGTTCCTCCAGTAAAAAAACACGGGGGGCCAGGCAAAGAAGGACCTAAAAAGCCTCACAACAACAAAAAGCCTCACAACAACAAAAAGCCTGCAGACAAGAAACCAGCCAAACCAGCAGACAAAAAACCAATCAAGGCTAAAAAGGAAGAACCTAAACAAGAGACTCCTAAACAAGAAACACCTAAAAAATAATTTCTCATGAAACTGAATGAATTAAAACCAGCCAAAGGAAGCCGCAAAGCACGAATCCGTGTCGGTCGTGGCAATGGATCTGGTCAAGGAACCTATTGTCGTCGTGGCATGAACGGTCAAACTGCTCGCGCTGGTGGACGCCGTCGTCCAGGATTCGAAGGAGGACAAACTCCCCTTTACATGCGTATGCCTAAACTTGGCGGTTTTAAAAACCCTTGTCGCACAGAATATTTGCCAATTAACGTGGCTACTTTAAATGACATTTTTAAAGATGGTGATACTGTAACTCGCGAAACACTTGCTAAAAAAAGAGTTATCCGAACTACCAAGAAACCTGTTAAAATACTTGGCATGGGCGAGATTAAAATCAAGCTCTCTGTGCAAGTAGATAAAGTTTCTAAATCTGCTGAAGAAAAAATTACAAAAGCTGGTGGATCTGTTGGCGCCGCTAAAGCAGAGAAAGCAGCTAAATAATCCCTCCTTTCATGCTGAAATATATAACTCAAATCTGGAATTCTAAAGATCTTCGCAAAAAGATTTTATTTACGTTATTTATTCTTACTGTTTTCCGCTTTCTAACTCACGTCACTATTCCAGGCGTAGATTTAGAAGCCCTAAAAGTTGTGTTTGAAAGAAACAAATTACTCGGAGCATTCAGCATGTTAACAGGAGGTAGTGCCGAGAATTTTTCGATTATGTTGATGGGACTTTCTCCTTACATTAATGCTTCGATTATTATGCAGCTTATGACTGTGATTTCTCCTAAATTAGAAGCTATGTCTAAAGAAGGAGCTGAAGGTCGACGCAAAATAAATCAAATAACTAGATGGCTTACTTTCCCATTAGCTTTCTTACAATCATACGGAATGATTAGTCTTATTAACGCTGCTGCTCCAGTACCAATTATCCAAGACATCACTGATCCGAGTGTTATTCTTCCTATTATGATTACTGTTTCTACGGGAACTGTAATGCTTATGTGGCTTGGTGAATTAATTACTGAAAAAGGCATTGGCAATGGTATTTCTCTCCTTATCTTTGGAGGAATTATGGCTGGTGTCCCTTCAATGTTAGCCTCTGTATTTGCCCTAGCTGAACAAGATATTGAAAGACTTATTCCACTTGTTGGGATGATTCTTCTGACTGTTTTCTTTACTGTAATTGTTATTCTAGTAACCGAAGGGCAACGGCGCGTCCCGATTACCTATGCTGGTCGCGGCCGGTCCGCGCGCGGTGAGCAAGCTATGCTCCCTATTCGCGTTAACCAAGCCGGGATGATCCCGATCATCTTTGCTGTTTCTATGGTAACTTTCCCTTCTGTTATGGGGCAATTTCTTGCTAACGCTGAATCTGCTTGGCTTCAATCAGTTGGACAATTCTTTATCACCTACTTCCAAAGCCAAAGCGCTCTGTACCTAATTTTCTACTTCTTTCTTATTATTGGATTCACTTACTTTTACGTTAGTATCACTTTCAATCCAAAAAACGTTGCCGAAAGTATTCAAAAAAGAGGCGGCTTTATTCCGGGAATCCGTCCTGGAAAAGAAACTGCTGAATATTTAACTAAAGTTTCTTCTAGGTTAAACCTTTGGGGTGGTGTGTTCTTAGCTGTTATTGCAATCTCCCCTATTTTGATTCAACAAGCTATGCAAGGAGGCGGAACCGGAAGTATTCCAATGATTGTTAGTGGTGCTGGGCTTATTATCGTGGT
>CAYWKJ010000033.1:0-12514 GCA_964459205.1 uncultured Candidatus Peribacteria bacterium | reverse complement strand
GCATAAAGTTCGTTACCTGAAGGATCTAAAACCATATATTTATTGATGCCTTCAAATCCACTAAGGATTTCTCCCCATTCTTTTTTTTGGGAGATGGTGATTTGGGGGAGTTCAGCAAGTCTAGACATTATTGGGAGGGTTAGTTATTTAAGATATCTTAGAAAAAGTATATACGTTTGTGGTGCTGGCGTAAGGGTTTTCTTGAATAATAGTAAGGAAAGTTAATTCTTCATTCAAGGTATAAGTGTATTCAACATAATCTCCAGTAGATGGGCCAACTCCAAGTGGAGTAGAGGCTTGATTAGAGTAAACTGGTTCACCAGTGGCTTGGCATTTTACAGAAGGGGATCCGCCATCTGGAGTAATATGAAGAACATTAATTACTATTGGAGGATCTAAGTCTAAATCAGAGTAGGCATCGGCTTCCCAGGCTCCACCAAGCACTCCAAGTACTTCGCAGCTAGAGGTTATACCTGCTGCGGTTTGATCGTCAGTTTCTTCGGTGGAATAATCTTCGGTGTAATTACTGGTTCCTAAAAAGGTGAGAGTTCGCCCCGCAAAAGGGTTAGTGATGCTTCCAGCTGGGGAAGAAATAGATTGTTCAATCAGTTTCCAAGATCCAAGCAAAGCAGAATCAATACCATCTATAATACAAGTATCGTGTGTAGTTAGGGCGATGCAGTTTACTTCGGCTACTTCTTCAGTTTCTGTAGTATCTGTGTCAATGGGATCGTCATCAGGAATAGTCGAGTCAGGGGTTGATGGACTGCCAATACAGCCAGCAAAAAACATTAAACAAAAAATCGGGGTAAGGATTTTTTTCATGGATAGGGGGTTAAATGATTGATTAAAGTATAGTACTTTTTTAAAAAAACAAAAGCCCCGCAGAAGTGGCGAGGCTTTTTTGAGAACGATTTAATAATTCTCGTTAAGGTTGAACGAAAATATCATTAGTTTCCATTGGTTGAACGAAAATGTCATTAGACTCCATCGGTTGTACAAAGATGTCGTTTGATTCCATTGGTTGAACGAAAATATCGTTTGACTCTACTGGCTGAACAAAAATATCATTAGTTTCCATTGGGTTGGTAGAACCTGACCTAACAGTAGTAGTTGTGGTTGTTGGAGTAGAATCTCTCCACTTAAAAGTTCCTTGTAGATTTTCAAAAGATCCGGTTAGGGCTAGAGTCCCTCCAAGTATTACTAATAGTCCAACTATAACAGCTAGAAGTTTGATAGTGGTTTTTTTCATGCGCATGAGAGAGATGAATTAAGAATATATAAAGAACTATCATATAATTATACACCTTTTTACTTAAAATGTAAAGGGGGCGTTGTGGTTTTCCAGGTAAACAAAAAGCCCCCGCCATATTGGCGAGGGCTTTTAAAGTTTCGAATATCTCTTAATTATTTAAGAATCTTGGTTACAACACCAGCACCAACAGTGCGTCCTCCTTCACGAATAGCGAAACGAGTACCTTCATCAAGTGCAATCTCAGATCCAAGAGTCACAACCATTTTGATGTTATCACCAGGCATAACCATTTCTACTCCGTCAGGAAGTTCGATAGTACCGGTAACATCAGTTGTTCGAATGTAGAACTGAGGTTTGTATCCTTTAAAGAAAGGAGTGTGTCGTCCGCCTTCTTCTTTGTTCAATACATAAACCTCGGAATCAAATTGGGTGTGAGGAGTAATAGAACCTGGCGCAGCAATAACTTGACCACGTTCGATTTCTTCACGTTCAATTCCACGAAGGAGAAGGCCAACATTATCACCAGCTTGACCTTGATCAAGAAGTTTCTTGAACATTTCAACACCAGTAACAACAACTTTTCGAGTTTCTTTAATACCAATAATTTCAACTTCTTCATTAACTTTAACAATTCCTTGCTCGATACGACCAGTAGCAACAGTTCCACGACCTTTAATTGAGAAAACATCCTCAACCGGCATAAGAAGTGGTTTGTCGAGTTCACGAGTTGGCTCTGGAATGAAAGTATCAAGAGCTTCGAATAGTTCGATGATTGGAGCAATAGCAGCTTCGTCGTCTGGATTTTCGAGGGCCTTAAGAGCAGATCCTTTGATGATTGGAGTGTCATCACCTGGGAATCCATATTTAGTAAGAAGTTCGCGGATTTCCATTTCGGAAAGTTCAGCGATTTCCTCGTCTGCCATATCCATTTTATTAAGGAAGACAACAACAGCTGGCACCATAACCTGACGAGCAAGCAAGATGTGCTCACGAGTTTGAGGCATAGGGCCATCAGCAGCGGAACAAACTAAAATAGCGCCATCCATTTGGGCGGCACCAGTAATCATGTTCTTGATGTAATCGGCGTGACCTGGACAGTCAACGTGAGCATAGTGACGTTTTTCAGTCTCATACTCTTGGTGAGAAGTTGCGATTGTAATACCTCTTTCGCGTTCTTCTGGAGCATTATCGATTTGATCAAAAGCGATAGCTTTGTTGAGACCACCGAATTTTTTGTTAGCAACAATAGTCATTGCAGCTGTAAGAGTGGTCTTACCATGGTCAACGTGACCAATGGTACCAACATTCACGTGAGGTTTAGTACGTTGGAATGTGTCTGACATTGCGGGTCTTGGTTAGGGTTATTTAATTTGCGAATGAATTGCATAGAAAATGCAAACGCGGGAAGAATATACTCGATTAAAAGCAACGATGCAAGACAATTTGGCTTTCTTTAGGGGATTCGTCAAGTTAAGAAGTAATCCCTTTCTCAGCCTTAATTTTTTCGATAACGTTTTTAGGCGCTTTTTCGTATTGTTCGAATTCCATTGAGTAGCTAGCGCGACCCTGGGTCATGGAGCGAAGATCAGTAGCGTAACCAAACATTTCAGAGAGTGGAACAAGGGCACGGATGAATTTAGCTTGTCCACGATCACCCATTTCTTGAATTTGGCCACGACGGGAATTTAGATCTCCCATTACATCACCCATGTAATTTTCTGGGGTAATGGCTTCGACTTTCATGATTGGCTCAAGAATAACTGGGGCGGCAGAACGAGCACCATCACGGAAACAAATAGAACCAGCGGTCTTAAATGACATTTCAGAGGAATCCACATCATGGTAAGAGCCATCATAAAGCTCTACCTTAACGTCTACTACTTGGTATCCAGCTACAATTCCACGTGTCATAGCTTGTTCAACACCTTTTTGGACAGCTGGGATGTATTCCTTTGGAATTTTTCCACCGACAATAGAATTAATAAACTCAAATCCTTTTCCAGGTTCGTTTGGAGAAATTTTCATAAGAACGTGACCGTATTGACCACGACCACCAGTTTGTTTGGAGTATTTTTCTTCGGCTTTAACCTCGTTTTGAATTGTTTCACGGTAGGCAACTTGTGGCTGACCAACATTGGCTTCCACTTTAAATTCACGGCGCATACGATCAACAATAATATCTAAGTGAAGTTCTCCCATTCCACCGATAATAGTCTGACCAGTTTCTTCGTCAGTATGAACACGGAAGGTTGGGTCTTCTTCAGCTAGCTTTTGAAGAGCAATGCCCATTTTTTCTTGGTCGATCTTAGTCTTAGGTTCAATCGCAATATCAATCACTGGTTCTGGAAAGTCCATGGACTCTAGAACGATTGGTTTATCCTCATCACAGAGGGTGTTACCAGTAGTGGTTTTTTTGAGTCCCACGGCAGCGGCAATATCTCCAGCGCTAACTTCTTTGATTTCTTCACGGGAGTTAGAGTGCATCTGAACTAAGCGTCCAATACGTTCTCTTTGCCCGGTAGATGAGTTGTAAACATAACTTCCAGAGGTGAGTTTTCCAGAGTAAATACGGATAAAACAGAGTTTTCCAATATAAGGATCAGTAGCGATTTTAAAAGCAAGAGCTGAGAAAGGAGCAGCGTCATTAAGTTCACGAGTGTCTTCTTCTTCGCTGTCTGGCTTGGTTCCTGTTACGGCTGGAAGGTCCATTGGAGAAGGAAGATAATCACAAACAGCATCTAGCAGTAATTGAGCTCCTTTGTTTTGAAGAGCAGTTCCACAAAGAACAGGGATTAATTTGAAAGAGATAGTTGCTTTTCGGAGAGCAGCTTTAAGTTCAGGAATAGTTATTTCTTCGTCGCCAAGGTATTTTTCCATAAGAGCGTCATCAGTTTCGGCAATGCGTTCGATTAAAGTTGATCGGTATTTTTCAACTTTTTCCTTCATATCAGCTGGGATTTCAACATCAATAACATTTTCACCCATTTTTCCGTCAAAGTTGTAGGCTTTTTGAGTCAAAAGATCAATCACGCCAGCAAAGTTATTTTCTTCACCAATTGGTAGCTGAATAGCAACCGCGTCTTTGTTTAGCCTTTCGTGCACAGATTCTAAACTCATGTAAAAATCACCACCAGTTTTGTCCATTTTGTTAACAAAAGCCATGCGAGGAACATCGTAGCGATCGGCTTGTCTCCAAACAGTTTCAGATTGAGGCTCAACACCTTGAGAGCCATCAAAAACAACCACAGCACCATCAAGTACGCGCAAAGCACGCTCTACTTCCATAGTGAAATCTACGTGTCCTGGAGTGTCGATAATATTAATTCGGTGTTTTTGAGATTCGCCGTGTATAGGAGTCCAGAAACAAGTGGTACAAGCCGAAGTAATGGTAATACCACGTTCTTGTTCTTGTTCCATCCAGTCCATAGTGGCTTCACCTTCGTGGACTTCACCAATTTTATGACTTTTACCGGTATAGAATAAAATACGTTCGGTAACGGTTGTTTTACCAGCGTCGATATGGGCACAAATTCCAATATTGCGCAGATAATTGAGATCTTCTGACATGAGTGATTTTTTTAAGGTTTATGAAAACAAATGCCTTTAAGTAAAGCGGAAGCATTATAAGGTTTAAAGACCGAAAGTCAAGGTTCTTAAGCTTTGGATTTTAATCGATATAGCTGGCTAGGGTGTCAACAAGAGTATTGTTGGATTCAATAAAGCTGTTGTAACTGGTGTGAAGGGTTTCGTCATATTCAGCTACTAGACTAAGATTTTCAACGTAATTATCAGAAGAATAGTACTCAACAACAGTTTCGTAGGTGGTAAGGTAGGATTTTCCAAGGTCAAGATAATTCATGAATTCTGCCGTAACAGCTTCTTGTTGTTCCACATTTTTACTAGCTAACTCGAGTACAGCTTCAGCTTCGGCAATTTTAGCTTGTGCAGAGAGTAGGGAGGCTGACATATCAGCTGTGTCGATTGTGGATTCTTCCGTAACAATGTTTGGTACGCCTTGGTCATAGAGAGTAGTAGTGTCTTCGATTACCGCGGAAGTTGCATTAAGAGTTTCTACAACCGAGTTATTGTATTCAACTGTTGAAAGAGATCCGTCATTTAGGCAACCAGTTATAAAAATAGCTACAACAGTAATGATGGCCAAAGTGAGAATGATGCGGATTTTCATATTGAGAAGGTTTAAATTTGTACGCCGATAATTTTACAGGAGATTTAAGGAGGGGGCAACCGGACGGAGTGGTCGTGCGTTGACAGGTTTGGGTTTTTTGGGATACAGTGGCCTCCTGTTTGTAGATCTGGGGTGGATGAACCAGGTCTTTGAAAATTAGTTAGCCTTAAGTGGATTATCTTGTGGCAGGGTAGATTTTAGCTCTGGCCAGGTTTTTGGGCAGGCGCTTATTTTCGCCTAGTCATAAGTGTAGTTCGCTTGAGGAGAAAATAGTGATACCTGAAAGGTGTCATAAGGTAGAAACTGGAGGTGATGAAGTGGAAGTCTGGGATTGGTGTCTTGTTGTTGCGAAGCTTGTAGCTGGAGGTTGTTTTGCTTGGCTTTTGTTTCTCCCGATTGAGAGAGAGGTGAAGATTCGGGAACTATGGGTTTTGGCTTCGGTGATGTCTGGATGGATTTTACTCAGTAGAGGTGTGATGATTTTGTTCGACGGGACTGAGTTTTCGGCATCTACTCAGGAGTTAATCAGGATCTTTGTGTCACCTGATTACGGGCGGGGAATATGGGTTTTCGCAGAAGTCTCTAATAGTGAATGGGTTGGGATATGGACCTTTTTGCTGTTGGGGGCATTGATGGGAGTTTTTGTTTTGCGGCCTCGGTTCAAAAGGCTTTTGAGTTTGGGGCAAACCCGAAAAAGGAAAGGAAGAGGCGAATGATGAAATGGTTGATTGGTATCGTTGTCGTGGTTGGAGGCAGTGTCGCGATTGAATTGGTTTTTGAAGAATACTCCTTTCTGTGGCTCCTTCCGTTCTGGATGACGGTGAGTACTCTATTTGTCTCATTGCTGGTATTGGGCGAAATTCCGAGGAGAGATTATCTCCGTTGGAAGGAGTTTCGGAATAAGGCCTTTTGGGATGAAGTCCCTTTTGTTTATTCGTGGCTGACAGTGATGGCTTTTGCTTGTCTGTTTGGAGGAAAGCCGGGGGTGTTAGTAGGCGGAGTAGTAGGGTTTTTTTATTCCCTGAGAGTGTTTCGGGATGTGTTCGCTCTTAGGCGTCGGTTTGAAAAAGCGGCGATTACGCAAAAGCCGTCGGATTAGTGTGGCGGTCCATATTGCGAAAGGGGGATCCTGGTCGGCTATGCGTTTGTAAGCGCATGGTGCAGAAATCAGGAGCCCTCATCGGCCTTCATCGAGTAACTGTTTTCTTTTCAAGCAAAGTCTTAGTACCTCGCGTAATGAGCAAACGCTTTGTTAGCGGCGGCCATTTTGTGAGTGTCTTCTTTCTTTTTAACAGCACTTCCAGTTCCTTCGTGGGCATCAAGTAGTTGACGGGCAATTCTTTTGGCTACACATGAACCTTTGTCTTTGCGAGCTGCTTCTAAGATCCAGCGGAAAGAAAGCATGATGCGGCGTTTAGGCTTAACCTCAATTGGAATTTGATAAACAGCTCCACCAATACGTTTAGGGCGAACCTCCATAGAAGGTTCTACGTTAGCAATGGCTTTTTCAAATACGCCTTCTGGATTTTTATGTCCTTTGCCACGGATTTCTTCTAAGACTTCTTTAAAAATTCGACGAGCAATACTTTTTTTCCCATCAAGCATAATATAATTGATAAACTTTTCTTGAAGGGGATTAGAATCCTGTGGAATGTGTCTGTGAACGCGTTGAGCCATGTCTTAGTTATAATTAATTTTTAGGTTTTTTAGTTCCGTAAACAGAACGAGATTGTTTACGATCAGCAACTCCTTGAGTATCGAGAGTTCCACGAATGATGTGATATCGTACACCAGGTAGATCTTTTACTCTTCCGCCACGGATTGTAACCACCGAGTGTTCTTGAAGATTATGTCCTTCACCAGGGATGTAGGCATTAACCTCTAGTCCATTAGTAAGGCGTACACGAGCGATTTTACGTAACGCAGAGTTTGGTTTCTTAGGTGTCATAGTTGTTACCTTTACACAAACGCCTCGTTTTTGCGGGCAGCTTAGTTTGCTTGAACGGTTTTTAAGAGTATTAAAAATTCGTTGCATAGCCGGAGACTTGCTCTTTTTCTTAGGAGATTTGCGAGGTTTCCGGATAAGTTGATTGATCGTTGGCATAAGATTGAAAAATTTAATATGCGGAGGGACTTTAACCAATTTTAAAGAAGAATGCAAACCTTTTTATTCTTTAATATGGTTGAATCGACGGAAAGTAGCTCCAGCAGGAATAAGTTTACCGATAATAACGTTTTCTTTGAGTCCTTGTAGAGAATCAATTTTACGGGTGGTAGCCGCTTCGACCAACACACGAATTGTTTCTTGGAAAGATGCTGCAGAAAGCCAAGAATCGGTTTGTAGGGAAATACGAGTAAGACCTAAGAGTAAGCGTTCCCCAGTAGCTGGAGTCTTCTTTTTCTTTTTAAGCTCGGCGTTCACGTCTTCAAATTGCAAGAAGTCGATAATTTCACCAGGTAAGAAAGTAGAGTCGTTAGATTCAAGAATTCGGATTTTGGAGAACATTTGTCGAATAATGATTTCGATGTGCTTATCTTTAATCTTTTGACCTTGAGCAGCGTAAATACTTTGGACTTCGGTTAGAACGTAGCGTTGCGCTTCGCTTAAGCCCTTAAGAGCCATATACTCGCGAAGATTTAGATGCCCAGAGGTAAGTGGCTGTCCTGGGGTAACAAGCTCGTTGTTTTTAATTAAAGGAGTTCGTCCGGTTGGCACTTTGTAAGTTTCTTCAACCGCTTCATCAGATTTAATGATGATAGCGTTTTTAGTAACCTTGATGACTGTGCCAGCCTCATCAGCCTTAACATTGCTCTTGTTTTCAGGATTTTTGGCTAATACTTCTTTTTTCTTGAACTTGTCTTTGGCTTTTACATGAACTTCCATGCCATCTGCAACGGCGTAAGTTTTTTCCATTTCTTCATCTGCGATAACAGAAATTTCAACCTGACTACCACGACGGGAAACTTTAACCTTACCTTTATGTCGAGCTAAAATAGCGGCTTGTTTTGGTGGACGAGCTTCAAATAGCTCTTCAACACGAGTCAAACCTTGTGTGATATCAGATCCTTCAGCTACACCACCCATGTGGAAAGTACGCATCGTAAGCTGAGTACCAGGTTCACCAATACTTTGGGCAGCAATAATTCCTACGGCCGTACCAATTTGAATGGAGTCATTAGTACCGAGATCACGTCCATAGCACATCTGGCAAATACCACGTGAAGTGCGGCAGTTCATTACGTCACGCACATAAACTTCACTAATGCCTAGCTCTTCAATTCGATCCACTAATTGATGGCCAATTTCAGTGTGTTTTTTAGCAACTACCTTTTTGCTGCCTGGTTCATAAATTGGACGAATAAGAACACGTCCGTAAATTCGTTTGGCAAAGTCTTCACCAATTTGTTCACTTTGTTCGCGGGTAATTAGGTGTTCATTAGTTGAGCCACAATCATGTTCTTTAATAACTACATCTTGTACCGCATCAACTAAACGTCGAGTTAGATAACCAGCTTCCGCAGTTTTAAGCGCTGTATCAGATTTACCTTTACGTCCACCATGCGTGGCAATAAAGTACTCAAGAATCGAAAATCCTTCTTTTAGGTTGGATTTGATGGGAAGTTCAATGGTCTCACCAGCTGGATTAGCCACCAAACCTTTCATCCCACAAAGCTGTGTGACCTGTCCCCAGTTACCACGAGCACCAGAGTCAATGGTGTAGAAAATATCGTTTTCTGGGTCAAAGTTCTTGATCATGGTTTTAGCAATATCAGATTTAGCTTGAGACCAAATCTTAATTGTATGTTCATAACGTTCCCGGTCAGTAACTAATCCTTTCCAGTATTGATTATTGATCTTTTTGATAACATCAGAAGCTTCGTTTACGATTTTGTGCTTTTCTTCCGGGACAACCATGTCAGAAGCGCTAATTGAAAGACCAGAAATAGTTGCATATTCAAAACCAACTTTTTTAATGTCATCGGCTAGGATTGCAGTTTTTTCTTCACCAAATTCGTTGTAACAACGTGCAATGGCATTAAGTAGCTCCTTTTTAGTCATGGCTTTATTAAGGTATTCCATTCCTTCTGGAAGAAGATTATTGAAAATCATGCGTCCAATAGAAGTTTCGATAATTTCACCATTTACGCGAGTTTTAATAACGGCTTGAATGTGGACGTGTCCAAGTTGGTAAGCCACTAAAGCTTCGTCTAGATTGGCGAAAACCATACCTTCACCCTTTTTGTCAGGGTGTGATTGAGTAAGGAAATAACAACCAAGTACCATGTCTTGAGTTGGATTAACAATTGGGTCACCACCAGATGGTTTGAGAAGGTTTTTACGAGAAAGCATAAGATTAGCAGCCTCGTCTTGTGCTCTTTTAGAAAGAGGCACATGAACCGCCATTTGGTCTCCATCAAAGTCAGCGTTAAACGCGGCACAAACAAGTGGGTGCACCATAATAGCTTTACCTTCCACAAGTACTGGTTGGAAGGCTTGAATACCAAGACGGTGAAGGGTAGGAGCACGGTTTAGAAGTACATAATGATCTTTTGTAATTCTTTCTAAAATATCCCAAACTTCACGTTTGCTAGAAGTAATTAAACGTTCTGCGTTTTTGATATTGTGCGCGTATCCATCCTTGATCAGTTGTCCAATTACAAATGGTTTGAAAAGTTCCAAGGCCATTGATTTAGGTAGGCCACACTGGTGTAGCTTGAGTTTTGGCCCAATCACAATTACGGAACGACCAGAGTAATCAACACGTTTACCAAGTAGGTTTTGGCGGAATCGTCCTTGCTTACCCTTGAGCATGTCAGAAAGTGAGCGAAGTTTGCGTTTGTCGCCAGTGTTGAATACAGTTCGGCTTTGGCGTGCACTATTATTAAGAAGCGCATCAACCGCTTCTTGGAGCATACGTTTTTCATTACGGCAAATAACCTCAGGAGCGCCAATGGACATCAAGCGTTTAAGACGGTTATTACGGTTAATAACACGACGGTAAAGGTCATTTAAGTCAGATGCAGCAAAGCGCCCTCCATCTAATTGCACCATTGGTCTAAGGTCTGGCGGAATCACCGGAAGAACAGTAAGAACCATCCATTCAGGGCTAATGTCAGCCTTTTTAAGGCTACCGACAAACTTAAGACGTTTAGTAAGTTTTTTAGCTTTTTGTCCGCTAGCTTTTTTGAGTTGTTCGCGAAGGCTTTCAGATTCTTCTTTTAAGTCCATGCTTTTAACCACGTCGCGGATGGCCTCTGCACCGGTGCCAGCCTTAAAGACATGACCAAATTTCATAGACATATCACGATATGAAAGTTCACTTAGAACGTTTCCTGCCTTAAGAGTGTTAAGTTCGTCGCGGGCAGTACTGTGTTTAGAAGTGAGTTCCTCGAGTTCAAAAGCTAATTCTTGCTCAACTTTAGTTTTTTCGTCATCATTTTTGGCTGTTTCGAGTTTAGCTTTGTGCTCTTTTTGGATTTTTTTCTTGTAAGTTTTGAATTCTTCCTTAAGTTGCTCAAGAGTTTCTTCTTTAGATTTTTCTTCGACATGCGTGACAATATAAGCAGCAAAGTAAACAACTTGCTCAATAGTTTTCACCGGAAGATTTAAAAGAAGTCCGATACGACTAGGAGTAGAGCGAAGGAACCAGATGTGGGTTACAGGAACCGCTAATTTGATGTGCCCCATGCGTTCACGACGTACAATGGAGCGAGTAACTTCAACGCCACATTTTTCACAAATAACGCCTTTGTAACGAATGCGTTTATATTTTCCACAGTAACATTCCCAGTTTTTGGTGGGACCGAAGATCTTTTCACAGAAAAGACCGTCTCTTTCTGGTTTTTGGGTGCGATAGTTGATTGTTTCCGGTTTTTTAACCTCGCCGTGAGACCAAGACATGATCTCTTCGGGTGAGGCGACGGAAATCGCAATCCCTTTGAAGTCTAAAGGTGCAGGTTTTGACATTTAAAAGAGGATTAATTAAAAGAGGGAAATTGAATATTTAGAGACCTAGGTCTGCATCGATAAGGCTGTCTTCTTTCTTTTTTTCTTCTTCAGTCGAGTCTTCCTCAGCTGGTGCTTCTTCAGCGGCTGGCTTTTCGGCCGGCTCTTCTTCTTTAGGGGCTTCCTCAGCGGGAGCCTCTTCAGCAGCAGGTTCTTCGGCTGATGTTTCTTCAACAGGGGATTCTTCAGCGGCTGGCTCTTCTTCAGCAGCTTGATCGTCGCCACTATTGTTATCACCACTATTACCATCGTCGCCATCATCACCGTATCCACCAAAATGGGCAGTTTCGACGTATTCGTTGTCCATGTTTTCACCGTCTTTACGTTTTTCAAGCATAATCATGTCTTGAATAACAACTTCGGTTTTAAACTTGCGGATTCCTTCTGGAGTATCCCAGCTGCGGGTTTTTAAGTAACCCTCAACATAAAGAAGTTTTCCTTTGCGCACATATTTGCTGCAGATATCAGCTAATTGCGCCCAGGCAACAACTTCGTGGTATTCAGCTGAAGATTTTTTTCGTTGATCAGAAGTACATACAGCTTGACCACTTTGGGTTTGGCGTAGTTCTGGATCGCGGGTGACGTTACCGATTAAAATTACTTTGTTAACGCTTCGCATTTTTTTATAAGGTTAAAGAACTAGTAATAAATAAATTAAGCAGAAGTTTTTTCGATAGCTTCGGGGTGACTCTTGCTATCATCTACCAAAGGAGCTTCCCCTTCAGAAGGGCGAAGTTCTATCTGTTTTTCTTCGTCCTCCTTTTCAATGTATTCTTCTTCGAGATCAGCCTTGTCTAAGTCTCGTTCAATAAGTTCAACATTTAGACAGAGACTTTGTAATTCGCGAGTAAGAACATTAAAGGATTCTGGAGTTCGAGGTTTTTTGATAGATTCTCCTTTTACAATAGATTCATAAGCTTTAGCTCGACCATAAACGTCATCTGATTTAATGGTAAGCATTTCTTGTAGAGTGTGAGCGGCTCCATAAGCTTCGAGCGCCCAAACTTCCATCTCACCAAAACGTTGTCCACCATGTTGTGCTTTACCTCCGAGGGGCTGTTGCGTA
>CAYWKJ010000032.1:0-12631 GCA_964459205.1 uncultured Candidatus Peribacteria bacterium | reverse complement strand
TGGAGCCATTACCGGGAAAATTCTTAAATATGATTTTGAAAAAAAACAAACCAACTAAGTTTTTCGATACCACGGGTTTATATTGCTACCGCAATCGTCGAGTTATTGATCGGGGCCAGGGTTTAGTAGATGAGGGTCAATACGACAAAGAGGAAGAAGTATTTGGGGTGTCTGGAGCTGGCCCAGTTTACCGACGCACTGCTCTTGATGACGTAAAGCTAATGGACGAGTATTTAGACGAAGATTTTTTCATGTACAAAGAAGATATTGATATTTCTTGGCGGCTTCGGTTGCGCGGCTGGAAATGTTATTACTACCCGCAGGCTGTTTGTTATCACGGGCGTGGCACGGGCGTGCTGAAGCGGTTTTCTCATTGGGAAGTTTATAAAGGCCGTAAGCACTTAAGTCGCTTTCAAAAATACTATGCTTACAAAAATCAGCGCTTAATGCAGGTAAAAAACGAATTATGGGGTAACTTAAGGCATGATTTTTTGCCAATTTTATTTAAAGAGATTTTAATTTTTGGATATATATTAGTGCGTGAGCCTTACCTGTTAAAAGCGTGGGGGAGCTTTTTAATTAAGCTTCCGCGTGCTCTTAAAAAAAGGCGCTTAATTATGAAGCGAAAAAAAGTAACGGCTAAAAAGATGCAAAAATGGTTTAACTAACCTAAATTGCAGAGTATTATAAAAAAACCATGAAACCCTTTCTTAAAATTCTAGACCAAAAAGCGCTGACAATACTTTTCCTTGTTTTGTCAGATTTTTTAGGAGGCATGGGTGCTTTTGTGGGGGCGTATTTAATTAGAGATAATTTTTTTGGATCTAAAATACAGCCTTTTAATGAGTACTTGACTGCCATGCCTGCGGTCGCCTTGATTTTAATCATTACTTTTTACTCGTTTGGTTTATATGAGCGTAGTCAAAGAGTAACCAGGCTCAGTGAAATACATCGTCTTTTTCAGGCTATTACGTTTGTGTGGATTTTGGTGATGGCTGCGTCTTTTCTCTATAAATACGATTACTCACGAATTTTTGTAATACTTTTTTATATTTTGGGCCTTGTTTTGATTAATTTTGGCCGGGTTTTACTTAGAAGTATTTATAAGTCTCTGCACAAAAGAGGACTTGGTGTTACTAATATTTTAATTATTGGCGCGGGTCGGCCGGGTAAAAAAGTTGCCAAAGCCTTAAAAGAATACGATGAATTTGGATACCGCATAGTTGGTTTTATAGATGACAATGCTCGTAAGAAGAAAACTTTAGGTGGCTTAAAATCCCTTATCCCATTAATCAAAAAACATCGAATCCATGAGGTTTATGTAGTAGACCCCAGTATTTCTCATGAGAAAATTCTAGGTTTAATCCATGAATGTGACGCAACTAAAGTTAAGTTTAAGGTAGTTTCTGATTTATTTGAAATTGTCGCTGGTGATATTGACCTCAATGAATTAGAGGGCTTGCCAAGTCTAGACTTAAAAAAACGCACTCCCAAACTTGGCTACCGCATTATAAAAAGAATTTTAGATATTATTTTATCTTTAGCTGTTTTTGTGGTGTTTATCCCTCTCTGGTTATTAATCATCGTTGCTATCAAATTGGAATCCAAAGGGGCAGCGATTTTTTCTCAAAAACGGGTTGGCAAGAATGGGAAAAAATTTGTGATGTATAAATTTAGAACAATGTATAAAGAAGTTAATCCCAATGATTACGCTCCCAGCAAGAAAGATGATGAGCGCATTACAAAAGTTGGACGATTTCTGCGTAAGACCAGTCTTGATGAGCTACCTCAGTTTTGGAATGTATTAAAAGGAGAAATGTCCATGGTCGGTCCTCGTCCAGAAATGCCTTTTATTGTAAAAACTTATACTGAATGGCAAAAAAGAAGACTTGATGTTAAGCCTGGGATTACTGGTTTATGGCAGATCCTAGGCCGAAAAGACCTCCCCCTTCATGAGAATATCGAGTATGATTTTTATTACATTAAAAACCAGTCTCTTTTATTAGATTTAGTTATTTTAATTAAGACTGTGACCGCAGTAATTAGCGGCAAAGGTGCTTATTAACCCCTCTTTATGACTAGGCTATCAAAACTCAGCACAAACGATTTAATTCGATGGGCAATGTATGGGATTATTGTCCTTATCCCCATTGTTTATCACACTGGTTTTGATGCTGCTTTTACAACGCCTAAGTTAGCGGTTTTGCGAATTCTGACTTTAGTAATTATTGCGCTTTGGGGACTCCAGATTTTCGCCCAGAAAAAATTAATCATTAGAAAATCACCATTAAATAAATGGGTGGTTGGATACGGAGTAGTATTAGGATTAACCACACTTTTTTCTAGTTATTTTTGGGTTAGTTTTTGGGGAGATCAAGGACGATTTTTAGGGTTAATGACGATGTTGAATTTATTGTTTTTGATCATAGTGGTGCTGAATTTTTTCCATTCAAAAAAACAGATTTTAAATTACATTAAGCTTTCTGTTTGGACAGCTATGTTGCTTGCGATCTATGGGTTACTGCAAGGACAAGGGATTGTTGGCGCTGAAAATTGGAATATTGATCCAACCTTACGTATTTTTGGAACCTTAGGACACAGTAATCACTTTGGGGCTTATTTAGCTTTTCATTTAATGATGCTCGCCGGATTATTTGTTAATGCTCCCCATTTTAGCTCCAAAGCGTTCTATGGGGCTGGAGGAGTGCTGATTTTGGCAGCTATTTTAGGGACGGCCAGTAGGGGCGCCTTTTTTGCTCTGCTTGGTGCCTTAGTTATATTTTTATGTGGTTTAGCTTATTACAAGAGAGATTTATTTTTTAAACAAAAGAAAAAGGTTTTAGCGGGATTAATTGTAGTAGCTTTGTTATTTGGGATTTTCCATAAACCAATTATCAATCGAGTCGAAAATTTAAGCCTCACGCAAAGAACGGTTTCGACTATTGATTTTATGTTACAAGGGAACATCCCAGATCGTGTAAGTTGGTGGTTTAGCTCACTGGCCATGTTTCGGGATCATCCAATTCTTGGGCATGGGCTTTCTACTTTTCGTGATAATTACAATCTATATAGGCGAACCGATTACCTTGTCCCAGGCGATGTGCAGGATACCGTGACTCCCGAAAGTGCACACATGGAGTATTTTAATATTCTTGCCACTCAAGGGTTGGTTGGTTTAGTAGTTTATTTAGGGCTTATTGGTTGTTGGCTACGATGGGTTATTCGAATTCAAAGGGAAAAAGATATTTCAAAACGTAAAAAAATCGCCTCTTTTTCATTCATTGCCGCGGGGTTAGTTTATTTAGCCCAGGTGCTTATGAGCTTTGGAGTAGTAGCAACGCTAGTTCCTTTTTATATTTTGATTGGAATGTCTGTAACTTATTATCATATTGTTGCAGATCCAAAATCACAAACTGAGCAGTTTAGAACAATTTCTATTAAAGGAGGGGAGAGATTTGTCAGTGTTGTTGTGTTAATTATCATATTTTGTTTGAATGGAGTGTTTACTTATCGTCAGGCTTCAGCGGAATGGAATTTTAAACAAGCCAAGCAATTAGAAAGTCAGGGTGAAGTCGCCAAAATGATAGAGGCCTATGAAGTCACCACTCAAAAGATGCCAGCTATTTATACTTATTGGGAGGAGTTTGGATTAAGTGTTTTTAACTTTTCAATAGATAGCCCAGAGATAGATATTACCGAATATCTTTTAGATAAATCGATCTATGCTTATGGGCAAGCCTATGATTTAGTACAAACTCAACCTTATTTGCAAAACAATTTTGGCTTAGCATATATTGTTTATGCTGAGCTTTTAGAAGTTAAAGGGGACCATGTTGGGGCGGAGGCTGCGCGTACTCGGGGAGAAGAGTTATACGCTGAGTCAGTGACATTGGGAGTAAATAATCCAATGTATGCCTATAATTACGGGCTTTTATTAATGGGCTTAGAGCGAGATGACGAAGCTAAGAATGCTTTTTTACACGTTCTAACTTTTAGAGATCCATATCAAGATATTTATTCTTTGCTAGCCCAAATAGAAGTTGAAGCTGGTAGCTATGAGGATGCCCGTTATTACGCCCAAAAAGCCCTTGAGCAGGATCCTGGCGATCAAAATGCTAAAGAGGTATTAGAACGCATTAATGCCGAAACCGGGTAAGATTAGAGCTCTTGCGCTCGCTTATAGGCTGCTTCCATTGCTTTGGTAATGAGGGTTTCGAAATTCGCTTCTTTTAGGCTAGAAATAGCTTTTTCAGTAGTGCCGCCCTTGGAGGTCACTTTGGCACGCAAGTTTTTGAGGTCATCTAAACTGCTAGAAGATTTTGCTAGCTCAGCTGCGCCGGATACAGTTTGGATTGCTAATTGGAGAGCATCTTCTTCGCTCAGCCCCAGGCTTGTCCCTCCTTCTACTAAGGCTTCTAAGAAGTAGAAAACATAAGCTGGGCCACTACCAGAAAGAGCAGTAACTGAGTTAATCAGATCTTCGTTTTCAACCTGAATCGCCATTCCAAATCGACCTAACATCGACGTAATCAAAGTTTTTTGTTCAGCTGTGACGGTTGGTGAGGCAATCCAACCAGCTGCTCCTTTTTGCACAAGTGTCGGGGTGTTAGGCATAACCCGAACGATTTTGTCATGACCTGAGAGTTGGCTTAATTTTTCTATGGAAACTCCAGCCGCAACAGACAGCAGGAGTGTTCCTTTGCAAAGTTTATCCTTAATTTGTTCTAAGGCTGGCTCAATGTTTTGTGGCTTAACTGCAATTAGGACAACAGTTTCATCATCAATGTCGATGCCACTTAGGGATTCAACAAAAAGAGCTCCCGTTTCCTGAATTGATTTGCCTTTTTCGGGTGAATGATCACAAGCAAAAATTGCCTCAAACAGTGGTTCTTCTCGCTTCATAAGACCTTTTATAATTGCTGAACCCATATTACCGCAGCCAATGACTATAAGTTTCATGATTTAGATGGTTTATAATTTTTTTCAGCCTTTAAGGCCTCTTTTAGAGATCGTAGCGCTACCTCCTGCATTTTATCATCAGGTTTTTTAGTAGTGATTTTTTGGATCCATAAGCCGGGTAGTGCTACCCAGTGCATCCACCATTTAGAGTCAAATTTGCCAGTAATACGAAGAACTTCATAAGAAATTCCAGCAATAACTGGTAGAGCCGCAATCCTTTCAATTAGTTTGAGGGCAAACGATTCTTCTTCCGGCATCACCGTATAAACTAGAACGCTTAAGAAAAGAACCCAAAAAATAAAACTTGTTCCACAGCGGGGATGTTCAGGATTTTCGGATTGAGCATTTTTAACGGTCAGAGTTTTTTCATGTTCATAAGCCCAAATAGCCTGATGCTCAGCTCCATGATATCCAAAAACACGGCGAATGTCCGGGAGTAAGGATATTAAGAGTAAATAGAGGAGAAAAATCAAAATTTTAGTAACTCCATCTATAAAATTAAATAACAAATAATGATCTTCTACTGCTGGAGAAATCTGGCTTACTCCTTCCGCAGCCAGTAGCGGCAAGAACTTAAATAAAAACAAAGCAAAAGAAAACACAAACACTAAATAAAGACCCCACAAAACCCCAGTTACAATTTTACGGAGCAGGGTTTCTTTTTTAACTTTTTTCTTTTTACCAGTTTTTTTAGCCTCTTCAGCATCAATATCATCCAGTAGAATTTTGTTAGAAAAAAGAAGAGCGCTCATTCCTAATTTAAGAGATTCAAACAAAGCAACAACTCCTCGAATTAGCGGGATTCCCCAAATTTTGCAGCGTTTACTTAGACTTATATATTTTTCAGTCTTAACAACGATTTTTTTGTTCATACGACGGACTGCGACCACATAAAAATGAGGCGAACGCATCATCACTCCTTCGATAACGGCTTGGCCGCCTACTGCAAAATCAATTTTTTTCTTAGATGACATAGGTTTTCACCTTACACCAAATATTAACTCCTAGTCGAGTAAATTGTGAATGGTATAGGGAAGCTGAAGAGCTAGGTCAGTGGCTGTAAAATTGAACCCTTTTTTATCTTTTAAATCTTCGGCGGCGGCGCACAAAATAAATACTCCCAAACGGCCTGCGTCGTAAAGAGGGAGGTCGCGTGCCACTAAGCTGCCAACAAGACCAGCTAGCACGTCACCGGTCCCCCCAGAAGTCATCCCTGGGTTACCGCTTTGATTAATACAAAAATCACCCTTGTGAGAAGCAACAATGTCTACCGGATTTTTAAGTAAAATATTTACATTTAATTCTCTGGCACGCTTTTTTACCATTTCTACTTTTTCAATAAGCAATGATGGAAATCGTTTATCACAAAGGTTAGCAAATTCTTGTGCATGAGGCGTAATGAGAATGTTTTGATTATCACGAGTTTTTTCTTGCGGAAGTGAGTAAACAGCTTGGGCATCCAACACTACTGGGCATTTTACTTTTTTAATCAGAGCCGTAATAGCCGCTAGAGTTTCTTGTCGTTCACCAATGCCTGGCCCTATCACTAAACAACCTTGTTTTTCACTTTCTAAATAAAGTGGTTCTACTCCCCGAGCATCTAAATATTCTCCGGGAAAAGATTTTACAATAAAGTCTGGATAATAGGTTCGGCTAACCGCAAAATTGCATTCAGGAACACATAAATGAACTAAGTCTGCACCTCCAAATAATGCTCCCATCCCAGCCAAAAGGGGTGCGCCATAATAATCCAAGCTTCCACCTATAATCATTACTCGGCCATGCATGCCTTTGTGACTATCTTCCTTACGCTTTGGATAAAGATCTTTGACGTCTGATTTTTTGATTTCAGTTAACACGAACAAGTGGGGCTAGAGGACTAATAAGTATATCACAAAACCCCTTGTTTAGGCTATAAGTAGCTCTTTTTTATAAAGGCCGGATTTGACCATCTCCGCGCACCACCCATTTAAAAGTTGTTAGGCCTTCTAGGGCAAAGGGCCCGCGTACATGCAATTTTTGCGTTGAAATCCCAATCTCTGCGCCGAGGCCAAACTGTGCCCCATCACTAAATTGAGTAGAAGCATTTAAATACACTGCGGCCGCATCCACCTCGCGCAAAAACTGTTCAGCGGTTTCCTTATTTTCAGTGCAAATTGCTTCTGAATGTTTAAGACTATGCTTAGAAATATGGGCAATTGCTTCGCCTACAGAATCAACGACTTTAATTGCTAAAACATAATCTAAAAATTCTTTTCCAAAGTCATTATCTTGTGCGGCTACGCCATCATTCCCCGCAATCGCTAGTGAACGCTCATCGCATTTAAGTTTCACATTTTTTTCGCGCAACAAGGGGATAGCCTTCCTTAAGAATTCTTCCGCAACATCAGTGTGCACCAGCAAAGTATCTAGAGTATTACAGATAGAAACACGTCGAGTTTTCGCATTTACGATTATGGCGGCTGATTTTTCTAAATCAGCATCTTTGTCCACATATGTGTGCACCACGGAGGCCCCAGTTTCGATCACTGGGACTTGGGCATTTTCTACTACAAAATTTATAAGGCCTTTTCCGCCACGTGGGATAATGACATCCAAATAATTGCGCAGTTTCAAAAATTCACCAGTTACCGCTCGATCTGTAGTATCTAAAAACTGAATTGCATCCGGAGGAATCGCAGTGCCCTCTAAAGCCTCGCGCATTACCTTAACCAACGCACGATTAGAAGAAATTGCATCAGAACCACCTTTCAGCATAACGGCATTACCACTTTTTAAACATAGCACCGCGGCATCCACAGTCACGTTTGGCCTTGATTCATAGATTATCCCAATTACACCGAGCGGAACCCGCACTCTTTCCATAGATAAGCCATTCGGCCGCTCGCGCGAATCTATCACCTTCCCAACCTCATCCTCCAAACTCACCACATTTTTAAGTTCATTCGCAATCCCTGCAATCCGTTTGTCATCCAGCATAAGTCGATCCACCATAACAGTTTGGCCAGCTTCTTCCGCCCGCGCAACATCTTCTTTGTTTGCTGCTAAAATTTCATCCTGATGTACCACTAAAGCTTCTCCAATCTTAGTTAGGGCTACATTCTTTTCCGAAGCAGTAAGAGTATTGAGTACGCGCGAAGCTTGTTTGGCTGCCTCGGCTTGTTTAATTAAATCCATAAATTACAACTAAAAAGTAAATTGTTTAGCTCATGATACACAGTGAACTAAATTTTTACTAAATAATCTGTGATTTCGGAGTTGGCCTTGGCGGGGGAGATGCTGGTACCGCCTCCTCTGCCGGGGTTGGTGAAGCTTGCAAAAACGATGCCCCAGTTTCAGTTTTTTCAACAACTGGCATCACTGCTGGCTCAGAGTCTTGTTCGGCTTGAACTTCTTCAGCTGCTTTGGCCACTTCAGCCACATTTTCTTCCTGTATGGGAGTCGGTCTTGGTGGCGGCTGAATATCTTGAATTTTTTCTACACGTCCTGCAGCAGCCTCAACTCTAGAGGCAAGCTCTGCTTCTTCTTTAGCGCGTTGATCTTTTTTCATTGTCATTTCTTCTTTTTCTACTTCATAAACTGGAATCATTACATCCTCGGTATCTTTATCCATGACTAGTGTTCGAATTGGGAACGGAATACCAATTCCTTCTTTATCAAAATGTTTCTTAATGGAGTGAATTACTTGGGACTTAGCTCCTACCCAGTTAGATTTAGAATCAACCCAGAACCTAACTAAAAAGTTAATCGAACTATCTGCAAACTCATCCAAAATAATTGCTGATTGCGGCTCTTTTAAAACATGTTCATTTTCATTTAGAGCTTCTTTAATAATCTGGGTGGCATGGGCCAAATCTGTTCGATATTCCACTCCAACGGCTACTTCAATTCTTCGGAAAGGATTAGAAGTAAAACTAGTCACTTGATTAGTGAAAAGTTGAGAGTTAGGAACAATTACTCGAGTGCCGTCTAGGGCTTTTAAAATCGTGGCTCGAGATTGAATTTCTACAACCTGGCCAATTGTGTCATTAACTTTAATAAAATCACCTAATGTAAATTGGCGATTCACCAAAATCATAATTCCCGCAATAAAGTTCATAATTAGATCTTGCATGGCAAAACCCATTCCAAAACCAACGGCTGCAATAATGGCCGTTAAATCAATTCCGGCAATTTTCAGAGAAACTGTAACACCAAGCAGTAAAACAGCCACATAAGTTGCTCGTCCAATCAAAACTAGAACTTCTTGGTCATCTTCAGCTAGTTTGCTAGAAACGCGATCAACAACCTTTTCTTTGGTAACTTTTGCCAAAATAAAAGAACAGGCAAAAATAATCATGGCCGCAATCCAGTGTGGGGCATTGGCCCAAAGCGCGCCAAAAAATTCGCTTAAACCAGAAGTAGTGTCAGTTGCAGCCGTGCTTCCTTGGTCAGTAATACTGGCGGCAAAAGCAGATTCCAGGCTCCAAATCATGGTTGATAGCATAAGTATCCCAGAGAGAGCGATTCGTTTTAAACGTAAGATCATGTGTTTTGATGTTAGTTTTTCAGATAATTATACCAGAAAAGGGATAAGATTTCAAGTAGAGACCCCCTTATATTTCTTTATTTTTAGACCCCATGATACAATGCCATAAGCTTAGTTCTTAACCTTAAATATCATGGAAGGAATATTCGTTTTCTTATTTCTAGCGGCGGGTTTTGTAATTCTTATCTCGATTCGCCAGATTAATCAGTATCAGCGTGGTGTTAAATTCACTTTAGGTAAATATACTGGGACTATTGAACCAGGTTGGCGTTTAGTTGTTCCCATTTTCCAGTCCATGATGAAAGTGGACATGCGTGTGAAAGCTGTGGATGTGCCTAATCAGGAGGCAATCACTAAGGATAATGTTTCGGTCATGATTAACGCGGTGATTTACTACCGTGTGGCTGAGGCGGATAAAGCAATTTTGGAGGTTGAAAACTTCTATTACGCTACTAGCCAACTCGCTCAAACCACTATGCGTAATGCGGTGGGAGAGGTAACGCTTGATCACTTACTTCAAAACCGTGAAGAAGTTTCTGCCAATATTCGAGGCATTATTGATAAAGCAACTGATCCTTGGGGAATTAAAGTACAAAACGTGGAACTGAAAGATGTTGTTCTTCCGGAAGATATGAAAAGAACTATGTCTAAAGAAGCTGAAGCAGAACGTGAACGTCGCGCGGTGGTTATTAAAGCCGAGGGTGAAGTTACGGCGGCTGTAAATCTTACTAAAGCGGCTGACATGCTTGGACAAGCCAAAGGGGCACTACACTTACGTACTCTCCAATCTGTTAACGACATTTCTTCTGATCAATCCAATACCACTATTTGGATGCTTCCAATAGAAGTTTTGGATGCGATGAAAGGGATAGCGAAGAAATAATTGTTTTAAAATGACCAAAGTATTTGGAATTGTTGCTCATCCAGTAGAGCATTCATTATCACCAGCCATGCATAACGCAGCTTTTAAGGCGCTGGGGATTGATGCTGTATTTGAGAAGTTTGATGTAAAATCCGAGGAACTTGAAGCGTTTATGAGAGATAGAACCGATATCGAGGGGCTGGCAATTTCTTTGCCTCATAAGGAAGAAGTGGGCCAATATTTAGATAAAATCGGTGACGAGGCTGTTCAAATTGGCGCCGTAAACACCATGTACAAAAAAGACGGGATCCGGGTCGGCGCCAACACCGACGCCCTTGGGTTTTTGCGAGCTCTTCAAGAAGTTACCCCTGATCTTGCTGATAAAAGGGTAGTGGTCATGGGAGCTGGAGGTGCCGCCCGGGCTATAATTGCAGCTCTTAAGTCGTCGGTTAACTCAATAACTATCATCAATCGTACTCCAACTACTGGGGTGGATGTGGCTAAAGAGTTTGGGGTTCGTTATGGAGGTAATTTTGCAGATCTTCCCACTGAAACGCCAGATATTTTAATTAATACAACCTCAGTTGGACTTGAAGGAGAGGAGGAGCCAGATTTAGTGCCGCAGGACTTCCTTGAATCAGATATGACAGTTTTTGATATTGTTTATCGCCAAAACGGCGAAACTAAGCTTTTAAAAGAGGCTAAAGTCGCTGGATGCACCACTTTAGACGGCAAAAAAATGCTGCTTTACCAAGGGATGATGCAGTTTGAATTATGGACTGGGCAAAAACCCCCACAAGAGGTTATGGAAAAGGCTCTCTAGTTTTTCCCTAGAAAATCTGCTCCAGCTTCATTCTTAGACTTTTCTTCTTCAGCTTCCTCATCTTCTTCAACTGGTTCAACGCCATAGTTTTCATCATTGCCATATTTAACAGCACTACTTAGGAAATCTATTCCATAGAGGCGATAAACTTTTTCGTAAACTAATCCCATTAAGCCACTAAAAATTCCAATTGCTCCCCAGATAACTGGAAGAGCTAGGAAAAGCAAAATAATTGGCTGCTGCGAACTTACACTATAAAAGAAGAAATAAATCCCCGCACTTACCAGAATTGAAAAAGCCGTACTATAAACACCTAGTAGGGCATATTTGTGATCTGCAATAATTTCTAAAATCAAAGCACTAATGAAAGCGCTCACTACTACTTGCAAAGCTGCCACTGACGATAGCATTTCCACTTTTAGGCCGGAAACAATCATATAAACCGGCACCAAAACAATTAAAATTACAATATTTGCAATAAAAATTTGATACAAGCTGGTAGTTAGAGCTTTATATTTTTGACGATCCGATAATCCTAAAAATAGCGGACCTAACAGGTTAGATGTAAGAGATCCTAAAAACATCATGGCAATAAAAACAAACACAAAAAGTGGGTGAACCGAACCATCTTCGCTGCCAGTTCCTAGCGCAGACTGCAAGATTCCAGCCCCTAAAATAGAAATAACCACCACCACTGCGGTTCCAATAATGCCACCACCAATGCCACCAAGGGCACGGAGTAGTAGTACCAAAAGCGGGACCGGACGAGGGCCTAAGTTAGTATCAGGATTCATTGGGAGAGGAGTAATAAGTATAAAAGGCGAGCATTAGGACTCCGACCGTTATTGCCATATCTGCGATGTTAAACAGTGGCCACGGACCGATTCCAATAAAATCTCGGACAGCTCCTAAGAAAATTCGATCATATAAATTTCCTAAGGCGCCTCCTAAAATCAACGCTGAAAATATTTTAACAGAAACCTTATTAAAATCGAGTTCTCGTATCGCATAAATAGCCAAAATAATCAAAATTAAGATACTCATTATAATCTGACCAAGCCCCCCAAAAGGTATTCCAAAAGCAATCCCCGTATTTTCGATAAAATCCATTTTAAACCAAGAAAAAGGCTGCCATGGATCATTAATAAACAACTTTTCGGCCATTATTTTGGTCCCCAGGTCAATTGCTAGGAGAACAGTGGCTAAACATGAAAAAGGAAACCAAGTTTTCATGCTCGTAAGATACGGGTTATTAAAGCAGGACACAAGGTTGCAAAAATAGGTTAAATATGGTAAAATTAAAGGATTAAAGTTTAATTTATGCTTAAATTCCTGCCCGGCCGCTACCTATAATTTACACAAAGATTTAAAACACTCTCCGCCGTTATGTCCTGAGGTTCGGGAGAATTATGCTTAGTTAGAGGAGAGGGTAGTTAGAGATAAATTAATTTTTTATATT
>CAYWKJ010000031.1:0-13526 GCA_964459205.1 uncultured Candidatus Peribacteria bacterium | reverse complement strand
GGCGACTTTCAACCAATTCCTCATCCAATTTCAGGAATCTTAAAAAAATTATCTCCAAAAAATGAGGAAGAACTCTTTACCAGTGATTCCGAGGGTTTTTTTATCAGGCTGTTGAAAAACAGCCTGTTGGCGAAACAGGGAGGTTACGCCAAAATCAATGACTTTCCAAGTCATTGATTTTGCACGGAATACGGAAACCTGTTTTTGGCTTTGCTCTCCCCAAAATTAATAAAATCGGATAGAATCAATCCGCGCACATTATTTGTCGCGTGAATTGCGGAGAGATGGCCGAGCGGTTGAAGGCAACAGTCTTGAAAACTGTCAGGGGTGCAAGCTCCTCCAGGGTTCGAATCCCTGTCTCTCCGCCATTAAATTATGAAAACCTCTATCAAAAAAGGATTTAGTTTTGGCCTCACCTCCGGGATTATCACTACCCTGGGGCTGATGGTGGGGCTTTATGCTACTACTCATTCGCAAACCGTAGTGATTGGTGGGATTTTGACAATTGCGATTGCCGATGCGCTTTCTGATTCTATGGGCATGCATATTTCTGAGGAATCTGATAAGAAAAACAGTGCCAAACAGGTTTGGGAAGCGACGATCGCTACTTTTTTGGCCAAACTTGTGTTTGCCTCAACTTTTATTGTTCCAGTTCTGTTGTTGGCCTTAGATACCGCGATTTTGGTAAGTATTGGATGGGGTGTTTTGGTGATTGGGATTATCAGTTATGTTATTGCCCGCGATCAAAAAGAAAATCCTCTTCACGTAATTTTTGAACATCTTCTCATTACGGTGGTCGTGATTGTGCTGACTCATTTGGTTGGTGGAGCGATTGGTACGTTTTTTAGCTAAAAAAATATGAAATTTCCACGTCCTGGACATGCTGCCGCCGCCTTTACTCGTCGGGCAGCCAAAAGTGTGCGCAAGCGCGTTAGGCCAACTGAGCCAATCGGCCCAGCCGAACCACTGGCATTAGAAGTTCAAGCCAGCTTACCAGTCGGGAATACTCTAGGAGACTTGGTTGCTAGATTACAAATTCACAAATTTTCTATTCGATTAAGAAAAACAACCGATGATTAAAGCAATAATTTGGGATATGGATGGCACTTTAATTGAATCTGAAGGCCTGCATGTGCGGGCTGAGGCGGATACACTTTTAGAATACGGTGTTGATATTTCGACAGTTGATAGTAATGAGTTTATGGGGCTAAAATTGCGCCATTATTTTGAGGAAATTGGCAAGAAATTTGGTAAAAAACTGCCGGTTGATGAGATTATAAAAAAGCACTCTCAAACTTTGCGCGGTTATTATTCCAACAAATTTCCAGAGGTGCCGCACGCGTCTGAAGTGGTCCGCAAATTAAGTAAACGTTATCCTACTGCTCTAGCGACTAGTGCTCATCGGCGTTTTGCGGATTTATGTTTAGTGAGAATGGATATAGAGGATTGTTTTAAATTTGTGATTGGTGGAAATGAAGTAGAGCGCGCCAAGCCAGATCCCGAGATTTATGAAATTGCGGCTCGCGAGTTAGGCGTTGAACCAAGTGAGGCGTTAGTCGTAGAAGATTCTCATCATGGTATCCACGCCGGGAAAGCCGCTGGGGCAACTGTTATTGCGCGCCAAGGCCCACACAACAAAGGCCAAGATTTATCAGAGGCCGATCATATAATTACGGATTTAACAGAGATTGAAGTTTACTTAGATAAGCAAATCACCTAGAATTCAACGCGCACGTTCTTTTACATGTTTGATCGAAGCGCTTAGGCGCAAGAATTGGCCATCGCGGAGAGGTACTCAAGTGGCCGAAGAGGCGGGTTTGCTAAACCTGTAGGGTGGTGTATGCCGCCGCGGGGGTTCGAATCCCCCCCTCTCCGCCAGTTCAAATTTAAAAAATCATCATTATGAACACCAGATCTAAGTTGCTTGCAATCGTCTTAGTTATTTTAGGTATCAGCGTATTTATTGGAATGGTGCGCTTTTTAGGCGAGCCAGCAGAGGAGCCAGTCGAGGAAATCCTAAAGCCAACCGAAGAAATTGAGCCAATCGGGACAACTAACGAATCCTTTGAGGTCATAATTTATGATGAAGAAAAAGCCTACAACGGAACCACGCTTTTTCCTTATGCGAAAACTATGCAGGTTTTTGAAATAAATATGGAAGGCGAGGTTATTTGGGAATTCACAATGCCGGACGAATGGGTAGATTCTGATAATATTATGGGGTTTGATGCGGAACGGCTTGAAAATGGGAATGTTGTGATGGTGGTTGGTGGTTTTGGGATTTACGAAATTGATAGCGAAGGGAATTTAGTGTGGTCACATAATGATCCGGATGTTAGTCATGATGCGGATCGGCTTGAAAACGGAAACACTCTTTATGTTTTTGGAAATAATGATGGGGCGCCGGACGCCCAAGTTAAAGAGGTGAACCCCGAGGGAGAACTAGTTTGGGAATGGCATGCCAGAGACCATTACAAATATGCAGATTACAAAGATTTTTCTCTTGGTGGATGGACGCATACCAATGCGGCGCAGCGGTTAAGTGATGGCACAACTCTGATTAATATGAGGAACTTTTTTAGAACAATTATTGTTGATGAAGCCGGTGAAGTTATTAAAGAATATGACTGGGCTGATTTTGGAAATAAAGTTGATCCACACGAGGGTCATATTTATGAAGAGGAAGGATTTTTGTTAGTTTGTTTGCAAAACGGTTCTCCGGACGAGGCGGTGGAAGTTGATTTAGAAACAGGAGAGGTGCAGTGGAGTTATAATCATCCGTCTTTTCGAACCTCACGTGATTGTGATCGCCTACCAAACGGGAATACTTTGATTGTGGGAGTTGATAACGGCGGGACAGCAAATGGCGTGAGTATGGATGATGATTATTCCATGATGATTGAAGTTACGGTCGAAGGAGAAATTGTTTGGGCTTTGAAAGTTGTGGATGAAGCGGTGGGGAATGCTCCGGGATGGTTTTATAAAGCGGAGAGGCTTGGGCTCTAGAGCGGGCGAGGGCGAGATGAACAAAAGATGAACGGGGGAAAAAGAGTTAGGGGTGTCCCTCCCGCGCATGTACCAAACGTTTGACATGTTCCTTTAGCGTAACCTGGAAAGGTGGTATTCTAGCCCCGCTATTGTACATGGCCATATAGGGTATACCGAACTCCTCCACAAAATTGTGCAAAAATCCACAAAGTTCGCTATACTCTTTCCGTTATGCGAATCTTATTTATTGGAGACATTGTAGGGCATCCAGGCCGAGAAGCTATTTTCAAGCTGCTCCCGGACCTCAAAACAGAACATTCACCGGATTTTATTATCGCTAATGGCGAGAATGTTAGTCATGGCAAGGGAATTAATCTTCGTCATTATAATGAACTCAAAGAGGCTGGCATTGATTTTTTCACATCTGGAAATCATATCTGGCGCCAGCAGGAGATGTTTGAAATTATGGATAAGCCAGATACTGATCTTATTCGTCCGGCTAATTATCCAAAGGGGAATCCTGGCCGTGGATATCGACTTATTGAAGGCCCTTTAATGAAAAAACTCCTAATCATTAATTTGCAGGGACGCGTTTTTGTTCATGAAGATTTAGATTGTCCTTTCCGCAAATTAGACCAGATTCTCCAGGAGACCGCCAGTGAAAAACCTGATTATATTTTGGTAGATTTTCACGCTGAAGCGACCTCAGAAAAAACTTGTTTTGGTTTACATGCTGATGGTCGCGTTCATGCTGTGCTTGGTACACACACCCATGTCCAAACTGCTGACGAGCGCTTGCTCCCAGAAGGCACGGCCTACATTACTGATGTTGGATTTGTAGGACTTCGTGACTCTGCCATTGGAGTTGATGCCGAGCCAGTTATTAAACAATTTATTAATCAGATGCCCGTTAAATTTACAATTACCGAGGGCTCGCCAGTAAGGCTAAATGCAGTTATAATCGACTTTGAAAAAGGAAAGGCCCAGTCTATAAAACGTCTTTCCATGGATATTTCTTCTTAAAAAATTAAACCTATGCCTCGCTTCAGAAATTCACGACGATCTTTTACCTCCCTTCTGTTAATTCTATTAATTGGTGGATTTATTGGTTGGAAATTAGCACTTTATAGCGTCCAAGATGAGCTTAAAGGGCTCACCGAAGAAGAGGAAGTTCTTCCTCTTAGTTTAGACCTTTTTTGGGAGGCTTATGAGCTTTTGGATCAAAATTATGTGGATGTTTTAGCTCTAGATGACGAAGAGCAACTTTACGGCGCGATCAAGGGAATGGTGGATGCACTTGATGATCCGTTTACTGTATTTATGACCCCCACGGAAACTAATGATTTTCAAAATAGCCTCGAAGGTGAATATGTTGGCATTGGCGCAGAATTAACTATAAAAGATGGCGATTTAGTAGTAATTGCCCCACTTAAAGGCTCCCCCGCAGAAGCAGCTGGGTTACTACCCGGAGATACGGTTTATTTAATTGATGGGCAGCTTGTTCCAGAAATGACTTTATTTGAAGCCATCACTAACATCCGCGGCGAAGAAGGTACTCCGGTTGTGTTAACTATCTTACGTGAAAGCTCAAATGAGCCCATTGAACTAGAAATTGAGCGCGCCACGGTAGAAGTCCCATCTGTAGAATTAGAATACTACGGTGAAGACAGCCAAATTGCTTATGTTAATCTTTCCCAGTTTATTGATGATACTGAGGCTGAATTTGATGAAATTGTCCAAGAATTACTTTTGCAGGAACTCGACGGAATGATTCTAGACCTTCGTTATAACGGAGGCGGATATTTAGATGTGGCCGTAGATGTTTTATCAGATTTTATTGATGGTAAGGAAAAGGCGGTTGTTACCAAAATGCGCAACGAAGCTAATAACGAAATTTTCTACACTAACGCTTCATCGCGTCTGTCGGATATTCCATTGGTAGTGTTAGTTAACGCTGGCTCAGCTTCGGCTTCCGAGATTCTAGCTGGGGCAATTCAAGATTACGAGCGTGGGATTTTGATCGGCGAAACAACCTTTGGAAAAGGAAGCGTACAAGTTGTAGATGTTTTAGAAGATGGTTCTAGTTTGCGCTACACCATTGCTAAATGGTACACACCAAACGATCGTTCTATTGACGATGTGGGGATTGATCCTGACATGGAGGTAGGGCTTACCCAAGAAGACCGCGAAAATGACACAGATCCACAACTAGACGCTGCTATTGAGTATTTAGGAGGAGTTTAACCTCTAAGCAGGCTTCTTTTTAAACGGAGAGTTTTCAGCGTGCCAACGGCTGGCGCGAAGTCCGACGATCCAAGCATAAATAATTAGCGCGGGAGCCATAGCAATGAGCCATCCACTTTGACTAGACACAAAAAAGTTAAAGAACCCGTGAATCACCACCGCCGCTACATAACCTTTTATCAAGTGACGAGTACAGTGTGGAATTTTTCCGTATTTAGCCATGCCAATGTAGTAACCCATAATTACAGCGGTAAGCGCGTGTAAAGGGACACTTAAAAAAGCACGTAAAACCCCGATTTCAAATCCCAACGGAAGAACATAAAAAATATTTTCAACCGTGGCAAAACCAAGTGAGGCCATGACCGTATACATAATTCCATCATAAGGCTCGTTAAATGCTTTCTTTTTCCAAACATAGCCATACACAATCCAAAACTTAAACCCTTCTTCGATAACTGCCACTAAAAACAGATTAGAAAGCAAAGAAGCCATCAGGCCAGAGGGTGCTAGGGGATCTAACCCAACTAACGCAAACAAACCTAATTCAATAAAAGCAATCGGCACAATACTTAGCACACCGAGTAAGAAAACTTTCACCAGTAATTTAAACGGTTCTTTTTCGTGTTTATCACGAGCATAAAAAAGTAGTGCCAAAGCAACAGAGGGGGCGATCGCTAAGATAAGTAGATTTATCATAAAAAAAGGTTACATTTGAATATTTTTAATTTCTTCAAACATCCGCGCTGTGCGAAGACGTTTGTTATGACATTTTTTATCTTCTAAAATCGAGTACATAATTTCATCGGCGGCAATCGAATCAGCGTGTTGAATAGAAAAGAGCAGGCCGCACATGGGAACGATTAGTTCTTCTCTACGGGCTTTTTCAGGGACATAAATAGAGCCAATGTTATCGCCGCGATGCACGCGTTGACCTAGTTTTTTGGTAAATTTAAGGAGTCCAGTGTGCTTAGAGGGCACACCATAACGATCATGTAGATAATATTGTTTACGCGGGAAATAAACTTCTCCCGGAAGAAAATCTTGCTGGCGCAAAATATTGATAATCCCTTCTAATCCTTGTTGCAGAAAATCATGAGCTACTTTCAAAGCCCCACCAATTTCAATAGTGAGCACCGGCAGAGTATATTTTTTAGCCATTTCAACGGCTAGCATCCCGGGTTTGCCTTTTCTTTCTACAATAATTTTAGACCCAAAAGCACGCGCCATTTGGTGAGTGCAGTCAGTGCAAAGATGGCTTTCGTGTTTATGAACGCGAGTATGCGGGATAAGCATATTACGATGCCCAGAATCATGGCAATCAATGGCAATATCTGCTTTGGAATAAAAATGTCGCTCTAGAGAATTAGCAATAAAATTACTGGCAGTTTTATCTTTTTTTCGATTAAAACTACGGTTTAGATCTTTTTTGTCATACGCAATTTGGCGAATGTGTTTTTCAAAACCACTTAGGTTAAGAATTGGAAAAACTACAATTTCGCCTTTGAGGTCGTCTTCAATATCATGCTTGCGAGCATAATCAACAAATTTTTGGGTCAAAGCAATGCCATTAACCTCATCGCCATGCATTCCACCGGACAAAATACAGCGCCTCCCTTTTTCTTTGCCTTTGATTACAAGATATGGGATTTCAATAATTTTGCCCGGAATACGGATGCGGAGCTGCTTCATGAACTTATCAAGAAATTATAGGAGCTCAATGTAGTAGACTTTCCAAGTGTCATCTTCCTTTAAAAGGTCTATAAAAAGTGGGACTAGTTCCCCTTCGTCGGTAGTTACTGTTCCTTCAAGGTACCCCCACTCATTTTCAAAAGAACGAGTAGACCAAGTAGCACTATCATAACCATCTAAGCCACTGGCATCCAAGAAATCTATCATTTCCTCGATCTCAACTTCGTCTTGAAAACCGCTTGCCGTCATTTCGTAAGCAGTTTCTACATCGCCACTAGCAGCGGTAGAGAAAAACGCATCTGCTGCGGCCGGCAAACCAGCAGTCAGAGTAAAAACAAGGGCCACGCAGCCACCGATCAACAGGGCTACGACTCCAAAGAAAATAGAAATTTTTCGCATGGTGGGAGGGTTAAAAATGAATAAAAATTATTCTAGATATTTTTTAGTATAAGGGACTTTGTTGGTGTAGAACTCGATGGCGGTTGCTAATTCTTCGTGATCTTTGGCGTGTTCAGTGAGTTTGATGCCTTCTTCCCAGGCGGCGCAGGCTTGGCGAAGGGCTGTAGCGCCCTTAGATGTGCCCCCAGGATGAGAATGAACTCCACCACCCATAGTAGTGATGAAGTCTGTGGTGCCGACGGCGTCGGCGTAGGGTTTGAGAAGCACAGGATTGAGTCCGCCGGAGGCAATAGGACACATGCCGTTCATGCCGTACCAGTCTTGTTTAAAATAGTGGCCTTCGGATTCTGGGAATAACGCTGCGTGAGCAGCCATGATATCTTCTCCCTCAGATCCGGCCATTTTACCAATTCCGGCTGTCCCAGTGTGCATTCCAGAAGCACCAGAGATACGCCCCATCATAGTCATAAATGGAACGGAGAATCCAATTGGGTTTTCCTGGCGCGTAAAGGCACCGTGCCCCGCACGATGGAAGTGTAGGAAAACTTCTGGCCACATACGGCGTGCGGTTTGTAGAGCGGTCCACCCAGCAGTGATTCCGTCCACCAAGAACGCATATGAACCTGGTTTCATCTTAGATTTAATATATTCAGCGCGTTCTTGCATCATCATAAAATCAGGAGCGGAAATATTAAAAGACATGACTTTAGTATCGCCAGTAGCTTCTTCAGCGCGATCCATGGCTAAGCGAATTTCATCGACACATTCGTTGAACGGACAGAATTCTTGATCAGCTTGTGGTTCATCAAATTTCACAAAATCACCGCCACCTGACCAGAATTGATAACAAACTTCAGCAAATTCTTTTGGCTTTAAGCCAATTTTGGGTTTTACAATCGTGCCGAGTACTGGTCGGCCGTCGATTTTAAGATACTTCTTCAAATCTGTGATCGTGGTCGACGGCCCATCATAATGCTCCAACATTTCTTTTGGCATCCAGCAATCTACGGCCCGCAAAGCCACCACATCAGACATTCCAAAAACATTTCCAACCACAAAAGTCAGCAGATTTTGCACATTCCCGCCACGGTCAAAAATTCGCCACGGATAAGCAATCCAAACCAGGTTTTTCTCTTCATCAGCCTTGTAAACAATCGCGTTTAAATCATCCGAAAAATCTGTAGCTGTTCCCACGCGAAGATTAGAGCCAGTACTAGATTCAGCCGCCACTTCCGAAGCAGTTCCAACTAAATCATGCCCTTCTTTTGGGATGATATGAAAAACCACCAGCATATATTTGCCGTCCGCGAGTGGATCAAGATCAAAATTAATATAACGTTCTTGCATTTTTGAGAGGTTAAATTGTGTCTTGTTGATTGTACATTATTAGGTGGGTTTTGCACAATTTTGTGGGCCGCGGGGGAGGAGTAGGGGTATACCTTTTGGTGCATGTACAATAGCTTGACAGGAATACCACTTTTCCAGGTGGCGCGAGAGCAACATGTCAAACGTTTGGTACATGCGCGCCAAGGACACCCCCAACCGCCTCTTTTCCCGTTCATATTTTATTCATCTTTTTGTTAGAACTAGTTCATGTGGGTTTGTTAGGGTGGGGGCGAAAGATCTTTGAAAGAGAGGCTCCTTAACATCTATTTTTATGAAAAAGATTATTTTTATTATTGCCCTTTTTACGTTCGCGGGTTGTATGCGAACGACTTTAACCTATCAAGACGAGCATTTTACTCTTGAGTATCCATCTAATTGGACTGTGACCAAAAGTCATAACGAAATCCAATTTTGGGATCAAGAGGAGGCCATTAAAATGGCGCTTTTTCAGGCTGACGATATAGATTTTATAGCTGAACGTAGTCTCGATGAGGCGCCGATTATGATCCGAACTGGGAAGTTCATGAGTGATTTTCAGATTTATTATTACGATTTAGGAGATGAAATTATTGGATTTAGCGCCTATTTCGAGGCGTCAACACCTGGTCATAAAGAACAAGTGACACAAGTACAAGAGTCTTTTCGGGCGACAAACTGACACTAAGGAGGTCAAAAATGCCCAGTAACAAGTGGATTGTTTTATTCGCGCTTACGTGCGGGTATCTTTCGGGATGCCTGAATGTGGGTTTTGCCAGCAACAATGACAAGGAGTACGTCGACGATCCGGACTGGCCTGACGCCAGTGACGACGACGCAGATCCCGCAGATGACGACATCGGAGACGATGATGTCATCTCGGACGACGACACGAACTCCTCGGATGATGATGCGTCAGGGGACGATGATGCCGACGGGGTCGGTGGTCCCACTAGCGAACTCAAGCTCCCTTTCTCAGAAGGAGAAGTTTGGCAGCTAACACGGGCCTACAATGAAGGATCGCACATGGACTACGGCTACGACTGGGTCGATGATCGGTACGCCTTGGATTTCGCCCTCGCGGGATGTGAATCCTGGCGCCAGCCGATTTACCCGGTCCGCGAGGGCGTGGTCGAGATCGTGGCCTACGACCACGACGGCTACGGCAACTATGTGCTGATCGATCATGGGCAGGGATACAAGTCCCGTTATGCCCATTTCGACGAAACCCAGGTTTACGCCGGCCAGGAGGTCACACAAGCCGATGTCATTGGACTCTGCGGCAACTCGGGCTACGTACTTGGCAGCGCCTGCCCCGAACATCCCGGCACGCACTTGCACTTCGCGTTTTACTTAAGCGGCGAAGCAGCGGTGCCCGAGCCTATATCCGGACACGAGAACCTCACCACCGGTTGCTGGTACGGGCACCAGGGCTACATCGACTGCAACGGCGACGGTCAGCCGGACAACCCCCTCGGCGACGACGATGACTCCGACCCTGGATCTGACGACGACCAGTCGGATGATGACAGTGATCCGGGCGACGATGACGATCTCGCGGATGACGATGACGATGCGGATGACGATGACGATGCGGATGACGGTTGCAACTACACCGTTCCGCTCGACATTCCAACCATTCAGGAGGCGATCGACCTCGCCGTAACTGGTGAAGTCGTTTGCGTTGAGTCTGGTGATTACCACGAGGACTTTGCCTTCAGTGGCGAAGACATCACCGTGCGTTCCTTGGATGGCCCAGATCAGACGCACCTCTATGGCGTCGAAACCGGCCAATACGACCCGCTCGTTCTGGCCGCCAGTGGCGAAACCAACACGGCTGTACTCGAAGGGTTTACTCTACACGGCGCTGGTGGACGCGTAATCGAGCTAAATGGCGGCATGCTCACTTTGCGGCAACTCTACATCGAAGCAAGTGGAACAACTACCGGCATCGTGATCTACAGCGGGGCCAGCGCGACGATTCAAAACGTCCGCATCGACGAGCCTGACAGTTACGGGGTCACGCTTTTTGGATCAGCTACAGATATCCAAATCTCCAACCTGATCGTAACCAATGCGGGTCACAGTGGGGTGCGTGCCGGCGACAACTCCAGTTTCACAGTTCGCAACGCAGTTTTCTATCAGTGTGGTTGCGGTGGCATTTGGGCCACCGACGCTAGTGGACACGTCGAAAACACGATTTCTGTAGGGCACACCTATTACGGAATCCATCTCGACAACGCCGCCTACACCCTCACTGCCAACTACAACACCTACTACGACAACGCGCAAGGAAGCACCAGCGGGAACGTCACCCTGGGACTCGGCAATTCGACTGTTGACCCGGCCTTCACGGATCCTTCTATCGGCGACTTTACCCTGCAGGCCGGGTCTTCCTGCCTCCATAGCGGCAACCCCAACCCCATCTACAACAACCCCGACAACACCCAAAACCACCAAGGAGCCTACGGCGGCCCTCACGGCAATAGCTGGTAGCGCACTCGCATTTTCTGCGCCACAAAGGCGACCCGCCATCCACCTCAAAATCACACCTCAAAAAGCGGCTCACATCTCTGTGGGCCGTTTTCCTAAAAGAAAAATCAACTAGCTAACTTCTGAAATTTCTTTTGCGATATCAACAAAATTCCTAATGATTTCTGGATTAGATCTCTCTGTATGCCACTGAACACTAAAAATCGGTTTATTTTTGTGGCAAATGGCTTGTACTTTGCACTTAGATGAGCTGGCTAATAGTTCAAATCTATCTGGCAATGTGATGGAATCATTATGATGCTGTTCTACTTCAAATTCATGCTTACATCCCTTAAATAAAGGGTTGTCCGCTTTAATCTGCACAGTGAAGAATCCATCTTCGATTTCTTGGTTTTTAATTAAATCACTACCGAAAATAAACCCAATGAATTGCTGCCCAGCGCATATTCCAAGCACAGGTTTTGTTATAGTTCTAAGCCAGTTAAAGGCTTTGATGCGATCTTTAAAATTTGCATTATCTCCCCTTGGGGATGCGCTAATGATAATTGCATCATAAGAGTCTAAATCATCAGAATTTTTTCTCCATTCACATATGTTTATTTCTAAGTCTATCCCATCCAATGCTTGAACTATTGGATCTACAAAGCCCCTTTCTTTTGGCTCGGCACTATTTATTATGAGTATTTTCATAATTTGGATGGAAATATTTTCATAATAATACGCCCTTAATAGACTGTTTTCCTAATCCAATTTCTTCAGCGGAGCCACTGAGGCCGCTAATTTTTTAACCCCGTATTTCGCGTCTTTAAACGCAACAGTAATCACTCCACCCTGCACCGCGGCCACCACGCCCTCACCAAAAGTATGATGGTGCACGCGATCGCCCGGCCCATACTCAATGATGTCGCCTCCTGTTAAATCATCGTCCGGCAGCTCATCAATTCCATCGTATTGCGGTTCTGGGTCTGCATAAAATCCACTTTTACTCTCCACAGGCACACGCCTCATTCCTCCAGCAAAACCACGACCCTTCTTTTTCAAATATTGTCCCAAAATTCCACCAACTTCTTTTGCCTCATCCGAAATCGATTCATCTTCCCAATTTGTCTCTGTTAAATCTTCGGGTAAATCACGCAAAAACTGTGACGGCGCATTCTGTTTCATATCGCCATAAAGCAATCTTCGTTCCGCATACAACAAATACGCTCGTTCCATAGCCCGCGTTAGTCCCACGTACATCAGCCGCCGTTCTTCCTCCAACTCGTTTGGCTCAAACATACTTCGTGAATGAGGAAAAACTCCTTCTTCCATTCCACAAATAAAAACATTTCTGAATTCCAGCCCTTTAGCCGAATGCAAAGTCATCAAAGTCACGGCATTATCATCATCTTGAATCTTGTCTAAATCCGAAATAAGCGCCACCTCTTCCAAAAACGTAGAAAGTGAAATTCCAGGCTCCAATTTGTCATATTTACTGGCCACCGAAACAAGCTCTCGCACGTTTTCAAATCGTGTTTCCCCATCTGTTGAGCCGTCTAATAAAAAGTCCTTATACCCGCATTCTTCTAACAAATGCTTAATCACGCCAGCCGCGGCAAATTCCTGATTAATCTTCTGCATTTTAGCAATAATTTTCACAAATTTACCTAGAGTCATCATCTTTTGTTCGGGTAGCCGATTCTCTCCAATCGCCTCAATATCACGCATCACCGAATACAGCGGCTCATCACCACGCGCTCGCGCCAAATCTTGCAAAACCTCCAAAGTCCGCCCCCCAATCTTACGCGGGGGAGTGTTTATCACCCGCAGCAAACTCACACTATCCGCCGGGTTTTCAATTAAACGCAAATAAGCCAGCACATCTTTAATCTCTTTTCGTTTGTAAAACTTTACGCCTCCCACAATTCGATAGGGGATCCCGTGACGCATCATAGCCTCTTCCACCACACGTGATTGCGCATTGGTCCGATACAAAATCGCAAAATCCCGATAATCAGGTTTTTCGTGCTCCAAAAGTAAGCGTTGAATTTCTTTGGAAATCATCAATCCCTCGTCCCGCTCATCAATCGCTTCCCAAATTCGAATCTTTTCCCCGCCGTCTTGTTCAGTCCACAACTTTTTTTTCGTACGGGCTTTGTTTTTTTCAATCACCGCGTGACTAGCATCCAAAATCACCGATGTTGACCTGTAATTCTGCTCTAATTTAATAATTGTGGCCTCCGGATAATCTTTTTCAAAATCCAAAATATTACGCATCGTTGCCCCGCGCCAGGAATAAATCGATTGCCAATCATCTCCCGCCACAGCAAGAAGCAGTGACCGCAATTGACGGGCCGGTTTTGATTTTGGCG